>NZ_JBYOKU010000088.1:0-311 GCF_057799175.1 Pseudomonas sp. 14P5.3.2 | reverse complement strand
TGAAGAAGACGATAGAAGCAGCTTTAAGCTCCAAGCTGATAGCTCTTAGCTAATCAGTTACGCGCTCGAAATTGGGTCTGTAGCTCAGTTGGTTAGAGCGCACCCCTGATAAGGGTGAGGTCGGCAGTTCGAATCTGCCCAGACCCACCAATTTTGTATGGGGCCATAGCTCAGCTGGGAGAGCGCCTGCCTTGCACGCAGGAGGTCAGCGGTTCGATCCCGCTTGGCTCCACCATTAACTGCTTCTGCTTGTTAGAGTTTAGAAATGAATATTCCAGTGTGAATATTGATTTCTAGTCTTTGATTAGATC
>NZ_JBYOKU010000087.1:0-353 GCF_057799175.1 Pseudomonas sp. 14P5.3.2 | reverse complement strand
CCGCTACCAGCTCTGGCGCCATGCCACAGAAGAGACCAGCCTTTCGAATCCGTTGGTTTTTGTCGTCGGGGAAGTGGTGGAGTGGGTGCCGCCTACTATCGACTCGGTGAAAGGATTACCCAGCGACGTTGAAATCCCGGATGGCGGCTCCACTCCTGATATTTCGCTGGTATTTGCCGGCGAAGGCCACGCCGGGCAGCAAATCGAGCTACTGGACGAGGGCGTAGTGATCTTCACACCGATTGCCGTGGATGCCGCAGGCAAGTGGTCTCATACGCTGACGGCTCAGGCATTGGGTGATCACAGATATTCGGTGAAAGCTTTGTATGGAGGCGGGTCAGAGTCGGCGGCGT
>NZ_JBYOKU010000086.1:0-447 GCF_057799175.1 Pseudomonas sp. 14P5.3.2 | reverse complement strand
GTGAGTTTCACGCCAGTGGTGTCGATGGTGTCGGTGACACTGGTCACGGCTGGTGTGGTGCTTGGGACCAGGTTTTCGAAGTTGCCACCGGTCGCGGTCTTGATCGTTGCCTGCACGGTGCCGGCGTCTTTGTAGACGTCGTCCGCTGGAGCAGGAACGGTGACGGTGCCGGTAGTTTTACCCGCGTCGATGGTGATCACGGCGCCGTTGCTCAGGGTCACGGTGACCGGCGAACCGGCGGCGTTGGTGAGGGTTGCGGTGTAAACGATCGAGCCACCTTCGGCCACAGTGCCGGTCGCGCTCAGCGACAGGTTGGTGGTGTCGATGGTGTCGGTCACGGTGGTGCTGACCGGCGTTTTGTCGGCCACCAGATTCTCGTAGTTGCCGCCGGTCACGTTAGTGATCGAGTTGGTCAACGGCGCGTGGCCGGTCAGCGCGTCGTTCGGC
>NZ_JBYOKU010000085.1:0-466 GCF_057799175.1 Pseudomonas sp. 14P5.3.2 | reverse complement strand
TGCGGTGTAGATGATCGAACCGCCCTCGGCGACCGAGTTGGTAGCGCTCAGGGACAGGTTGGTGGTGTCGACAGTGTCGGTAACGGTGGTCGAAACCGGAGTTTTGTCGGCTACCAGATTTTCGTAGTTGCCGCCGGTCACATTGGTGATGGCGTTGGTCAACGGCGCGTGACCGGTCAACGCATCGTTCGGCGCAGTGGTGGTGACGGTACCGGTGGTTTTGCCCACTTCGATGGTGATGTTCTGACCATTAGCCAGGGTCACGACTACAGGCGAGCCGGTCACTGGTGCGCCAACGGTTGCGGTGTAGGTGACGGTGCCACCTTCCGCAGCCGATTCGGTCGCGGTCAGTTTGACCGTAGTGGTGTCGATGGTATCGGTAACGTTGGTGACTGCAGGAACAGTGCTCGGCACCAGGTTTTCGAAGTTGCCACCGGTAGCGGTGGAAATGGTCGCTTCGACTTTA
>NZ_JBYOKU010000084.1:0-487 GCF_057799175.1 Pseudomonas sp. 14P5.3.2 | reverse complement strand
TGCCGCATGGGGTGCACGCTTTCTAAATTGTAGGAGTCAGCCTGCTGGCGATGGCGGCCTGACAGCCGACCGATCTCTTGCGGATGCACCCGGCCCAACTGTGGGAGCGGGCTTGCTCGCGAAGGCGGCCTGTCAGCCGACCAATCTCTAACTGAAAACACCCAATCCCATGTAGGAACTGCCGAAGGCTGTGATCTTTTGATCCGCTTTGGCTTTGGCTTTTGATGTGGCTTTTGATCTTCAGCCCCTTCGGCAGGCCGAGCGGAGGTGTTCATCCGGGGGTTAGGCGCGCAGCGCCATGCGGCGAAGCCGCATCCATCGAGAGGAGGTGCAGCGAAGCAAACCGGAGGCGATGCCCCCGGATGGACACCGTAGCGAGGGAACACTGAGCCTCAGCGAAGTGCCGTACGCCGGGGCAAAGCCTTTTGGGTTACCTTTTCGGCGTTTGGAAAAGGTGACTCGCTGTAAGAGCGAAACCGCCAGCGGC
>NZ_JBYOKU010000083.1:0-494 GCF_057799175.1 Pseudomonas sp. 14P5.3.2 | reverse complement strand
TCGCCAGTGACCGTAACGCTGTCGAACGGTGCTGTTATCACCATCGACGCGGGCAAAACCACTGGCACCGTGACCGTTCCGGCCCCTGCCGATGACGTGTACAAAGACGCGGGCAAAGTCGAAGCAACCATTTCCACCGCTACCGGTGGCAACTTCGAGAACCTGGTGCCGAGCACTGTGCCGGCCGTGACTCAGGTCACCGACACCATCGACACCACCACGGTCAAACTTTCCGCGACCGAGTCTGCGGCTGAAGGTGGCACCGTCACCTACACCGCGACCGTTGGTGCGCCAGTGACTGGCTCGCCAGTTGTGGTAACTCTGGCTAATGGTCAAAACATCACCATCGAAGTGGGCAAAACCACCGGTACCGTGACCACCACTGCGCCGAACGATGCGCTGACCGGCCATGCCCCGCTGACCAACGCCATCACCGGTGTGACTGGCGGTAACTACGAAAATCTGGTCGCTGACAAGACGCCGGTTTCGACCAC
>NZ_JBYOKU010000082.1:0-523 GCF_057799175.1 Pseudomonas sp. 14P5.3.2 | reverse complement strand
GGAAGGTATTCACTACCACTTCCAGCACAGCGCCACAGCGCACAAGCTCGTCTTCGGCGATGACCAGACGGTGTTCCCGAAACTCAAGCCAGTGGCCTACCAGCAAGACTCCGGCATGGTCGCCAGCAATCCGGTGATCAAGCGTTTCGACCTGCGCCTGGAAACCCGCACCAGCCGTACCACGCGCCGCGATTACGACTTCGAAAAACCGCGCCTGACCCTGGAAAGCGAAAACCGCGGCGACGCCCTGCCCGATCTCGAAGACTACGACTACCCGGGCCGCTTCATCGACCGCGAGCGCGGCAAACACCTGGCCAAACGCGCCCTCGAACGTCACCGCAGCGACTTCCAGCTCGCCGAAGGCAAGAGTGATCAGCCACTGCTGGTCAGCGGCCATTTCCTTGCCCTGACCGAACACCCGAAGGCCAAGTGGAACGACCTGTGGCTGCTCACCGAAGTCCTGCACGAAGGCAAACAGCCGCAAGTGCTGGAAGAGTCGGTGACCAGCGACACCACCGCACTC
>NZ_JBYOKU010000081.1:0-523 GCF_057799175.1 Pseudomonas sp. 14P5.3.2 | reverse complement strand
AGAAGGTATTCACTACCACTTCCAGCACAGCGCTACAGCGCACAAGCTCGTCTTCGGCGATGACCAGACGGTGTTCCCGAAACTCAAGCCTGTGGCCTACCAGCAAGACTCCGGCATGGTCGCCAGCAACCCGGTGATCAAGCGCTTCGACCTGCGCCTGGAAACCCGCACCAGCCGCACCACGCGCCGCGATTACGACTTCGAAAAACCGCGCCTGACGCTGGAAAGCGAAAACCGCGGCGACGCCCTGCCCGATCTCGAAGACTACGACTACCCGGGCCGCTTCATCGACCGCGAGCGCGGCAAGCACCTGGCCAAACGCGCCCTCGAACGCCACCGCAGCGACTTCCAGCTCGCCGAAGGCAAGAGTGATCAGCCACTGCTGGTCAGCGGTCATTTCCTTGCCCTGACCGAACACCCGAAGGCCAAGTGGAACGACCTGTGGCTGCTGACCGAAGTCCTGCACGAAGGCAAGCAGCCGCAAGTGCTGGAAGAGTCGGTGACCAGCGACACCACCGCGCTG
>NZ_JBYOKU010000080.1:0-706 GCF_057799175.1 Pseudomonas sp. 14P5.3.2 | reverse complement strand
GCGGCATAGTTCGCCCGGCCGGTCACCTGGATCAGCCCGCGCCCTCGGTACTTGAGTCCGTCACCGGCCACGGTGTTTCCCAAATCCTTGCGACCTTCGTAACCGCGCTGTGCGGCGGTCGGTCCCCAGATCTCGCGCACGTACAGCAGCTGACCGGATTCATGGCCAATCTGCGCGATGAACGCAGCAGCGCGCTTGGTGCCGACAATCTGGTACCGCTGCATTGCCGTATTCAGGGCAGGCGCAAAAACGCCGGCTTTGGCGCCGGCGTTCGGGAGGATCTGCAGCAACTGCTGCTGGGTGATGGTCATCGGCTTTCTCCAGGCAAAAAAATACCCGCTCAATGGCGGGTTTCAGGATTCAGGTAATGCAGGCCAGTCGGGAGCGTCTGGCCATCCGGGGCGTTCTGGTGTCTTGCTCAAGGCGATCAGATAACGCTTCCATGCTTTCCACAGCACTCGATCGTCATCACTGATCTCGTCAATATCTACGCCGGCCTGCAGCGGGCTTAAAGCTTCGTCGGCAATAGTCCGCAGGTTGTCCATCTGCGCCTTGGCACCTGACGCTCTCTCCCTTTCTGAATCCAGATCCACCAGCCACTGTGGCAACTCAGCAACAAGAGTCTCGCCGTCCATCAGCGCCGTATCCGGATCCACGCACCGCCAACCAACGTCTGTTATTGCATATGCCATCATCGCTCCATCCC
>NZ_JBYOKU010000079.1:0-840 GCF_057799175.1 Pseudomonas sp. 14P5.3.2 | reverse complement strand
GCCTCGCTCAATCTGACGAACACAGATGGCCTACCGGAAGGGCCGACCAACAAATACATGACCGCCTCCGGTGTTCGCACGACCCCACTGACGGGTCTTGATTTGACGATCAGCGCACCGGTTGTTGCAACTGATTCGATTCTCGTCGCCTCCGGCAAACTTCAGGCCCAGGTGACATCAGCCGCAGCGTTGAGTGTGGGACGTGGATATATCGACGGACTGCTTCCGGTGTACACGTCTGGTACCGGAATCAGTGTCACCTCTGGAACGGCCTACATTCCAGGGGCTGGAAAAACTCTTTACGTTCCGAATGGCCTGGCACTCTCCGGTCTGAGCCTGTCTGGCAACACCTGGTACTACCTCTACCTGTACGACAACGCAGGAACGCCTGCGATTGAACTGGTAACGACAGCACCGTCAGGACCATATAGCGGAGTTGCGCGAACCAAGAATGGTGATACGTCGCGCCGGTTTTTATGCGCGCTGCGCACCAGTGGATCAACGGGACTTTACAACTTCAAAGTGAACCAAGGCTTTATCGAGTATTTGGAGAATATTCCAGCAGTTCCGTTTCGCACTTTGTCTTCAGGAGCTGCGACTTCGCCAACCGGGGTGGACTGCTCGGCAGTGATCCCACCGACAACACAAAGCGGCATTTTCTGCTTCACCAACATTGGTACACCAGTGATGTTCGTTCACTACCCTGGGTTGAATTCCGCGATCCTCCAGCAGGTCGCGGCGGGAACCCGATACAAAGCACAAGCGTTGCTGTTCAGCCAGAGCCTCCTGTACTCAAACAGCGGTACCGGCGGCGCAGCATTTATAGACGTTCAAGGTTAC
>NZ_JBYOKU010000078.1:0-840 GCF_057799175.1 Pseudomonas sp. 14P5.3.2 | reverse complement strand
ATAACCTTGAACGTCTATAAATGCTGCGCCGCCGGTACCGCTGTTTGAGTACAGGAGGCTCTGGCTGAACAGCAACGCTTGTGCTTTGTATCGGGTTCCCGCTGCGACCTGCTGGAGGATCGCGGCATTCAACCCAGGGTAGTGAACGAACATTACTGGCGTACCAATGTTGGTGAAGCAGAAAATGCCGCTTTGTGTTGTCGGTGGGATCACTGCCGAGCAGTCCACCCCGGTTGGCGAGGTCGCAGCTCCTGACGACAGGGTGCGAAACGGAACTGCTGGAATATTCTCCAAATACTCGATAAAGCCTTGGTTCACTTTGAAGTTGTAAAGTCCCGTTGATCCACTGGTGCGCAGCGCGCATAAAAACCGGCGCGACGTATCACCAGTCTTGGTTCGCGAAACTCCGCTATATGGTCCTGACGGTGGTGTCGTCACCAGTTCAATTGCAGGCGTTCCTGCGTTGTCATACAGGTAGAGGTAATACCAAGCGTTACCAGATAGGCTCAGACCGGAGAGTGCCAGGCCATTCGGAACGTAAAGAGTTTTTCCAGCCCCTGGAATGTAGGCCGCTCCAGAGGTGACACTGATTCCGGTACCAGACGTGTAAACCGGAAGCAGGCCGTCGATATATCCACGTCCCACGCTCAACGCTGCGGCTGATGTGGCCTGCCCCTGAAGTTTGCCGAAGGCGACGAGAATCGAATCAGTTGCAACAACCGGTGCGCTGGTCGTCAAATCAAGACCCGTCAGTGGGATCGTGCGGACACCGGAGGCGGTCATGTATTTATTGGTCGGCCCTTCCGGTAGGCCATCTGTGTTCGTCAGATTGAGCGAGGT
>NZ_JBYOKU010000077.1:0-874 GCF_057799175.1 Pseudomonas sp. 14P5.3.2 | reverse complement strand
CCGAGCCGCAATACCGCGCTGGGCATTGCCCAAGTGGTGATGCTGGGGGAGTTGGCGGTGAATCAGGCGCTGGACAACGTGGTGCCCAAGGAATAGGCGCCAGCAGTTGTGGCCCCATCGCGAGCAGGCGAAGGCCTGCAGGGGGCCACATTCCAATGTGAGTTCGAGCCTGCAAACTCATTGAGATTCACCCCGCCGACGCCACGGATTCGCACGCATTGAACAGCAAGCACTCATCAAATGAATTTGACGGTGTAGGGCGCAGTCAGCTGCTGCCCGGTGGGACCGTAAAAGTTCGCCGTGTAGACCTCCGGTCCGTTGATTGTGAAAATCCATACCCCATATTCGCGGATACCCGGGTTTACGATTCTTACGGTGTAACTCAGGGTTTCGCTCATGGGGCTGCTTAAGGTGACGACGTGCTCTCCTTTAGCGAAGGATATGATCTGAAAACCCAGCCGCATGCTTCGGTAATCCTCAAATTGCAAAATGCTGCCGTTTGCTGGAACAACCCCGCCTGTTCCTCCGGTGCTCGGTTGCAGCCAGATTTCGCAGACATCCCGCGTTTCTATAATGACGATGAGGTAGGGGGCAGACGGCTGTTCGCTGCCATACAAAGCCTTGGCGACGAAGTTGTGGGTTGACGCGTCAAGACCCATCAAGGTGAATGACCAATCCCCCGTTTGCGAGTCCGCATAGACCTCTCCTACGGGTATGAGGTTATCCAGTATTTCGATTTTCTGGCCGTTACTTGCGTTGCCGTACAGGACAATCGTTCTGTCTGGTGTGTCACCGCCACGCAAAATCAACTGGCCTACGGAGTTTCTCGCTGAGGTAATGCTCGGTGCATCGGAAGCCGTCACGGTTACCACCC
>NZ_JBYOKU010000076.1:0-1050 GCF_057799175.1 Pseudomonas sp. 14P5.3.2 | reverse complement strand
GACGGGGGAGCAGGTGCCGATACCCTGATTGGTGGTACCGGCAACGATACTTATATCGTCGACAACGCCAACGATGTCGTGGTCGAAACCAGCACCCTGACCAACGAAATCGATACTGTCATGGCCTCGCTGAGCTACACCCTCAGTGCCAACGTGGAAAACCTGACCCTCACCGGTACCGGTAACTTCAACGCCAGCGGCAACGCCCTCAACAACGTGCTGATCGGCAACAGCGGCAACAACATCCTGATCGGTGGCGACGGTCTGGACACCATGATCGGCGGTGCCGGTAATGACACCTATCTGGTCGACCAGGCCGGTGAACTGGTGCTGATTCAGGAACTGGCCAACGAAGGCCTGGACACCCTGTACGTCAACTACACCCCGACAGCCCAGACCGGCACCGTCGACCTGAACAGCACCAGCCTGCGCAACATCGAGAACGTCACCCTTGGCGCCACCGGCACCTTCACCGTACTGGGCAACGATCTGAACAACACCCTGCTAGGCAACGCCCTGGCCAACAACCTGCAAGGTGGGGCCGGTAACGACCTGCTTAATGGCGGGGCAGGAGCCGATACCCTCAGTGGCGGCACGGGCGATGACACTTACATCGTCGACAATGCCAACGACGTGGTCATCGAGAACGCCAACGAAGGCTACGACCTGGTGCAGACCAGCGTCAGCTATGTCTTGTCGGCCAACGTCGAGGCCGGTCAGTTGCTGGGCAATGACAGCCTGTACCTGGTCGGCAACGACCTGGGTAACACCCTGACCGGCAACGGTGCCGACAACATTCTCGACGGCAAGGCAGGCGCCGATACCATGTCCGGCGGTGCCGGCAACGACACCTATGTCGTGGATAACGTGGGCGACGTGGTGATTGAGCTCGGTACTTCCGCAACCGAAATCGACACCATCGTGTCCTCGGTCAGCTACACCCTGGGCAACAACGTCGAGATCCTGACCCTGCGCGGCAGCGACAATCTCAACGGCACCGGCAACGCCCTGAACAACACCATCACCGGCAACACCGGCAACAACATCCTT
>NZ_JBYOKU010000075.1:0-1069 GCF_057799175.1 Pseudomonas sp. 14P5.3.2 | reverse complement strand
AAAGACGATTTCCATCAGGGCTATCGCAACCGCTTCCAGGCGACCCCGTGGGACGTGCCGAACCGTCCACCGCTGCGCCACCCGAAACCGCGCATCCTCGGCAGCCAGAGCGCCGTGGTCACCGGCCCGAAAGGTGAAGAGATCCATTGCGACCAGTACGGCCGCGTCAAAGTGCAATTCCACTGGGACCGCGAAGGCCAGGCCGACGACAAGACCAGCTGCTGGCTGCGCGTCTCCAGTGCCTGGGCCGGCGCCCAGTACGGCGGCATCGCCATCCCGCGCATCGGCATGGAAGTGCTGGTCACCTTCCTTGAAGGCGACCCCGATCAACCGCTGATCAGCGGCTGCCTGTACCACAAGGAAAACACCGTCCCGTATGAGCTGCCGGCGAACAAGACCCGCAGCACCTTCAAGACCCTGAGTTCGATGGGTGGCGGTGGCTACAACGAACTGCGCATCGAAGACAAGAAAGGTCAGGAGCAGATCTTCCTCCACGCCCAGCGCGACTGGGACGAGAACATCGAGCACGACCAGAAGATCCGCGTCGGCAACGAACGCCACGACACCGTCGAGCAAAACAGCTACACCGAATTCAAAGCCGAAGAACACCACACCGTCTACGAAGACCGCAAAGTCGAAGCCCGCGCCAACGACCACCTGACGGTGGGCGTCAACCAGCACATCAAGATCGGCACCGGCCAGTTCATTGATGCAGGCCAGGAAATCCACCTGAGCAGCGGCATGAAAGTCGTGCTCGAAGCCGGCGCCGAGCTGACCCTGGTCGGCGGCGGCAGCTTCATCAAGATCGACGCCGGCGGCGTGACCATGAGCGGCCCGACGATCAACATCAACTCCGGCGGCAGCCCCGGCAGCGGCACCGGCGCCGCCCCGCTGATGCCCGGCGTGCTGAAACAAGCCGACGCCGACAAGGCAGGCCAGGTCCTGACCCCGGCCCAGATCAACACCCTCAAACGCAACGCGCCGTTCTGCGAAGAATGCGAAAAATGCAAGGCAGGTGCCTGTGCCATCTGATCGACTGACACCCAAGGACTGGCTGGCACAACAGCCG
>NZ_JBYOKU010000074.1:0-1222 GCF_057799175.1 Pseudomonas sp. 14P5.3.2 | reverse complement strand
CTGGCACGCTCCTTGATAACAGTCAGGCACCCACCGGGCGATTTCGCCTCCCGGGCACCCTAAATTTATCCGCAAGGAGAGCACCCCATGGCAACACCAGCGTACATGTCGGTTACCGGCGAAAAACAAGGCCTGATCACTGCCGGCGCCTTCACCGCCGACTCCGTTGGCAACACCTACCAGGAAGGCCACGAAGACCAGGTCATGGTTCAGGCTTTCAGCCACGACGTGATCATCCCGCGTGACCCACAGTCCGGTCAGCCAACCGGTCAGCGCGTTCACAAGCCAGTGATCATCACCAAGGTCTACGACAAGGCTTCGCCTCTGCTGCAAGCTGCTCTGACCTCCGGCGAGCGCATGAGCGAAATCGTTATCCAGTGGTACCGTACTTCGGCTCAAGGTACTCAAGAGCACTACTACACCACCAAACTGGAAGACGCGATCATCGTCGCCATCAACAACAAAATGCACAACTGCCAGGATCCAGGCAACTCGCACTTCACCCACCTGGAAGAAGTGCAGTTCACCTACCGCAAAATCACCTGGACCCACGAAGTATCCGGTACTTCGGGTTCCGATGACTGGCGTGCTCCAGTCGTTTAATTACGGCTGATCGTTACAAGCATCGACCAGCCCTGCTGGTCGATGTTGTTTACGCCCCTCCAGAATTTCGCGTGCGTTGAACCGCTTTGCGGTTGTCGACGAACGCCGCTGTACAGCACGAGGAACAAGGGATGTTCGCGCCGGCCAATGAAACCCACTTTGCCCTGACCATCGAAGGGCTCTCCGCCGATTTTCAGGTATTCACCCTGACCGGCCGGGAAGCCATCAGCCAGCCTTTTGTGTTCGAGGTGGAGCTGGTCAGTGAGCAGCCGTCGCTGGACCTCGAAACCCTGCTGCACAAACCGGCCTTTCTGCAGCTGTCGCCCGATGGCAGCGGCATCCACGGCCAGATCTATCGCGCCGCGCAAGGTGACTCGGGCAAGCGCCTGACGCGCTATTCGGTGACCCTGCGCCCGCAATTGTCGTACCTGGCGCACCGCGTCAACCAACGGATCTTCCAGAACCTCACGGTGCCGAAAATCATCGGCATGGTTCTCGAAGAGCACGGCATCCAGAGCAACGCCTACGAATTCAAGACCGGTTCGATCTATCCCGAGCGCATCTACTGCGTGCAATACGATGAATCGGACCTGCATTTCATCCAGCGTCTGTGCGAGGA
>NZ_JBYOKU010000073.1:0-1268 GCF_057799175.1 Pseudomonas sp. 14P5.3.2 | reverse complement strand
TGTCGCGTCCTGAATAAGGTTTACACCTTCTGACCAATCTTCAGGAGGATTCAATGGATACCGGAAAAAGGCGGAGCCAGCGCGATTACACGCTAGCTTTTAAATTGTCAGTCGTAGATCAAGTCGAAAAAGGCGAGTTGAGTTATAAAGAGGCTCAACGGCGCTTTGGCATTCAAGGCCGGTCCACGGTACTGGTTTGGTTACGCAAGCATGGCCGACAGGACTGGAGCCAAGGCGCCTCAATCCGAGCGCCGCGGAGCAGGCCGATGACCGACCCCAACCTCCCGCTGACACCCGAACAGCGGATCAAAGAGCTTGAAGAACAGTTGGCGCTGAGCAATCAGAAGGCCCAGTTCTTTGAAGCTGTCGTGAACGTCTTGAAAAATGATTACGGTGTGTCCATCGTAAAAAAGCGACCCGGCAAGTCCTCTCGCAAGGGCAAATCCAAGACCTGAGCATTACCAGGGCTTGCCTGTTTATGGGCATTTCGCGCCAAGCGTATTACAAGCGCAACCGAGCCTTTGACGCGAGAGTTTGCCAAGACCAGCAGGTGGTGGAATTCGTTCTGGAAAAGCGTCGCCGCCAGCCGAGGCTTGGGACGCGCAAACTGCACCACCTGATGGCAATTGAAGCCGCAGCGGCGTTACGTGTCGGTCGAGACCGCCTGTTTTCCATCTTGCGAGAGGCGCGAGAGCTGGTTCCTCGCAAACGCGCTTATCATAAAACCACGCATAGCCATCATCGCTTCCGCCGTCACCCCAACCTACTCAAAGCTGGCCCGGAACAAGTTCTAGCCAGCAGACCTGAGCAGGTTTGGGTCGCAGACATTACCTATCTCCCAACGCGGGAAAGTGTCGCTTACGTTAGCCTGATAACAGACGCGTACTCACGCAAAATCGTGGGTCATCATGTGCACAGCAGCCTGCATACGAAGTCGGTGGTCAGGGCGCTGCAGAAGGCTGTTAGTCAGCGAAAATCCGATCAACCGCTCATTCATCATTCAGATCGCGGAGCCCAGTATTGCTCCGATTTATACCAACGGATGCATACCCGGCATGGAATCAGGTGCTCAATGACTGACGGTTATGATTGCTATCAGAACGCTATGGCGGAGAGGGTAAATGGGATTTTGAAGACTGAGTTTTTGCTGCATCGCCCCAAAGACCTGGCGGATGCAGTGAAAATGGTGGATGAATCGGTGCAAATCTACAACCGGGAGCGGCCGCACTTATCCCTGAAATACAAAACGCCCGATGCGGTGCATCGGG
>NZ_JBYOKU010000072.1:0-1320 GCF_057799175.1 Pseudomonas sp. 14P5.3.2 | reverse complement strand
CAAAGTCGAAGCGACCATTTCCACCGCTACCGGTGGCAACTTCGAGAATCTGGTACCGAGCACTGTGCCGGCTGTGACTCAGGTCACCGACACCATCGATACCACCACGGTCAAGCTGACCGCGACCGAGTCTGCGGCTGAGGGTGGCACCGTCACCTACACCGCCACCGTCGGTGCGCCGGTAACTGGTTCGCCAGTGACTGTGACTCTTGCCAACGGTCAGAACATCACCATCGAAGTGGGCAAAACCACTGGCACCGTGACCACCACCGCGCCGAACGACGCGCTGACCGGCCATGCGCCGCTGACCAACGCGATCACCGGCGTGACTGGCGGTAACTACGAGAATCTGGTGGCCGACAAGACCCCGGTCAACACCACAGTCACCGATACCGTCGACACCACTAACCTGTCGCTCAGCGCGACCGGCACCGTGGCCGAAGGTGGCTCGATCGTTTACACCGCAACGCTGACCAATGCCGCTGGTTCGCCAGTGACCGTAACGCTGTCGAACGGTGCTGTTATCACCATCGACGCCGGTAAAACCACCGGCACCGTCACCGTCCCTGCACCGGCCGATGACGTCTACAAAGACGCCGGCACCGTGCAGGCAACGATCAAGTCGGCGACCGGTGGCAGCTTCGAGAACCTGGTCCCAAGCACCACACCAGCCGTGACCAACGTCACCGACACCATCGACACCACCACGGTGAAACTCACCGCGACCGAGTCTGCTGCTGAAGGTGGTACCGTCACCTACACCGCGACCGTTGGTGCGCCAGTGACTGGCTCGCCAGTTGTGGTAACTCTGGCTAACGGTCAGAACATCACCATCGAAGTGGGTAAAAACACCGGCACCGTGACCACCACTGCGCCGAACGACGCGCTGACCGGTCATGCGCCGCTGACCAACTCGATCACCGGTGTGACCGGTGGCAATTACGAGAATCTGGTCGCTGACAAGACGCCGGTTTCGACCACCGTCACCGATACCATCGACACCACCAATCTGTCGCTCAGCGCCACCAACTCGGTGGCCGAGGGCGGTTCGATCATCTACACCGCGACCCTGACCAACGCCGCTGGCTCGCCAGTGACCGTGACCCTGAGCAACGGCGCCGTGATCACCATCGACGCGGGCAAAACCACCGGCACCGTCACCGTCCCTGCACCGGCCGACGACGTCTACAAAGACGCCGGCACCGTGCAGGCGACCATCAAGTCGGCGACCGGTGGCAACTTCGAAAACCTGGTACCAAGCACCACACCAGCCGTGACCAGTGTCACCGACACCATCGACACCACTGGCGTGAAACTCAG
>NZ_JBYOKU010000071.1:0-1424 GCF_057799175.1 Pseudomonas sp. 14P5.3.2 | reverse complement strand
GCCATCCCTTTCAAGGTCTTTTCGTTTTGGCGGCCTTGATTACCCTGTCCGTTGAAACATGAGCATGCACCGCTGTGCCTTGGACCCACGTTTTGGGCTTGGGCACCTTGGGGCCTCGGGGGTTTTTCGCAACTTGTTTTGGCTGGATGTTTCTGGCTAGTTCCAACAAGCGCTGAGCCAGTTTTTCCGCAGGGATAACGGGAAGGTACTCCGAGGGCAGCGCAATCTGCATTCCCTCATAACCACTCCTGACCTGGACCGCCAAGTGGTAGGTCGAGGCTTCCCAGCCTTCAGGCTGGGTGTCCCGATGGACTTGTTCGACACTTCGTTTGAGTACGGCCAGGACGTTGTATGCCAATACCGCAGTAGCGAACCCGAGCAAGGCAGCCTTTGGGCTGCCAAGGGTTTCGATTTCACTTTCCAGGATCGCTTCCAGTCGCTGGAACATGCCCTCAATACTCCAGCGGCGGCGATAGAGTTCTGCGATCTGCTGTGCACTGATGCTCTCAGGTAGATTGCTCCAGAACATCAAGCTGCTGTCACCCGAGTCTGTTGGCGAATGAAGCGTCAGTTCCACGCGCCGCCATTGGTAACCGCCTCTGACGTGGATGATCTGCTCGCGCACAGTGCCTGTTTCCACAGCTACGGGCTCTTGCCACTCACCCTCTTGAATCAGGCGTGGGTGCTTGGCTTGCTGACGAATGACAAAGGATGTCTGGACCTGCTCACAAGCTTCCATAACCGGGAGCGTGCAGTAGAGTCGATCAGCCAGCCACACCTGGCCCGGCTCTGCATCAGCCAATAGAGGCAGCACACAAATACGCTCGCTTGCGTAGGCATCCTCACATGCCTGAAGGTCGATGACCTGATCGAGATCGGGGTCGTAGACAACCACCGAAAAGCCAGGACGAGCGGCACCCCGCTCGTGGCGTAGAGCGCCCAGACGTTTCTCAGTGGATGCCAAGTGGTTGCCGTCCACCACCCGAACCTGCCAGCCCGGCAGCATCGTGGTGCAACCCAGCTCTTTGATGGTTGGGGTCAGGCGTTGTGCACAGCCTGTGACCAGCGCGCGCAACAGAGCAGGTTCGGTACGACTGATCTTGTCGTAGAGGGCTGCCAAGCTGACAGGAAGATCTTCCAGTTGCCGAGCGGCGGCGTGCAGGGATGGCTTCAAACCCAATGAAACAAGGGACATCAGCTTGATGATGGTCGAGAACAGTAGTTCACGAGAATACTGCCGTTGCCGATGTTCTTCGAAGACCTGATCGACCCACTCAGGAGCAATAGCCTGCTCCAGCGCCAACTTGGCCATGACGCTGGCAGGTGCTTTTTTTTCGAATCGAGCTAGAACATCGGTCCACATCTTCGGGGGATCCCTGACTGAGATTTCAGGGGATTTTACCTAAGACCTTGAAAGGGATGGC
>NZ_JBYOKU010000070.1:0-1538 GCF_057799175.1 Pseudomonas sp. 14P5.3.2 | reverse complement strand
ACGGTGATCTTGCTGCCGCGGTTCGGTTCGATGTGCTTGGCCACGAACTCGGCATCCAGCCGGATGAGCCAGTCCTGTTTTTCACTAAGAGCATTGAACTTGATCGAACCCGTCTCCCCGCCGGAGACGTCGCCTTCCCAGAACCACTGGGCCTCATCGTCTCTCACCCATGGCCTCACGAGCGGCTTGTAGATGGTCATTTCAGTGGTCCCTCCGGGCAGCTTGCCCGGCTCCAGGAAATGGTTCTCCACACCCTTGACCATCGGTGCATTCAGCTCGAATTGCGGTTCACCTACATTGAGCACCCTGGCGTGCACGGATTCCTGTCTGGTGATCTCGGCGCCTTTGTCTTTCAGCAGGTGGTACCACACCTCCAGGTTTCCGCCATTGATAGGCTCGAGGGGGTCGTCAGCCACGTTGATGGTAAAACCGTCGGGATTCGCGAGGTCCTTTTCATCCGGAAAGTAATAGCCCAACTCAGGCAGGTGGGTGCTGCCGTCGGGGCTTTTACCCAACAGGAACAGCTCGATGGCGTTGTCGATCTCGATGAGCGGATCAAACGGAATACGGATGTTGATTTCCTTATTGCCAGGGTCGATGAAGTCTCCCACGGCCTCCTTGACCGTCGGTGCGGCGAGGCGGTGGGCTTCGCCTTTGAAATCGACAAACTGCCCTTTGGAGAGTGGAAGACGGCTGCCGTTGCGTACCAGGTGATAAGAGAACATGACCTGGGTATTGACCAGTTTGCGCACGTCGGCAATGGGCAGCTTGAAATGGTAGTTATGCGGGAGATTGTCGACGATCTGGGTCGGGGCAGTGACGTCGACCTTTTCGCCATCCACGGTGGTGCCGAACATGGTCAAGTAGATGATGTCATTAAGCTCGAAGCGCGGTCCGTTGGCTGTGACTACGGCCGTGATGTCGTTGTTGCCCTGTTTATCGACGTCGAGCTTATTGTTGAAAGCCTCCTGAACGATAGGCGCGTCCAGCCGGTCGATGCCGACAGTGACGACGATACGGGTTTCCTTGCACCAGTCTTCCGATTCATTGTCGACCTTGTCGCGCACCTTGAAGGTGACCGCCAGACCAGAGTCGTCGGTGTCACCGACGCGCTCAATGATGGCTTTGGTGATCCAGATCAGAATCGGGTTGGCCACCGGATCGTCGATCTGCGCCTGGCTCACCGGTGTGGACTCCACAAGGGTGCCACCCCAGTAGAGACGGATGACGTCGTCCACTGCGATGTCGGGGTAAGGCAGGCCGCTGCCGGACTCGGACCTGATGACAATCGGCACTCCCTCTTCGGCAACGTCTTTGTCCACACCGCCGTTGACGATTTCCGGGGGAATGTACATGTACAGGTTGGAGTGACCGGGGCCCGGGTTGATGTCCTGGCCACCGGGGAGTTCCAGTTTGACGAAGAGGTCGAGGGGCTTGTCCGGACGCTCTTCTTTTTGATTGTGCTGTTTGATTTCGTAGGTGAGCTCGTAAGAACCGGTCTGCAGATGACGGGGTGCCACCGACAAGACTGTGGGCTG
>NZ_JBYOKU010000068.1:0-3201 GCF_057799175.1 Pseudomonas sp. 14P5.3.2 | reverse complement strand
GTTCTTTAAAAATTTGGGTATGTGATAGAAAGATAGACTGAACGTTACTTTCACTGGTAACGGATCAGGCTAAGGTAAAATTTGTGAGTGACTCTTAAGAGTTTTGCGAATTTTCGGCGAATGTCGTCTTCACAGTATAACCAGATTGCTTGGGGTTATATGGTCAAGTGAAGAAGCGCATACGGTGGATGCCTTGGCAGTCAGAGGCGATGAAAGACGTGGTAGCCTGCGAAAAGCTTCGGGGAGTCGGCAAACAGACTTTGATCCGGAGATGTCTGAATGGGGGAACCCAGCCATCATAAGATGGTTATCTTGTACTGAATACATAGGTGCAAGAGGCGAACCAGGGGAACTGAAACATCTAAGTACCCTGAGGAAAAGAAATCAACCGAGATTCCCTTAGTAGTGGCGAGCGAACGGGGACTAGCCCTTAAGTGGCTTTGAGATTAGCGGAACGCTCTGGAAAGTGCGGCCATAGTGGGTGATAGCCCTGTACGCGAAAGTCTCTTAGTCATGAAATCGAGTAGGACGGAGCACGAGAAACTTTGTCTGAATATGGGGGGACCATCCTCCAAGGCTAAATACTACTGACTGACCGATAGTGAACTAGTACCGTGAGGGAAAGGCGAAAAGAACCCCGGAGAGGGGAGTGAAATAGATCCTGAAACCGTATGCGTACAAGCAGTGGGAGCCCACTTTGTTGGGTGACTGCGTACCTTTTGTATAATGGGTCAGCGACTTATTTTCAGTGGCGAGCTTAACCGAATAGGGGAGGCGTAGCGAAAGCGAGTCTTAATAGGGCGTCTAGTCGCTGGGAATAGACCCGAAACCGGGCGATCTATCCATGGGCAGGTTGAAGGTTAGGTAACACTGACTGGAGGACCGAACCGACTACCGTTGAAAAGTTAGCGGATGACCTGTGGATCGGAGTGAAAGGCTAATCAAGCTCGGAGATAGCTGGTTCTCCTCGAAAGCTATTTAGGTAGCGCCTCATGTATCACTGTAGGGGGTAGAGCACTGTTTCGGCTAGGGGGTCATCCCGACTTACCAAACCGATGCAAACTCCGAATACCTACAAGTGCCGAGCATGGGAGACACACGGCGGGTGCTAACGTCCGTCGTGAAAAGGGAAACAACCCAGACCGTCAGCTAAGGTCCCAAAGTTATGGTTAAGTGGGAAACGATGTGGGAAGGCTTAGACAGCTAGGAGGTTGGCTTAGAAGCAGCCACCCTTTAAAGAAAGCGTAATAGCTCACTAGTCGAGTCGGCCTGCGCGGAAGATGTAACGGGGCTCAAACCATACACCGAAGCTACGGGTATCACGCAAGTGATGCGGTAGAGGAGCGTTCTGTAAGCCTGTGAAGGTGAGTTGAGAAGCTTGCTGGAGGTATCAGAAGTGCGAATGCTGACATGAGTAACGACAATGGGTGTGAAAAACACCCACGCCGAAAGACCAAGGTTTCCTGCGCAACGTTAATCGACGCAGGGTTAGTCGGTCCCTAAGGCGAGGCTGAAAAGCGTAGTCGATGGAAAACAGGTTAATATTCCTGTACTTCTGGTTATTGCGATGGAGGGACGGAGAAGGCTAGGCCAGCTTGGCGTTGGTTGTCCAAGTTTAAGGTGGTAGGCTGAGATCTTAGGTAAATCCGGGATCTTAAGGCCGAGAGCTGATGACGAGTTACCCTTTGGGTGACGAAGTGGTTGATGCCATGCTTCCAAGAAAAGCTTCTAAGCTTCAGGTAACCAGGAACCGTACCCCAAACCGACACAGGTGGTTGGGTAGAGAATACCAAGGCGCTTGAGAGAACTCGGGTGAAGGAACTAGGCAAAATGGCACCGTAACTTCGGGAGAAGGTGCGCCGGTGAGGGTGAAGGACTTGCTCCGTAAGCTCATGCCGGTCGAAGATACCAGGCCGCTGCGACTGTTTATTAAAAACACAGCACTCTGCAAACACGAAAGTGGACGTATAGGGTGTGACGCCTGCCCGGTGCCGGAAGGTTAATTGATGGGGTTAGCTAACGCGAAGCTCTTGATCGAAGCCCCGGTAAACGGCGGCCGTAACTATAACGGTCCTAAGGTAGCGAAATTCCTTGTCGGGTAAGTTCCGACCTGCACGAATGGCGTAACGATGGCGGCGCTGTCTCCACCCGAGACTCAGTGAAATTGAAATCGCTGTGAAGATGCAGTGTATCCGCGGCTAGACGGAAAGACCCCGTGAACCTTTACTATAGCTTTGCACTGGACTTTGAATTTGCTTGTGTAGGATAGGTGGGAGGCTTTGAAGCGTGGACGCCAGTTCGCGTGGAGCCATCCTTGAAATACCACCCTGGCAACTTTGAGGTTCTAACTCAGGTCCGTTATCCGGATCGAGGACAGTGTATGGTGGGTAGTTTGACTGGGGCGGTCTCCTCCTAAAGAGTAACGGAGGAGTACGAAGGTGCGCTCAGACCGGTCGGAAATCGGTCGTAGAGTATAAAGGCAAAAGCGCGCTTGACTGCGAGACAGACACGTCGAGCAGGTACGAAAGTAGGTCTTAGTGATCCGGTGGTTCTGTATGGAAGGGCCATCGCTCAACGGATAAAAGGTACTCCGGGGATAACAGGCTGATACCGCCCAAGAGTTCATATCGACGGCGGTGTTTGGCACCTCGATGTCGGCTCATCACATCCTGGGGCTGAAGCCGGTCCCAAGGGTATGGCTGTTCGCCATTTAAAGTGGTACGCGAGCTGGGTTTAGAACGTCGTGAGACAGTTCGGTCCCTATCTGCCGTGGACGTTTGAGATTTGAGAGGGGCTGCTCCTAGTACGAGAGGACCGGAGTGGACGAACCTCTGGTGTTCCGGTTGTCACGCCAGTGGCATTGCCGGGTAGCTATGTTCGGGAAAGATAACCGCTGAAAGCATCTAAGCGGGAAACTTGCCTCAAGATGAGATCTCACTGGAACCTTGAGTTCCCTGAAGGGCCGTCGAAGACTACGACGTTGATAGGTTGGGTGTGTAAGCGCTGTGAGGCGTTGAGCTAACCAATACTAATTGCCCGTGAGGCTTGACCATATAACACCCAAGCAATTTGACTACTCGAAAGAGCATCAGATTGCGGTGTGTGAAGACGCAATGAACCGAAAGTTCGCGATGCTCACAAACACCTGTATCACATACCCGATTTGCTGAAGCGAGGCCAACAGGTCACGAGTCAGTACCC
>NZ_JBYOKU010000067.1:0-9379 GCF_057799175.1 Pseudomonas sp. 14P5.3.2 | reverse complement strand
CTCCCCCCCCCCCCCCCTCCCCCCCCCCCCCCAACCCCCGCTCCCACAAGGTATACGTGTAGCGCTGACAATCGTTGCAGATTTCACCATTGCCCCGCCCCAAGGCATACTTGCCACCCTCCGCACTGCAGAACACTGAACCGCCCCATGCGTATCCACGTCAGCTTCATCGACCGCGTCGGCATCACCCAGGAAGTCCTGGCTATCCTCGGTGGACGCAATCTCAATCTGGATGCGGTGGAGATGATCCCGCCCAACGTCTACATCGACGCCCCGACCTTGAGCCCGCAAGTGCTCGAAGAATTGAAAGATGCGTTGTTTCGCGTGCGCGGTGTAGAAGCGGTGACGGTGGTCGACATCCTCCCCGGCCAGCGTCGGCACCTGCAGCTCGATGCGCTGCTCGCGGCGATGACCGATCCGGTACTCGCCCTCGATAGCGCCGGCAAGGTGCTGCTGGCCAACCCGGCACTGATCGCGCTGTACGGGCGTGAACCGGCGGGGGAAAGTGTCTCGGAACTGTTCAACGATCCCGGCCTGCTGGAAACCCTGCTCGAACAAGGCTTCCGCCTGCCGTTGCGCGAGATCACCGTCAACGGCCAGACCCTGCTGCTCGACGCCACACCGATCACCGACGCCGGCGCGCTGCTGACCCTTTATCAGCCAAACCGCATCGGCGAACAGCTCTCGGCGTTGCACCATGACCATGCCGAAGGCTTCGATGCGTTGCTCGGCGAATCCCCGGCGATCCGCACCCTCAAGGCGCGCGCGCAAAGAGTCGCAGCGCTTGATGCGCCGCTGTTGATTCAAGGCGAAACCGGCACCGGTAAAGAACTGGTGGCCCGCGCCTGCCACGCCATCAGTGCCCGGCACAGTGCGCCGTTCCTCGCCCTGAACTGCGCGGCGCTGCCGGAAAACCTCGCCGAGAGCGAACTGTTCGGCTACGCCCCCGGCGCCTTTACCGGCGCGCAACGTGGCGGCAAACCGGGGCTGATGGAACTGGCCAACCAGGGCACGGTGTTTCTCGACGAGATCGGCGAGATGTCGCCGTACTTGCAGGCCAAGCTGCTGCGCTTTTTGAACGACGGTAGCTTCCGTCGAGTGGGCGGCGATCGTGAAGTGAAGGTCAACGTGAGGATCCTCAGCGCCACGCACCGCGACCTGGAAAAAATGGTCAGCGAAGGCCTGTTCCGCGAAGACCTGTTCTACCGCCTCAACGTGCTCAACGTCGAAGTGCCGCCGCTGCGTGAACGCGGGCAGGACATCCTGCTGCTGGCGCGTTATTTCATGCAGCAGGCCTGTGCGCAGATTCAGCGCCCGGTCTGCCGCCTCGCGCCCGGCACCTATCCGGCGCTGCTCGGCAACCGCTGGCCGGGCAACGTGCGGCAGTTGCAGAACGTGATCTTCCGCGCCGCCGCGATCTGCGAAAGCAGTCTGGTGGACATCGGCGACCTCGACATCGCCGGCACCTCGGTGGCGCGGCAGACCGACAGCGACGTCGACAGCCTTGAACAAGCCGTCGAATCCTTCGAAAAATCGCTGCTGGAAAAGCTCTACGTCAGCTACCCCTCGACCCGCCAACTGGCCAGCCGCCTGCAAACCTCGCACACGGCGATTGCCCATCGACTGCGCAAATACGGCATTCCCAACAAACCCTGAACCACCACAAATCCCCTGTAGGAGCTGCCGCAGGCTGCGATCTTTTGATCTTGATCTTGAAAAACAGAATCAAAAGATCGCAGCCTTCGGCAGCTCCTACAGTGCGGGTTTCCAGTTCAGGATTTATATTTCCTGCGTTAAAAACGACCTCCATCTGTACTGAAAGCGCTACAGTGGAACGATATCACTACACCCTCTTCCAATCGCCGCCGTGCAAGGCTTTGATCCGCTTCAGCTTTTCTCCCTGCCCCAAGCTGTAGCGATTTCGCTACAGCCATTCGATTCCGACCACTTCAAAAATCATCCAACCAATTGATTTATATAGATAAACCCAAGATGGCCGCGTTCTTGCTAAGTAACCGTTCATAAAATCAGGGCTTTCCTGCCCGAGCCTTCCACCGCGTCCACCAGACGAGTCTGGCCCCCTTAGGAGTTTCCATGAGCGAGTTGCGTTTTACTGAAGATCACGAATGGCTGCGCACCGAAGCTGACGGCAGCGTTACTGTCGGCATCACCGCTTTCGCGCAGAACGCCTTGGGCGACGTGGTGTTCGTGCAACTGCCTGAGCTGCAGGCTTACGAAAAAGGCGCCGAAGCCGCCACCGTGGAATCGGTGAAAGCCGCCAGCGGTGTGTACATGCCCCTCGACGGTGAAGTTGTGGAAGTGAACCCGGCACTGGACGGCAGCCCGGAACTGGTCAACGAAGATCCGCTGGGCGAAGGCTGGTTCTTCCGCTTCCAGCCAAGCGACGCCTCGGCGGTGGCGAAACTGCTGGACCAGGACGCCTACGACCGTCTGATCAAAGCCCAAGCCGAAGCCTGAGGAGTAACGACATGACCCAAGTAAACCTCGGCACTGCCAACGAATTCATCGCCCGTCACATCGGCCCGCGCGCCGGTGACGAGCAGGCCATGCTCAACAGCCTCGGCTTCGATTCGCTCGAAGCGCTGAGCGCCAGCGTCATCCCGGAAAGCATCAAGGGCACCAGCGTGCTCGGCATGGACGACGGCCTGAGCGAGGCCGATGCACTGGCGATGATCAAATCCATCGCCGGCAAAAACCAACTGTTCAAGACCTACATCGGCCAGGGCTACTACAACTGCCACACGCCGTCGCCAATCCTGCGCAACCTCCTGGAAAACCCGGCCTGGTACACCGCTTACACCCCGTACCAGCCGGAAATTTCCCAGGGCCGTCTCGAAGCGCTGCTGAACTTCCAGACCCTGATCAGCGACCTCACCGGCCTGCCGATCGCCAACGCCTCCTTGCTCGACGAAGCCACCGCCGCTGCCGAAGCCATGACCTTCTGCAAACGCTTGAGCAAGAACAAGGGCAGCCACCAATTCTTCGCCTCGATCCACAGCCACCCGCAAACCCTCGACGTGCTGCGCACCCGTGCCGAGCCGCTGGGCATCGACGTGGTGGTCGGCGATGAGCGTGAACTGAGCGACGTCACGCCGTTCTTCGGCGCGCTGCTGCAATACCCGGCGAGCAACGGTGACCTGTTCGACTACCGCGAACTGACCGAGCGTTTCCACGCCGCCAACGCGCTGGTGGCCGTGGCCGCTGATCTGCTGGCTCTGACGCTGCTGACCGCTCCGGGCGAGTTCGGCGCCGACGTCGCCATCGGTTCCGCGCAACGCTTCGGCGTGCCGCTGGGTTTCGGTGGCCCGCACGCGGCTTACTTCTCCACCAAGGATGCGTTCAAGCGCGACATGCCGGGCCGTCTGGTCGGCGTTTCGGTTGACCGTTTCGGCAAACCGGCGCTGCGTCTGGCGATGCAGACCCGCGAGCAACACATCCGCCGCGAGAAGGCCACCTCGAACATCTGCACCGCACAAGTGCTGCTGGCCAACATCGCCAGCATGTACGCCGTGTACCACGGCCCGAAAGGTCTGACGCAGATCGCCAACCGCGTGCATCACCTGACCGCGATTCTGGCCAAGGGCCTGAGCGCACTGGGCGCGAAAGTCGAGCAGACAAACTTCTTCGACACCCTGACCCTCGCCACCGGTGCACACACCGCCGCCCTGCACGACAAGGCACACGCCGCGCAGATCAACCTGCGAGTCATCGATGCCGAGCGTCTGGGCCTGTCGGTGGACGAAACCACCACCCAGGCTGACATTGAAACCCTATGGGGGCTGTTCGCCGACGGCAAGGCCCTGCCGGACTTCGCTGCGCTGGCCGCTTCGGTGCAAAGCACCATCCCGGCTGCGCTGGTGCGTCAGTCGCCGATCCTCAGCCACCCGGTGTTCAACCGTTATCACTCGGAAACCGAGCTGATGCGCTACCTGCGCAAACTGGCGGACAAGGACCTGGCACTGGATCGCACCATGATCCCGCTGGGCTCGTGCACCATGAAACTCAACGCCGCCAGCGAAATGATCCCGGTGACCTGGGCCGAATTCGGCGCCCTGCACCCGTTCGCCCCAGCCGCACAGAGCGCCGGTTATCAGCAACTGACCGATGAACTGGAAGCGATGCTCTGCGCCGCCACTGGTTACGACGCGATCTCGCTGCAACCGAACGCCGGTTCGCAAGGTGAATACGCAGGCCTGCTGGCGATTCGCGCTTACCACCAGAGCCGTGGCGACGAGCGCCGCGACATCTGCCTGATCCCGTCGTCGGCCCACGGCACCAACCCGGCCACCGCCAACATGGCTGGCATGCGCGTGGTGGTGACCGCGTGCGATGCGCGTGGCAACGTCGATATCGAAGACCTGCGCGCCAAAGCCATCGAGCACCGCGAACACCTCGCGGCGCTGATGATCACCTACCCGTCGACCCACGGCGTGTTCGAGGAAGGTATCCGCGAAATCTGCGGGATCATTCACGACAACGGCGGCCAGGTGTACATCGACGGCGCCAACATGAACGCGATGGTCGGCCTCTGCGCGCCGGGCAAGTTCGGCGGCGATGTCTCGCACCTGAACCTGCACAAGACTTTCTGCATCCCGCACGGCGGTGGCGGCCCGGGCGTCGGCCCGATTGGCGTCAAGTCGCACCTGACCCCGTTCCTCCCGGGTCACGGCCAGATGGCACGCAAGGAAGGCGCGGTCTGTGCAGCGCCGTTTGGCAGCGCAAGCATTCTGCCGATCACCTGGATGTACATTCGCATGATGGGCGGCGCCGGTCTGAAGCGTGCTTCGCAACTGGCGATCCTCAATGCCAACTACATTTCCCGTCGCCTCGAAGAGCACTACCCAGTGCTGTACACCGGCAGCAACGGGCTGGTGGCGCACGAATGCATCCTCGACCTGCGTCCACTGAAAGACAGCAGCGGCATCAGCGTCGATGACGTTGCCAAGCGCCTGATCGACTTCGGTTTCCATGCGCCGACCATGTCGTTCCCGGTGGCCGGTACGCTGATGATCGAGCCGACCGAAAGCGAATCCAAAGAAGAACTGGACCGCTTCTGCGACGCCATGATCCGCATCCGCGAGGAAATGCGCGCGGTGGAAAACGGCACGCTGGACAAGGACGACAACCCGCTGAAAAACGCTCCGCACACCGCAGCGGAGCTGGTCGGCGAGTGGACCCATCCGTACAGCCGCGAGCAAGCGGTGTATCCGGTGGCGTCGTTGGTCGAAGGCAAATACTGGCCGCCGGTCGGCCGCGTCGACAACGTGTTCGGCGACCGCAACCTGGTCTGCGCCTGCCCGTCGATCGAAAGCTACGCTTAAACGGATGCGGGGCAGGTTTACCTGCCCCGATTTCAGCAAAACCATAGATCCCAATGTGGGAGCGGGCTTGCTCGCGAATGCGGTGTATCAATCGCCATCAATGTTGCCTGACACACCGCATTCGCGAGCAAGCCCGCTCCCACAGGGGATTTGTGTCCAGCCTCGAGCTTGCGCCAATTCCTATAACAAGAAACCGGAGAACCACTCATGTCGTTAAGCGTGTTCGACCTGTTCAAGATTGGCATCGGCCCTTCCAGCTCCCACACCGTCGGCCCGATGCGAGCCGCTGCGCGCTTCGCCGAAGGCCTGCGCCGCGACGACCTGCTGCCTGCAACGACCTCCGTCAAAGTCGAGCTGTACGGCTCGCTTGGCGCCACCGGCAAGGGTCACGGCAGCGACAAAGCCGTGCTGCTTGGCCTTGAGGGCGAACACCCGGACACCGTCGATACCGAAACCGTCGCCGCGCGTCTGCAGGAAATTCGCGGCAATGGCAGGCTGAATCTGCTCGGCGAACACAGCATCACGTTCAACGAGAAAGAACACCTGGCGATGATTCGCAAGCCGCTGGCCTATCACCCCAACGGCATGATCTTTCGTGCCTTCGATGCGGCCGGTATTCAGATCCGCAGCCGCGAGTACTACTCGGTGGGCGGTGGTTTTGTGGTCGATGAAGACGCGGCCGGGGCCGACCGCATCGTAGAAGACGCCACCCCGCTGACCTTCCCGTTCAAAAGTGCCAAGGATTTGCTCGGTCACTGCGCCACCTATGGGCTGTCGATCAGCCAGGTGATGCTGACCAACGAAAGCGCCTGGCGCCCGGAAGCCGAGACACGCGCCGGTCTGCTGAAAATCTGGCAAGTGATGCAGGACTGCGTCGCCGCTGGCTGTCGCAACGAAGGCATTCTGCCGGGCGGGCTGAAGGTCAAACGCCGGGCGGCGGCATTGCACCGGCAACTGTGCAAGAACCCGGAATCGGCGCTGCGCGATCCGCTGTCCGTGCTCGACTGGGTCAACCTGTACGCCCTCGCCGTCAACGAAGAAAACGCCAACGGTGGCCGCGTAGTCACCGCACCCACCAACGGTGCGGCGGGGATTATTCCGGCGGTGCTGCATTACTACATGCGGTTTATCCCGGGGGCGAACGATGACGGCGTGGTGCGTTTTCTGCTGACCGCCGCCGCCATCGGCATTCTGTACAAGGAAAACGCCTCGATCTCCGGCGCCGAAGTCGGCTGTCAGGGCGAAGTCGGCGTGGCCTGCTCGATGGCGGCCGGCGCGTTGTGCGAAGTGCTCGGCGGCAGCGTGCAGCAAGTCGAAAACGCCGCGGAAATCGGCATGGAACACAACCTCGGCCTGACCTGCGACCCGATTGGCGGGCTGGTGCAGGTGCCGTGCATCGAGCGCAACGCCATGGGCTCGGTGAAAGCGATCAACGCGGTGCGCATGGCCATGCGCGGCGACGGACAACACTTCGTCTCGCTCGACAAAGTCATCCGCACCATGCGCCAGACCGGCGCCGACATGAAAAGCAAATACAAAGAGACCGCCCGCGGCGGTCTGGCAGTCAACATCATCGAATGCTAATTAGCCCCCTCTCCCCCCGGGAGAGGGTTGGCGTGAATCAAGGAGTTGCGCATGTCCACCGAACAACTGTCGAAAACCCCGCTGCACGCTCTGCACCTCGAACTCGGCGCCCGCATGGTGCCGTTCGCCGGCTACGACATGCCGGTGCAATACCCGCTGGGCGTGATGAAAGAACACCAGCACACCCGCGAGCAGGCCGGGCTGTTCGATGTCTCGCACATGGGCCAGATCCGCCTGACCGGCGCCAATGCCGCCAAGGCCCTGGAAAGCCTGGTACCGGTGGACATCATCGACCTGCCGGTGGGCATGCAGCGCTATGCGATGTTCACCAATGAGAGCGGCGGCATTCTCGATGATCTGATGGTCGCCAATCTGGGCAACGACGAGCTGTTCCTGGTGGTCAACGCCGCGTGCAAGGATCAGGATCTCGCGCATTTGCAACAACACATCGGCGACCAGTGCACCATTACGGAGCTGTTCGAAGCCCGCGCCCTGCTGGCGTTGCAAGGCCCGGCTGCGGTCACCGTGCTGGCGCGTCTTGCGCCAGAGGTGGCGAAGATGACCTTCATGCAGTTCAACCGCGTGCAACTGCTGGGCGTGGATTGCTTCGTCAGCCGCTCGGGTTACACCGGTGAAGACGGTTTCGAAATCTCCGTGCCCGCCGCCGATGCGGAAAAACTCGCCCGCGCTTTGCTCGCTGAACCGGAAGTCCAGGCCATCGGCCTCGGCGCCCGCGACTCGCTGCGCCTGGAAGCCGGCCTGTGCCTGTACGGCCACGACATGAATACCGACACCACCCCGATCGAAGCCAGCCTGTTGTGGGCGATCTCCAAGCCACGCCGTGCCGATGGCGCGCGCGCCGGTGGTTTCCCGGGTGCGGAACAGGTATTTGCCCAGCAACAGAAC
Source organism: Pseudomonas sp. 14P5.3.2 (assembly GCF_057799175.1). NCBI lineage: Bacteria > Pseudomonadati > Pseudomonadota > Gammaproteobacteria > Pseudomonadales > Pseudomonadaceae > Pseudomonas > Pseudomonas sp. 14P5.3.2. Next base: position 1,547 of record NZ_JBYOKU010000067.1, on the reverse strand, counting down.
GGTGTCGCGCGCAAACGCGTCGGCCTGCTGCCACAGGAGCGTACGCCCGTGCGTGAAGGCGCAGAAATCGTCAACGAAGCCGGCGAAATCATCGGCAGCGTGTGCAGCGGCGGCTTCGGCCCGACCTTGGGTGGCCCATTGGCGATGGGTTACCTCGACAGCGCTTATGTCGCTCTCGACACACCAGTCTGGGCCATCGTTCGTGGGAAAAAGGTGCAAATGCTTGTAAGCAAAATGCCATTTGTTCCACAACGCTACTATCGTGGTTGATTGACTGTTTCTATAAGTAACGCGATTGCGTTATGCGTGCACTAATGTGTAACGCAATCGCCACAAAAAAGTGCATTTTCTAACATCCGATTCGAATATGAACTTTGCTTATAACGTTCGAAAACAATTGAACAAGCTAATCGTCTAAGCCTGCACTAGTGGATTGACTAACTGTCTGCAGGGGCAGGAAAACCGGGGCCTTCGCGGGGCTTGTTTTTTCTCCCGTAGTTGGCGTAGAGTTTGTTCACTGTGTTTGCATGGGTCAGCTTGGAATCGTGACCTGGGCAGTAGCCTACAAAGTTAGCTACATCCCGCTCGACGTCTTCTTACTCTCCTGCAACCAGCCCCAGTACTCTTTCATGAGAAAGAGACTGTCATCAATTTATGCGTCAAAGGATATAAGAAATGTCGACACGTCAGAGCGGTACCGTCAAGTGGTTTAACGACGAGAAAGGTTTTGGTTTTATCACTCCAGAAAGCGGTCCGGATCTGTTCGTGCATTTCCGCGCCATTCAGGGCAACGGCTTCAAGAGCCTGAAAGAAGGCCAGAAAGTGACCTTCGTTGCTGTGCAAGGCCAGAAAGGCATGCAGGCTGATGAAGTACAAGCAGAAGGCTAATCTTCTGTAACGAAAAAGCCCCTGATATTGATATCAGGGGCTTTTTTGTGCGCGCGAATCCGTAAAATGGCGCTTCATTTTGCGTCCAGAGGCTGCCATGTCGAAAAACCTGCTCACTCCCCAGGGCGACTTTCCTGCTGTTGGCCTCGGCCGCCGCCTGGCAGCGATGTTCTATGACTTCCTGCTGTGCACCGCCCTGCTGATCGTCACCGGATTCGTCTACAAGTTAATCCAGGCAGCGATCATCGGTGAAGAACGCCTGCGCGTGCTGACCGACGCCGGAAAAATGGATGGCGATCCGCTGTATTCCACGGTGCTGCTGTTGGTGCTGTTTGCGTTCTTCGCCAAGTTCTGGACTCACGGTGGTCAGACACTGGGCATGCAGGTGTGGGGCATACGTGTGCAGAACGCCGATGGCAGCGCGATCAGCCTGTGGCAGGCGCTGCTGCGGTTTATGGTGTCGATCGCTTCGTGGCTGTGCGCAGGGCTTGGATTCTTCTGGTCGCTGTACGACAAGCAGAAGCGCACCTGGCACGACATCTATTCCGATACCCGCGTGGTGCGGATTCCGAAGAAGAGCAAATAAATTCCAGACGCCAGATACCAATGTGGGAGCGGGGTTGGGGGGGGGGGGGGGGGGGGGGGGGAAGAGGGGGGGG
>NZ_JBYOKU010000066.1:0-9664 GCF_057799175.1 Pseudomonas sp. 14P5.3.2 | reverse complement strand
CCACAGTTTTTTGGAATGACACACCGCTTTCGCGAGCAAACCCGCTCCCACAGGGGGATGAGGTGCGTCAGTTACCGCTCATGAACATAAGTGCCCGGCGAAGCCTCGCCTGCCGGATACGCCTTGTTGCCCAGTTTTAGTGGCGCCTTTTTCAGATTGCCCGAGCGCTCGGCCTGCCACGCCTGCCAGTACAGCCACCAGGAATCGGTGTGCTTGGTCGAGTTCTCTTGCCACTCGTCGGCATTGGCGGTCATGCCTTCGCTGGTCATGTAGCGCGATTTCGGGTTGCCCGGCGGGTTCAGGATGCTCTGGATGTGCCCGCTGCTCGACAGCACGAACTCGACCTTGCCGCCAAACAGTTGCGCCGACTTGTAGCAGGACTTCCACGGGGTGATGTGGTCGTTGGTGCCGGCCAGCGAGAAGATGTCAGCGGTGACCTGCTTGAGGTCGATCGGCGTGCCGCACACTTCCAGTGCATTGGGGCGAATCAGTGGGTTGTTTTTGAACATCTCGATCAGGTCGCCGTGGAACGCCGCCGGCAACCGGGTGGTGTCGTTGTTCCAGAACAGGATGTCGAACACCGGCGGCTCGTTGCCGAGCAGGTAATTGTTGACCCAGTAGTTCCAGATCAGATCGTTCGGGCGCATCCACGCGAAGACCTTGGCCATGTCCTTGCCTTCAAGCACACCGGCCTGGTACGAGTGACGCTTGGCGGTCTCGAGGGTCTGCTCGTCGACGAACAGGGCGACGTCGCTGTCCAGCGTGGTATCGAGCACGCTGACCAGCAGGGTCAGGGCGTTGACCTTCTTTTCGCCGAGGGCGGCGTAGTGGCCGAGCAGGGCAGTGCAGGTGATGCCGCCGGAGCAGGCGCCGAGCATGTTGATGTCTTTGCTGCCGGTGATCGCCGTAACCACGTCGACCGCTTCCTTCAGCGCATCGATGTAGGTCGACAGGCCCCATTCGCGCTGAGCCTTGGTCGGGTTGCGCCAGCTGACGATGAAGGTCTGCACGTTATTGCGCAGGCAGAAGCGCGCCAGACTCTTGTCCGGGCTCAGGTCGAAAACGTAGAACTTGTTGATCTGTGGCGGCACCACGAGCAACGGCCGCTCGTGGACCTGCTCGGTGATCGGCTTGTACTGGATCAGCTCCAGCACGTCGTTGCGAAACACCACCGCGCCTTCGGTCACGCCGAGGCTCTTGCCGACCTCGAACGCGCCCATGTTGACCTGGCTCGGCATGCCGCCGTTGTGTACCAGATCCTTGGCCAGATGCGAGAGGCCATCGAGCAGGCTTTTGCCGCCGGTCTCGAAGAAGCGTTTGACTGCCGCCGGGTTGGCGGCGGTGTTGGTCGGGGCCATGGCTTCGGTCATCAGGTTGATCACGAAGTGGCCGCGCGCGATGTCTTTGGGTGACAGGCTGCTGTCGTCGATCCAGGAATGGAGCTCCTTGCGCCACGCCAGGTAAGTTTGCAGATAACGTTTGTAGAGCGGGTTCTGACTCCACGCCGGATCAGCGAAGCGACGGTCATCGCTGGCCGGTTGCAGTTCGGATTTGCCGAACAGCACGTTCTTCAGTTCAAGACCGAAATGGGTCACGTGCTTGACGCTATGGATCGGTTGTTTGATGGCCTGGGTCAGCACCATTCGAGCAGAGGCCAGCAGATCCTTTCCGCGCAGCCCAACGACGGGATTAAGCCCCAGGGTGTTTTCCGAGGCTTGGTACTTCAGGTCATCGTTATTCTTGTTACTCATCTACGACGCTCCATTGTCCTGAGACGAGTACCCGGTTTCTGCTGTGCAGTTCCACAGCGAATGCCAGGTACTACTGCTCGGGTGACCGTTAATTCTGCATAGCTGCTTTACAGTCGTAGAGCACTGCAGGGAACTTGCCAGCTCCATTGGTTACCCGAGTTTAATTTTTTTCGCAAGCAGGCCGATCCTCGGCCACACAGCAGCGCATTCAAACAGATGAATTTAGAAAATGCCCTCTAAACAGCAAGAGCCTCGGACTAGAGCATCAGCTTGACGATCGACTGGTCCGGATCGCGGGTTTTCCCGGCGGCTTTGAGCTCGGCCAGATAATCGGCCCAGAGTGCGTCATGACGTCGCCCCAGCTCGTAGAGGTATTCCCAGGTGAACAAGCCGCTGTCGTGACCGTCGTCGAAGGTCAGTTTCAGTGCGTACTGACCGGCCGGTTCCAGGCCGCTGAGGCCGACATTGAGCTTGCCGAATTGCAGGATCGGTTTGCCGTGGCCCTGGACCTCGGCGGAAGGGGAATGCACGCGCAGGAATTCGGCGGGCAGGGTGTACTCCTCGCCGGACGCGTATTTGAGCGTCAGGGTTTTCGAGGCTTTGTGCAGTTTGATGTCGGTGGGGATTGAGGTCATGGTCTGGCGTCCGTTGTGTGGGCGACCCTGATTCAAATGTGGGAGCGGGCTTGCTCGCGAATGCGGTGTGTCAGCCGACATTGCTGTCGACTGGCACGGCCTCTTCGCGAGCAAGCCCGCTCCCACAGGGTCCGCTACCGCTGTAAGTATGGCTTACAGGATATAACGGGACAGGTCTTCGTTCTGCGCCAATTCGCCCAGATGGCTGTTGACGTACGCAGCGTCGATCAGGATCGGCTTGTCGTCATGCGCGCTGGCCAGATCGCCGGCGCTGAACGACACCTCCTCCAGCAAACGCTCGAGCAGCGTGTGCAGGCGACGGGCACCGATGTTCTCGGTCTTCTCGTTGACCTGCCAGGCGATCTCCGCCAGACGCTTGATGCCTTCCGGCTGGAACTGGATGTTCAGGCCTTCGGTTTTCAGCAGTGCGCAGTATTGCTCGGTGAGCGAAGCGTGCGGCTCGCTGAGGATGCGTTCGAAGTCTTCCGGGCTCAGGGCCTTGAGTTCGACGCGGATCGGCAGACGGCCTTGCAGCTCGGGCACCAGATCACTCGGCTTGCTCAGGTGGAACGCACCGGAAGCGATGAACAGGATGTGGTCGGTCTTGACCATGCCCAGCTTGGTGTTGACGGTGCAGCCCTCGATCAGCGGCAGCAGGTCGCGCTGTACGCCTTCACGGGACACATCGGCGCCGCCGACATTGCCGCGCTTGGCGACCTTGTCGATCTCGTCGATGAACACGATACCGTGCTGCTCGACCGCTTCCAGCGCCTTGGCCTTCAACTCTTCTTCGTTGACCAGACGCCCGGCTTCTTCGTCGCGCACCAGTTTCAGCGCTTCCTTGACCTTGAGCTTGCGAGCTTTCTTCTTGCCCTTGCCCATGTTGGCGAACAGGGACTGCAACTGGTTGGTCATTTCTTCCATGCCTGGCGGCGTGGCGATCTCGATGCCGGCCATTTCGGCGACTTCGATTTCGATTTCCTTGTCGTCCAGCTGCCCTTCGCGCAGGCGCTTGCGGAACAGTTGGCGCGTGTTGGAATCCTGAGCCGGCTCCTCGTTGCTGAAGCCCATGCGTGCCGGTGGCAGCAGCGCGTCGAGGATGCGGTCCTCGGCAGCGTCTTCGGCGCGGTGGCGTACGCGGGTCATTTCCTGCTCGCGGAGCATCTTGATCGCAGCGTCGGCCAGATCACGGATGATCGATTCAACGTCACGGCCGACGTAGCCGACCTCGGTGAATTTGGTCGCTTCGACCTTGATGAACGGCGCGTTGGCCAGTTTCGCCAGGCGACGGGCGATCTCGGTTTTACCGACACCGGTCGGGCCGATCATCAGAATGTTTTTCGGGGTCACTTCAACGCGCAGCTCTTCAGGCAGCTGCATGCGGCGCCAGCGGTTGCGCAGGGCAATCGCGACGGCGCGCTTGGCATCGTCCTGGCCGATGATATGGCGGTTGAGTTCGTGGACGATTTCGCGGGGAGTCATGGACATAGTAATTGGCGGTCCTCAAGCAGAAAAAAGCCGTGGCACAGGGGCCGTATCAGGCTTCTTCAGCGAGATCCTGCTCCTCAATGGTCTGAGTGTGGTTGGTGAATACGCAGATGTCGGCAGCGATGCCCAGTGCGGTTTCGACGATTTCACGGGCCGACAGGTCGGTCTTTTTCAACAGTGCGCTGGCTGCAGCCTGTGCATAGCCACCGCCGGAACCCATGGCGATCAGGCCATTCTCGGGTTCGACCACGTCACCGTTGCCGGTGATGATCAGGGACGCGTCCTTGTTGGCGACCGCGAGCATGGCTTCGAGGCGGCTCAGGGAGCGGTCGGTGCGCCATTCTTTGGCGAGTTCGACAGCGGCGCGGATCAGGTGGCCCTGATGTTTCTCGAGCTGGCCTTCGAAACGTTCGAACAGGGTGAAGGCGTCGGCGGTGGCACCGGCGAAACCGGCGATGACCTGGCCGTGGTACAGGCGGCGAACTTTCTTCGCGTTTCCTTTCATCACGGTGTTGCCGAGAGAAACCTGGCCGTCGCCGCCCATGACGACTTTGCCGTGGCGGCGGACTGAAACGATGGTGGTCAAGGGAAGAGTCTCCACGCAGCGGGGCGAAAATGCCTTATGCCCATTCATATGGGGGTGCTGGAGAGGATTTCAACCGGGGAGGGCGTAGAGGGACGAACGGCTGAGGGCAGATCAGAATTATGCTGTGCTGGTTATGCCGGCTTCGCGAGCAGGCTCGCTCCCACAGGGACTGCGTGATTCCTGTGGGAGCGAGCCTGCTCGCGAATGAACGATGACGCGATGCTACTGACGGAATCAGCGGCTCTGGCGTTGTTGTAACAACAGGTTGCTGAAGCCGCTGCCCGCCAGTTGTTTCTGCGCAGTCGTCAGCTGTTCGCGGTTGCTGAACGGGCCGACCAATACGCGGTACCAGGTTTCATCCTTCACCGTGCCCGATTCAACCGAAACGGCCTGGCCGAGCAGAATGATCTGCGCCCGTACCTTGTCCGCGTCCGCCTCTTTGCGGAACGAACCGGCCTGGAGGAAGAACTTGGTCACCGGCGCCGCTTTCGCCACCGGTGGCGCTGGCGGCGGGGTAATGCCCGACAGCGCAGCCTGCGCCCGCGCGGTATCGATCTTCGCCGCTTCCGCCGGGGTGACCGGCGTGGTCGGCACTTGTGGCGTCGGCAGGGTTTTCTCCGGCACGGCATCCGGCGGCACGATCACTTCCGATTCCGGCAGCAGGGTGTAGAAGTCGTACTTCGGCTTCACCGGTTGTGTCGGGCTCGGCGGGGTCTTGTTGGCCTCGGCGATTTTCGTGGCTTTCTGCTGTTGCGCTTGCTCGATCTTCTCGCGCTTGACCGTGTCGCTGCCCTTGCCCGGCTCCAGTTTCATCAGGAACACGATGAACGCACCGACCGTCAGGCCGATGGCCATCCACAGCCAGCCCGGAATCGGTTGCTTTGCAGGAGCTTGGTAACGGCTGGCGCCACGCTTGGGTGCAGGTTTTTTCTTGGCAGCCAACTTACATGCGCTCCAGAGTTTCCAGGCCCAACAGTTCCAGGCCTTGCTTGAGAGTACGACCGGTCAGCGCGGCCAGACGCAGACGGCTCTGCATCCGGGCCGGCGTTTCGGCGGCGAGGATCGGGCAGTTCTCGTAGAAACTGGAGAACAGACCGGCGACGTCATACAGGTAGGTGCAGAGGATGTGCGGGGTGCCTTTTTCCGCGACGTTGTTCAGCACTTCGCCGAACTGCGCCAGTTTCGCCGCCAGCTCTTGTTCGTGCGCCGCTTCGAGGACGATCTGGCCATCGACTTCGCTGAAGTCCTTGCCCAGTTTGCGGAACACACCGGCCACACGGGTGTAGGCGTACAGCAGGTACGGCGCGGTGTTGCCTTCGAAGTTGAGCATCAGGTCGAAGTTGAAGCTGTAGTCGCTGGTGCGGTGCTTGGACAGGTCGGCGTATTTCACCGCACCGATGCCGACAACCTTGGCAATGTTGCGCAGTTCGTCTTCGGCCAGTGTCGGGTTCTTCTCTTTGACCAGGTTGTAGGCGCGTTCCTGTGCTTCGGTCAGCAGGTCGATCAGTTTCACGGTGCCGCCATCACGGGTCTTGAACGGACGGCCGTCGGCGCCGTTCATGGTGCCGAAGCCCATGTGTTCCATTTCCATCGGATGGGTCACGAAACCGGCCTTACGCGCCACGGCAAACACTTGCTGGAAGTGCAGGGCCTGGCGCTGGTCGACGAAGTACAGCGCGCGATCAGCTTTCAGCTTGCCACTGCGGTAGCGCACGGCTGCCAGGTCAGTGGTGGCGTACAGGTAACCGCCGTCAGCCTTGACGATGATCACCGGCAGCGGGTCGCCGTCGGCGTTCTTGAACTCGTCGAGAAACACGCACTGGGCGCCGTTGCTCTCGACCAGCATGCCGGCAGCTTTCAGGTCGTTGACCACGTTGATCAGGTCGTCGTTGTAGGCGCTTTCGCCCATCACGTCGGCCATGGTCAGTTTGACGTTGAGCAGTTCGTAGATCTTCTGGCAGTGCGACAGCGAGATGTCCTTGAACCGGGTCCACAGCGCCAGGCATTCGGCATCGCCGGCCTGCAGCTTGACCACCAGACCACGGGCGCGGTCGGCGAATTCTTCGGACTCGTCGAAACGCTGCTTGGCGGCGCGGTAGAAGTTTTCCAGATCGGACAGCTCATCGCTGGTGATCGGGTTTTCCTGCAGGTAAGCCATCAGCATGCCGAACTGGGTGCCCCAGTCGCCAACGTGGTTCTGGCGGATCACTTCGTCGCCAAGGAACTCGAGAACACGGGCCACGCCGTCGCCGATGATGGTCGAGCGCAAGTGGCCGACGTGCATCTCTTTGGCCAGGTTAGGTGCCGACAGGTCGACCACGGTGCGCTGTGCCGGACCGGCCTTGCGCACGCCAACGTGAGCGTCAGCCAGGGCGGCGTCGAGGCGCGAGGCGAGGGCCTGGGTGTTCTGGAAGAAATTGATGAAGCCTGGGCCGGCGATTTCGGCCTTGGTGACGTTCTCGTCGGCCGGCAGCGCGGCGATGATTTTCTCCGCCAGATCGCGCGGCTTCATGCCCGCAGGTTTGGCCAGCATCATGGCGATGTTGCTGGCGAAGTCGCCGTGGGTCTTGTCACGGGCGTTCTCCACCTGAATCGCCGGCGACAGGCCTTCAGGCAACACACCTTCGTTGACGAGTTGGGTGAGGGCTTGTTGGATCAGCTGGCGAATGGTGTCTTTCATGGTCTTCTCTTTCGACCGCAAGCGCGGCGGCGCATCGATGCGCGGGTGGAAAAACTGGGCATTATCCGTTGCGAAGACGGGCTTGCCAACCTTAGCAGGCAGCTTATGGATATGTGGTGACAAATTACCCTGTGGCGAGGGAGCTTGCTCCCGCTCGGCTGCGCAGCAGTCGTAAAACCGGCTGACTCGGTTTGTCTGGCATTGCGGTTTTGGGGCCGCTTCGCGCCCCAGCGGGAGCAAGCTCCCTCGCCACAGGTCAGCGTCAATACAGATCAACAGGATCGACATCCAGCGACCAGCGCACCGCCCGCCCGCTCGGCATCTGCTCTAATTCCAGCAACCAACTGCTGAGCAACCGATGCAGCGGCGCCCGCGCTGTAGCCTGCAACAATAGCTGCGCCCGATACCGACCGGCACGCCGCTCCATCGGCGCCGGCACCGGACCCAGCAGTTCGATGCCGGTCAGATTCTGCTCGACCAGCAAGCGCTCGGCCGCGCTGCACGCCTCGTCGAGAAAACCCTCGGCCTGTCCCGGCTTGTGCGCTTCGGCGCGCAACAGCGCCAGATGCGCAAACGGCGGCAGTCCGGCGGCGCGGCGCTCGCTCAAGGCCTGCTCGGCAAAGGCGAAGTAGCCCTGCTCGGTCAGTTGCACCAATAAAGGATGGTCGGCCAGGTGCGTCTGGATGATCACCTTGCCCGGCTCTTCCGCCCGCCCGGCGCGTCCGGCGACCTGCACGATCAACTGCGCCATGCGCTCGCTGGCGCGGAAGTCGCCGGAGAACAGTCCACCGTCGGCATCCAGAATCGACACCAGCGTGACCCGCGGGAAGTGGTGCCCCTTGGCCAGCATCTGCGTGCCGACCAGAATGCACGGCTGGCCTTTCTGAATCGTCGCGAACAGTTGATTCATCGCGTCCTTGCGCGAAGTGCTGTCGCGGTCGACCCGCAGCACCGGGTAGTCCGGGAACAGAATCGCCAACCGCTCCTCCGCACGCTCGGTGCCGGCGCCCACCGGCCGCAGATCGACCTTGTTGCACTTGGGGCACTGGCGCGGCGTGCGTTCGACATAGCCGCAGTGGTGGCAGCGCAGCTCGCCATAGCGCTGGTGCACGGTCATCCGCGCATCGCAGCGCGAACACTCGGACATCCAGCCGCAATCGTGGCACAGCAGCGTCGGCGCAAAGCCGCGGCGGTTGAGGAACACCAGCACCTGCTGGCCGGCGGCGAGGGTCTGGCCGATGGCTTGTTGCATCGGCCCGGAAATGCCGCTGTCCAGCGGACGGCTTTTCACGTCCAGCCGCAGAAAGCGTGGCTGCTTGGCGCCGCCGGCCCGCTCGTTGAGGCGCAGCAGGCCATAACGACCGGTGTAGGCGTTGTGCAGGCTTTCCAGCGAAGGCGTGGCGGAGCCGAGGACGATCGGGATGTTTTCCTGCCGCGCGCGCACCAGCGCCAGATCCCGGGCGTGGTAGCGCAAACCTTCCTGCTGTTTATAAGAGCCGTCGTGCTCTTCGTCGATGATGATCAGTCCCGGGTTTTTCATCGGGGTGAACAGCGCCGAGCGGGTGCCGATAATAATGTCGGCCTCGCCGTCGCGGGCGGCGAGCCAGGCGTCGAGGCGCTCGCGGTCGTTGACCGCCGAGTGCAGCAGGGCGATGCGTGCGTTGAAGCGCTGCTCGAAACGCGCCAGAGTCTGCGGGCCGAGGTTGATCTCGGGAATCAGCACCAGTGCCTGCTTGCCGGCTTCGAGGGTTTCGCGGATCAGCTGTAAATAGACTTCGGTCTTGCCGCTGCCGGTGACCCCGGCCAGCAGAAAGGCGTGATAACTGTCGAACCCGGCGCGGATCGCTTCGTAAGCGGCGCGTTGTTCGGTGTTCAGCGGCAACTCCGGCTGGGCCAGCCAGTGTTCATGGCGCACCCCGGGGGCGTGGCGGCGGATCTCCACTTGCACCAGGCCCTTGGCCAGCAGCAGGTCGAGGCTGTCCTTGCTCAGCATCAGTTTGCTCAACAACTGATGGGCGACGCCGTGCGGGTGCTGGGCCAGTGTTGCTAGGGCTTCACGCTGGCGCGGCGCGCGGGCGATGCGTGGATCATCGAGGCTGGCGCCGGGGGCGACTGACCAGAAGCGCTCTTGACGGGCCTCGGCCAGTTCGCCCTGACGCAGCAGGACCGGCAGCGCCCAGCTCAAGGTATCGCCGAGGCTGTGCTGGTAATACTGGGAGGTCCACAGGCACAGCTTGAACAATGCGGGAGGCAGCGGCGGGGTGGCATCGAGCAGGGCCAGCGCCGGTTTGAGCTTTTCTGCCGGCACTTCGCTGGTGTCGGTGATCTCGACCAGAATCCCGATCATCTCCCTGCGCCCGAACGGCACCCGCAGGCGCATGCCCGGCTGCAACTGGGCGCGTAGCACACCGGCCGGTGCCCGATAGTCGAACAGGCGGCGCAGGGGCGAAGGCAGGGCGAGGCGCAGAATGGCGTCGGGCACGCGGGGGGTCTCTATCAACACAAAAGAAGGGCGAGCGCAGAT
>NZ_JBYOKU010000065.1:0-14501 GCF_057799175.1 Pseudomonas sp. 14P5.3.2 | reverse complement strand
CACAAGGGGGATCTCGGTTGAGAGGAAAAATTGTGTACCGATCATTTTCACGCTGGGTTCCAAGGGCCGCTTCTTTGCTGCTCTGCCTGCTGTTCTGGCAACTCGCCGCGAGCCACCACTGGAACCTTGGCCTGGTCACCTTCGCCAACGTGCCAACCCCACTGGCCGTGATCGAAGCGGCGCTGGGTCTGGGCGATTCCGGCAAGTTGCTGCAACACCTGACCGCCAGCCTCAGCCGCGTGATCGCCGGCTATCTCGCGGCATTGATCATCGGCATCGCCCTGGGTCTCGCCATCGGCCGCTCGAAATGGGCCGAAGACCTGCTGTTGCCACCACTCGAAGTGCTGCGTCCGATTCCGGCGGTGGCGTGGATTCCGTTGGCGATCCTGATGTTCCCGTCGTCGGAGCTGTCGATGGTATTCATCACCTTCACCGGTGCGTTGTTCCCGATTTTGCTCAACACCGTGCACGGGGTGGAAGGGGGCGACCCACGGTTGATCGCCTCGGCAAAAAGCCTCGGGGCAGGGCGCCGGGCGATTCTGCTGGAAGTGATTTTGCCGGGTGCCGCCCCGAGCATCATTACTGGCCTCGCCATCGGCATGGGCACCTCGTGGTTCTGTCTGGTCACGGCGGAAATGATCTCCGGCCAGTTCGGCATCGGTTACTACACCTGGGAGTCCTACACCATTCAGAACTACGCCGACATCGTCGTCGGCATGCTGCTGATCGGTGTGCTGGGCATGGGTAGCAGTCTGCTGATCAAGCGTCTGGGCGGGCTGTTCACGCCCTGGCACCGACCACGAGGAAAAGCCTGATGAGCGCAATGCAAAACCCCGAAGGGCGGATCGATATTCGCCAGTTGTCGATCGTTCTCGGCGAAGGCCAACACGCTTTCGAGGCCGTGCAGGGGCTGGATTGTCAGATCGAGCCGGGCCAGTTCGTGTGCATTCTCGGCCCGTCCGGTTGCGGCAAATCGACCTTGCTCGGTGCACTGGCCGGGCACCTGCAAGCCCATGCCGGCAGCCTCAAAGTGGATGGCGGCGAGGTCTGCGGGCCGTCGCCGCAACGTGGCATGGTGTTCCAGCATCACACGCTGTTTCCCTGGCGTACGGTGCGCGACAACGTCGCTTTCGGCCTGAAGATGCGCGGCATCGGCAAGGCTGAACGGCATCGCGCGGCGGACGAAATGCTCAAACTGGTCGGCCTCGACGGCTTCGCCGAACGCTGGCCCGATCAGCTCTCCGGCGGCATGCAGCAACGGGTCGAGATCGCTCGGGTGCTGGTCAACCGTCCACGGCTGTTGTTGATGGACGAACCGTTTGGTGCGCTGGATGCCTTGACCCGCTTGAACATGCAGGAACTGCTGCTGGACATCTGGACGCGCATCCGCACCACCGTGGTGTTCGTTACTCACGATATCGACGAGGCGCTGTTTCTCGCCGATCGCTTGCTGGTGATGAGCGCGCGACCGGGGCGAATCATCGAGGACCTGCGCCTGGACTTCCCGCGTCCGCGTACCAGCGAACTGGTGACCAGCCCCGAATTCTCCCGCCTCAAACGCCATTGCCTCGACCTGCTGCGCCACGACAACCCCCGACCGCTGCCGCGCCTCAACCCGCTCGGCCTGCCTCCCGAAAACCCTTTGCCGCGATTTGCCCTATGACCTCATTTTTTGCTGTGACCGATAACGACGACATCCTTGCCCTGCAACCGCGTCTGACCGCTGACGATGCCGGTGTACGGCGCATTGCCCTGATCGAACTGGCTGATCTGGAAGAGCCGGACGGGCTGCTGTGGCTGGTTGAAAAACTGAGCGAAGATCCCGCCGAAGAAGTCCGCGCCGAAGCCGCGCGGCTGCTGGAAGCCTGGGAGGACGAACCGGTGGTGGCTGCGCTGTGTCAGGCGCTGACCGATCCGTCTCCGGCCGTGCAGGCAGCCGCCGCGCAAAGCCTGAGTCTGCTCAAAACCGAAGCGGCAGGCCGGGTGATTCTGCCGTGGACCGATCACGCCGAAGTCAGTGTGCGAATCGCCGCGTTCCGTGCCTTGCGCGAACTGCGTTTCGCCGAGGCCGCACCGGCTGCAATTACCGCGCTGAACGATGCCGATGCCAACGTACGCCGCGAAGCCGTGGGCGTTCTGGGCTGGCTCAAACAGCTCGACGCACTGCCGGCCCTGGCGCGACTGGCCAGCGCCGACCCGGACACCGAAGTGCGCCGCGCCGCCACCGGTGCCCTCGGTCTGGCGTCCGGTGCCGAAGTGCTGCCGGCCCTGCGTCAGGCACTGCAGGACGCTGCCTGGCAAGTGCGCGAAGAAGCGGCGACAACCTTGGGCAAAGTCGGCCACAACGACGCCGGTCCGGCGTTGATCGCCGCCCTCGGCGATGACTATTGGCAAGTGCGCTTGCGCGCCACTCGCAGCCTCGGTCGTTTGCGTTTTGCTCCTGCGCTGGACGCTCTGATCGAAACCCTCGGCCACCGCATCAGCAACCTGCGCAAGGAAGCCGCGCTGGCCCTCGGTGAGTTGAATGATCGCCGCGCGGTGGCGGCGTTGCAGGCGGCGCAGGATGACGGTGATCCGGAAGTGCGCAAAGCGGTGCGGATTGCCTTGAGTCAGCTGCAATGAACCCGCTGTCGCTGGGCAATTCGCAGAGCGAGCAGACCCTGAGCCTGAGCTGGCCGGACGGCCGCGAGTCGCTGTTCAATCACGCCGAACTGCGCCGCCAGTGCCCGTGCTCGCAGTGCCGTGCGTTTCGCCTGAAAGGCGTTACTCCGCTGGTGGATGACCGTGTTCGTCTGATCGAGATCAACCCGCAGGGGTATGGCGTGCAACTGGTGTTCAGCGACGGCCATCAACGCGGGATCTACCCGTGGGACTACCTGGCACAACTTGGTTCTTAGCTTCACCACAATCATCTGTGGGAGCAAGCCTGCTCCCACAGGGGAGTCGTGATTTTCAGAAGGATTGACTCAGGCTGGCGACGACAGTGGCAGTGCACACATCCTTGAATCCCCAGTTGCTCAGGCACTGGCTCTGCGACAGATCGGTGTCGATGTAGCTCAGGCCCAACACCACCCCGGCCAGATTGTGGGTCAGCTTGACCTCCCATTCGCGATAGCTGTTCTCGCCATGCCCGGACGCCGAGTACAGGTGCGGGTCCTTGAAGTCCATGTTGCCGTAACGCAGTTTCAGCCCGGAATCGAACGGCAGCTCGGTTTCATAACCGACATAGGTGTAGAGCGAGCTCTGCTTGCTGTCGACCCCCGGCGCATCGCTGGAGTAATACGCCGCCAGCTTCACCCCGTAGACGCCGAGAATCCCGTAGACCTCGCTCTGGTTGAACTGGCTTTCCTTGGGGTAGGCGTACTTGAGGTAACCCAGATCGAGGCTGACGTCCTCGGTGGCCTGCCACAGCCAGCCGGCGTAGTAATCAACTTCCTGACGGGTTTTCAGACCACCGCCGAAATCGACGTTGGAGCTCCAGGCACCCGCGTACAAACCGCTGCTGTGCGTCAGGGTCAGGCCGGCTTGCAGGGCCGGGTCGTTTTGCGTTTGCGAGATGCCGCGGGTCCGGTAGTCGCTGGCCAGAGTCAGGTCGACCAGCACGGCGAAGTCGTCGTTCAAGGGGATCGCCTGGCTGCTCAAGGGCAACAGACTCAAGGAACTCAGGGCGAGCAAGGGCAAGGCTTTCATGTGAAGTCCCGATGTTGTGATTGTTATGGGGGCTGGAAAATGCAGTGGAAATGCTTGGGTAGGGTGAAAGTCCCTGTGGGAGCGGGCTTGCTCGCGAAAACGGTGGGTCAGGTATCGAAATGTTTGCTGACCGGACGCCTTCGGGAGCAAGCCCCCTCCCACAAAAGAGGGAGGGATCCTGTTGTTATTGGGCGGCGGTGTAGACCTGACGCCCACCAAACCAGGTTTGTAGAACCTGGGTGTCATGCAGGGCTTTTTCGTCGACGCTGAACACGTCGCGGTCGACCACGATGAAATCGGCCTGTTTGCCCGGCGTCAGCGAGCCGATCTGCTGGTCGAGGCCGATGGTCCGCGCCGCGTTGGCGGTGTAGGCGTAGAACATGGTTTCGCGGTCCAGACGCTCGTCGGCATTCAGCACCCCCAACGGGCCGACGCGGGTGATGGCCTGGGCCATGGCGTTGAACGGATTGGGCGACGACACCGGCCAGTCGCTGGCACCGGCAATCGTCGCACCCTGTTTCAGCAGCGAGTGCGCCGGGTATTGATAGCGGAAGGCGAGGGCGCTGACGTAGGGCTTGATCATGTCGGTGGTGTAGTCATCTGCGCTGGCCCACAGCAATTGCATCGAGGCGACCACGTTCAGCGGTTTGAAGCGGGCGAACTCTTTTGGATTGACCATTTGCAGGTGGGTGATCGAGTGAGTAATGCCGCTCTGCCGATCCTTGCGCGCGCGTTCGATGCCATTGAGTGATTCCCGCACCGCACGGTCGCCGATGGCGTGGATGTGCACCAGCCAGCCGCGCTGGTCGATGGCGCTGACCAGTTCGCCGAAATGCTGCGGGTCGATCAGCAGCTCGCCCTGTTTGTGCGAGTTGCGGTACGGATCGATCATCGCCGCGCTCTGCGCCGGGTACTCGATCACGCCATCGGCGAAGATCTTGACTCCGGGCAGGGTCAGGTTGGGGATGCCCTGAAATTGCTGGCGTACCTTATCCAGCGTATCGAGATCGGCCGGCAGGCTTTTCGGGTTGGCGACCAGCAACGCTGCAACGTGCACGCTCATGTCGCCGCTTTCCGACAGCGCTTTGTAGGCCGGCAGCACGCCGACGGTTTTCTCGGTGGGTTTGAGGGCGAAGACCGGCTCGCCCGGTGCGGCGTTGGCGGCGGGGTCCATCCACGCGGTGATGCCGAGGCTGTTGTTGAAGCGCACAGCGGATTTGGCCGCGGTGAGCATATCGGTCGGGCTCGGCACCGGCATTTTCGCGGCGACCCGGTCCCAGCCGGCATCGACCAGAAAGCCGTTGGGCTCGCCGCTGGCCAGTTTGCCGATCGTGTCTTGTTCCGCAGCGGGCAGGGTCTTGAGCAACGCCGCGTCGATGCCGGCGCGCTTGAGCATCACGTTGTTGGCCCACGCGGTGTGGTGATCGCTGCCGGTGAACACCACCGGCACGTCAGCCCATTCGCCGTGGTTGAAGGTCTTGCCCAGCGCTTCGGCCTGCGCCCAGTACGCTGAACTCATGCCGGCAATGCTCAGCACATCGCCATGTCTGGCCTTGCCGTCGTCACGCCAGGCGCGCAGGCGTTTTTCCAGTTCATCGAGGGCGACGACTTCGTCTTCCATGTTGGCCGAGACCATTTCCAGGCCACCAAAAATCGCGTGGGAATGGCTGTCGATCAAGCCAGGCATCAGTGTCTTGCCGCCGAGGTCGATCACTTGGGTGCTGGGCTCGATCAGTGCCTTGATCTGTGCGTCGCTACCGACTTTCAGCACTTTGCCGTTTTCCACGGCCAGCGCCTGCACCTCCGGTTGTGAACGATCGGCGGTGAAAATCTTGCCGTTGACCAGCACCAGATCGGTGGCGGCCATGGCTTCCATCGAGGCAAAACTTATAGCGGTAACCAACAGACTCGGGATGAATCTTTTCATTGAAGATTTCCTTGTTATTGCGTCTGATGGCCAGATTAGTGGCAGACACTGGCCGACAGAACGCCTTCCTCACGAAAAACGTTTTTGCCTGAATGGAAAAAGCATGGACAAGCTGGGTGCACTGAAAATGTTCGTGGTCACCGCACAGCTCGGCAGTTTCAGCCGTGCGGCCGAGCAACTGGGCAAGACTCCGTCGGCCCTGACCAAAGCGGTCAATCATCTGGAGTCGGAACTCGGCGCGCGACTGTTCGAGCGCAGCACACGGCGGATTCTGCTCACCGAAATCGGCCGGGTCTATCTGGAAACCGCGCGGCTGGTGTTGCAGCGGCTGGAGGAGGCCAGCGAGGAAATCGAGCAGCTGCAGCACGGTCTGCGCGGCAGCCTGAAAATCACTGCACCGTTGGCGTACGGGCGGGCGTTTCTCGATCAGGCGTGTGACGGCTTTTTGCAGCAATACCCGCAGATCAGCCTGCAAGTGGATCTGTGCGACGCGTTCGTCAATCTGCTGGAAAGCGGCTATGACCTGGCCTTGCGCGAAGGCCATGACGACCTGCCGGGGCTGATTGCCCGGGTGGTCGGCAGCAATCGCCTGGCCTTGTGCGGCAGCCCGGACTATCTGGCGCGCAAAGGGTTGCCGGTCACCCCGCAAACCCTCGAACAGCATGAATGGCTGCTGTATCAGCATCCGTTGCTCAGCCGCGAGTTCTGGTGGGCCGAGCGCGACGGCCAGCGCCTGAGCCTGGCGCAACCGACGGCGCCGCGCTTGCGCAGCGACAATTACGACCTGTTGCTGGCCAGCGCGCTGGCCGGACGCGGCTTGCTGCACACGCCGCTGTGGAGCGCCGCGCCGTACATTGCCGATGGGCGTCTGGTGCGGGTCATGGCTGACTATGAAATCGACCCCGACACCTTCGGCCCGCACATTCTCGCGGTGTACCCGAGCCATCGGCGGGCCACGGCCAAGGTCGTCGCATTCATCGATTACATCTCGGCATTTCTGGCCGAGCGTGGATTGAACTGACTGGCGGTCATTGCCAGCAAAAATGCGAAAGAGTACAAATGTACTCCATGACCAATCTGACTCCCCGCCGTACCGCCATCCTGACCTTTATCCGCGAACGCATCGCCGAACACGGTCAGTCCCCAAGCCTCGCTGAAATCAGCGAGGCTTTTGGTTTTGCCTCGCGCAGCGTGGCGCGCAAGCATGTGCTGGCGCTTACCGAAGCCGGGTTTATCGAGGTCAATCCGCATCAGGCCCGGGGCATTCGCCTGCTCGGGCAGCCGGCGCGACCGGAGCTCCTGGATATTCCGGTGCTCGGCCGGGTGGCCGCCGGTGCGCCGATCGGTGCCGATGCCGATATCCATAGCCGCTTGATGCTCGACCCGGCGCTGTTCTCCCGTACCCCCGACTACATGCTGCGGGTGCAGGGCGATTCGATGATCGAGGACGGCATTCTCGACGGCGATCTGGTCGGTGTGCGGCGCAATCCCGAAGCGCTCAACGGCCAGATCGTCGTGGCGCGGCTCGATGGCGAAGTGACGATCAAACGCTTCGAGCGCGTCGGCGATGAGGTCCGGCTGCTGCCGCGCAACCCGGCGTACCAGCCGATTGTCGTGCGCGATGATCAGGACCTGGCCATCGAAGGCGTGTTTTGCGGTCTGGTGAGGCAAGGCTGATGGGCGCCGTCGTTGCACTCGATACGCTGTTCAATGGCGGCCAGGTCTGGAAGGGCCGGCCTGCGCCGCCGACGGCCAGCCCGCAACCCACCGGCCATGCCGCGCTGGATGCGGCACTGCCCAGCGGTGGCTGGCCGGAAGCGGCGCTGAGCGAAATCCTCCTGGCCGGGCCCGGGGTCGGCGAGCTGCAACTGGTGTGGCCGACCCTGGCGCGGCTGTCGGCGGCGGGCGAGCGCATCGTGCTGGTGGCACCACCGTTCGTGCCGTACCCGCAGGCGTGGGCGAACGCCGGGGTCGATCTGCGTCAGTTGTCGGTGATTCAGGCCAGCGAGCGCGATGCCTTGTGGGCGGCGGAACAATGCCTGCGCTCCGGCAGTTGCGGCGCGGTGCTGTGCTGGCCGCACAAGGCCGATGACCGCGCGTTGCGGCGCTTGCAGGTGGCGGCGGAAACCGGCCAGACCCTGGCGTTTGCCTGGCGCCCGTTGAGCGAGGCGATCAATCCGTCGCCGGCCGCGTTGCGCATCGCCATCGACGCCAGACCGGCCCAGTTGCGCGTGCTCAAGTGCCGTGGCGGACTGGCGCGCACGGCGCCGATTGCGTTTGCCGTGGGGCACTGAGGTCGTCATGCGCTGGGTGTGTATCCTGTTCCCGCAATTGGCCCTCGACGCGGTGCTGCGTCAGCGTGCCGATCCTGCTGAGCCGTTGGTGCTGCTCAGTGGCCCGGCCCAGCGCCGGGTGCTGCAAGCGGTCAATCCGGCGGCGCGTCAGCTCGGCTTGCGCGCCGGGCAGTCGATGACCGCGGCGCAAGCCCTGAGCAAAGGCTTTACCACCGCCGATTACGACCTGGCCGAGGTCGAGCGCTGGCAGCAGTTTCTCGCCGCGTGGGCCTATCGTTTCAGCGCGCAGGTCAGCGTGCATTACCCGCGTACCGTGGTGTTCGAGATCGAATCGAGCCTGGGTCTGTTCGGCTCTTGGGCGCAGTTCGAAGCGCGGCTGCGCAAGGAACTGACTGGGCTGGGTTTCCGCCATCGCATCGTCGCCGCGCCCAATCCGGTGGCGGCGCGGGTGCTGGCCAACGCCTATGACGGTCTCGTGGTACCGGACGGTGAAGCCCTGCAACATCACCTCGGGCAGTTGCCCGTCGACCGCATCGGGCTGGAGCCGCAGGTCGCCACCGCGCTGACGCGTATGGGCCTGCGCAACCTGAACCAACTGCAGAGCCTGCCGCGTCAGGCCTTGGCCCGGCGCTTCGAAGCATCGATGCTCAAGCATCTCGACACCTTGTTCGGCGCACGGCCGCTGGCCTTGGCGTTCTATCTGCCGCCGGATCGTTTCGATGTGCGCATCGAACTGAATTTCGACGTGCAATCCCATCAGGCGCTGCTGTTCCCGTTACGCCGCTTGACCGCTGACCTGTCGGCGTTCCTCTGCGGACGTGACAGCGGCGTGCAGCGTTTCGACCTGCATCTGGAACACGCCGGGCTGCCGGACACGCTGATCAAGGTCGGCCTGCTCAGCGCCGAGCGCGATCCGGCGATGCTTTTCGAACTGGCCCGTGGACGACTGGAGCAAGTGCAGGTCGAGGCCCCGGTGCGTGGCTTCCGCCTGCGTGCCGAAGATCTGCCGAGTTTTGTGCCGCAGTGTCAGGAACTGTTCGATGACCGTCCGCAACAGACCTTGCCCTGGGAGCAATTGCGCGAACGCCTGCGCGCGCGGCTCGGTGATGAGGCGGTGCAGGGCCTGCGCTTTCAGGCCGACCACCGACCGGAATGTGCGTGGCAGAACGGCGTCGACAAGCAGCGTTGCAGCGGTTTGCCGAGCGTGCAGCGTCCGGGTTGGCTGCTCGGCGAGCCGCAAAGCGTGCCGGAAGGTTCGGCGCGAATCCTCATGGGCCCGGAGCGCATCGAATCCGGTTGGTGGGACGGTGACGATGTGCGCCGCGATTACTACCTGATTCAGAACCGTGCCGGTCAGCAGGGCTGGGCCTATCGGGCCGTGGGCGAGGGCGGTCCGTTGTGGCTGCAGGGCTGGTTTGCATGAACGACGACTATGCCGAGCTGCACTGCCTGTCGAACTTCAGTTTCCAGCGCGGCGCCTCCAGTGCCCTTGAGCTGTTCCAGCGGGCGAAAAAGCACGGCTATCAGGCGCTGGCGATCACCGATGAGTGCACGCTGGCCGGGATCGTTCGGGCCTGGCAAGCGGCGAAATCGGTTGAACTGCCGCTGATCATCGGCAGCGAAATCCGCATCGACAACGGCCCGAAACTGGTACTGCTGGTGGAGAACCTTGCGGGCTATCAGGCCTTGTGCGGCTTGATCACTCAGGCCCGACGGCGTACGCAGAAGGGCCAGTACCAAGTGCTGCGCGAGGACTTCAGCGAGCCGTTGCCGGGTTTGCTCACGCTGTGGGTGCCGGACAGCGTCGATGACGTGGAGGTGGGGCGCTGGCTGAAGCAGACCTTCGGCCAGCGCCTTTATCTGGCGGTGCAGCTGCATCGCGGGCAGGACGACCAGCGTCGGTTGGCGGCACTGCTTAACCTGGCGGACCAGCTGCAGATTCTCGCCGTGGCCAGCGGCGATGTGCACATGCACGCCCGTGGCCGGCGCGCCCTTCAGGACACCATGACCGCGATCCGCCATCACGTCCCGGTGGCCGAGGCCGGGTTGCGCCTGCACCCCAACGGCGAGCGGCACCTGCGCAGCCTCGACGTGTTGCGCGAGCTGTATCCGCAAGCGTTGCTCGACACCTCGGTGCAACTGGCGCGGCGCTGCACTTTCGAGCTGAGCGAGTTGCGCTATCAATATCCGAAAGAGCTGGTGCCAGAGGGTCACACCGGCAGTTCCTGGCTACGTCAGCTGACTAAAGAGGGCATCGCCTGGCGCTGGAAAAAAGGCGCGCCCTTCAAGGTGCTGAGGCAGATCAACAAGGAACTGAAGTTGATCGCCGAACTCGGCTACGAAAGCTACTTTCTCACCGTGCACGACGTGGTGCGCTTTGCCCGCGATCAGCAGATTCTCTGTCAGGGCCGGGGGTCGGCGGCTAACTCGGCGGTGTGTTTTGCCTTGGGTATCACCGAGATCGACCCGGATCGCACCACGCTACTGTTCGAACGTTTCATGTCGAAAGAGCGCAACGAGCCTCCGGACATCGACGTCGACTTCGAGCACGAACGCCGTGAAGAAGTCCTGCAATACGTGTTCCGCCGTTATGGCCGGCGGCGTGCGGCGCTGACGGCGGTGGTCAGCACCTACCACGCCGCCGGGGCGGTGCGTGACGTGGCCAAGGCCCTTGGTTTGCCGCCGGATCAGATCAATGCACTGGCCGATTGCTGCGGCCACTGGAGCGACGAAACACCGCCACTGGCACGTTTGCTGGAAGGCGGGTTCGACCCCGACAGCCCGGTGCTGCGTCGGGTGCTGAGCCTGACCGGGCAATTGATCGGCTTCCCCCGGCACTTGTCGCAGCATCCTGGCGGCTTCGTGATTTCCGAGCAGCCGCTGGACACGCTGGTGCCGGTGGAAAACGCCGCCATGGCCGAGCGCACGATCAT
Organism: Pseudomonas sp. 14P5.3.2; assembly: GCF_057799175.1. NCBI lineage: Bacteria > Pseudomonadati > Pseudomonadota > Gammaproteobacteria > Pseudomonadales > Pseudomonadaceae > Pseudomonas > Pseudomonas sp. 14P5.3.2. The sequence continues at coordinate 3,657 of NZ_JBYOKU010000065.1, read as the reverse complement.
TCAGTGGGACAAGGACGACCTCGATGCGGTCGGGCTGCTCAAGGTCGACATCCTCGCCCTCGGCATGCTCAGTGCCATCCGCCGTTGCTTCGATCTGCTGCGTCGTCATCGCCATCTCGATCTGAGCCTGGCGACGATTCCAGACAAAGACAAACCGACCTACGAGATGATCAGCCGCGCCGACACCATCGGCGTGTTTCAGATCGAGTCGCGGGCGCAGATGTCGATGCTGCCGCGGCTGAAACCGGCGAAGTTTTACGATCTGGTGATTGAAGTGGCGATCGTCCGCCCAGGGCCGATTCAGGGTGGGATGGTCCATCCGTACCTGCGCCGACGCAACAAGGAAGAACCGGAAACCTATCCCTCGCCGGAACTTGAAGTGGTGCTCAAACGCACCCTCGGCGTGCCGTTGTTTCAGGAACAGGTGATGCAGATCGCCATCGTCGCCGCCGACTACAGCCCCGGCGAGGCCGATCAGTTGCGCCGCTCGATGGCCGCGTGGAAACGCCACGGCGGCCTGGAGCCGCACAAGGAACGCCTCGCCGCCGGCATGAAGAAAAACGGCTACACCGAGGAATTCGCCGCGCAGATCTTCGAGCAGATCAAGGGTTTTGGCAGCTATGGTTTTCCCGAGTCCCACGCCGCCAGTTTCGCCTTGCTGACTTATGCCAGTTGTTGGCTCAAGTGCCACGAACCGGCGGCGTTTGCCTGCGCGTTGATCAACAGTTGGCCGATGGGTTTTTACAGCCCGGATCAGATCCTTCAAGACGCCCGTCGGCATCAGTTGCAGATCCGTCCGGTGGACGTGCGCGCCAGCGACTGGGATTGCAGCCTGGAGCCGATCAGCGGCGCGCAGCCGGCGATCCGCATGGGCCTGCGGATGATCAAGGGCTTTCGCGAGGATGACGCCCTGCGCATCGAAGCGGCGCGGGCGCGCGGGGCGTTTGCCGATGTCGCCGATCTGGGCGAGCGGGCCGCGCTCGACAGTCGCGCCCAGGCGCTGTTGGCTGACTCCGGCGCGTTGCGCGGCATGGCCGGGCATCGGCATCGCGCACGCTGGGAAGTGGCCGGGGTGCAGAAACAACTGGGCCTGTTTGCCGGGTTGCCGAGCCAGGAAGAGCCCGATGTGCTGCTGCCCAAACCGAGTGTCGGCGAGGACCTGCAAGCCGATTACGCGACCATCGGCACCACGCTGGGGCCGCATCCGTTGGCGCTGCTGCGTGGCGAACTGAAGGCGCGGCGTTGTCGCAGTTCGCAGGAGTTGCTGGACGTCGAACACGGGCGGCCGGTGAGCATCGCCGGGCTGGTCACCGGGCGCCAGCGACCGGGCACTGCCAGCGGCGTGACTTTCGTCACCCTCGAAGACGAGTTCGGCAACGTCAACGTGGTGGTCTGGCGCGATCTGGCCGAGCGTCAGCGTCAGGTGCTGGTCGGCTCGCAACTGCTCAGGGTCGATGGCCGCTGGGAGCGCGAGGGCGAAGTGAGGCATTTGATCGCCGGACGGCTGAGCGACCTGAGTCCGCTGCTGGATGGCATTCGTGTGCAGAGCCGCGATTTTCACTAAACCCAGAACACCACAAATCCCCCCTGTGGGAGCGGGCTTGCTCGCGAAGACGGTGTGTCAGCCACTTATTTGCCAACTGACACACCGTCTTCGCGAGCAAGCCCGCTCCCACAGGGGGATTTGTGTGCGTCCAAACAAGCCAATTCATTGGCGTCAAAAATATCTGTCGCCAATGATGGCACTTTGTCATAATGCCGCCCCTTTTCCGCTCCCCACCGCCTTGCCGTGCCGGGACACACCGTTTTTTTCAGAAGGAATGCACAGTGAGAATGATCTCCCGGATGTTGGTCTCAGGCGTTGCGATTGCCGTGCTCGGCACTATCGCCGGCTCCCTTGCCGGCTGCGCCACCGAAAGCTCCCGCGCACTGCCGGTGGCCAAGGTCGAGAGCGCCACGCAAGCCTGGACCGGTGCTCGCGTGCCGATGGCGGTGGGCAAGTTCGATAACCGCTCCAGCTACATGCGCGGGATCTTCTCCGACGGCGTCGACCGTCTCGGCGGCCAGGCCAAGACCATCCTGATCACTCACTTGCAGCAGACCAACCGTTTCTCGGTACTGGATCGCGACAACATGGGCGAGATCCAGCAGGAAGCGGCGATCAAGGGCCAGGCCCAGCGCCTCAAGGGCGCCGACTACGTGGTCACCGGTGACGTCACCGAGTTCGGCCGCAAGGAAACCGGCGACCACCAGTTGTTCGGCATTCTCGGCCGTGGCAAGACCCAGGTTGCCTACGCCAAGGTCAACCTGAACATCGTCAATATCAGCACGTCCGAAGTGGTGTATTCGACCCAGGGCGCCGGCGAGTACGCCTTGTCCAACCGCGAAATCATCGGCTTCGGCGGCACCGCTGCGTACGACTCCACCCTCAACGGCAAAGTCCTCGATCTGGCCATGCGCGAGGCGATCAATCGTCTGGTTGATGGCATGAACGCCGGCGCCTGGAAACCGGGTAACTGATCGACACCCATTGCAAGGAGCAACACCCATGAATCTGACTTTGTCGCGGTCGCTGCTGGCCCTGACGCTGGCCGCCAGCGCCTTGCTGGCCGGTTGCAGCAGCCCGAAAACCCTGTACCAGTGGGAAGATTACCAACCGCAGGTTTACGAATATTTCAAAGGCGAAGAGCCAAAAGAAGCCCAGGCCGAAGTGCTGGAGCGCGACCTGCAGAAGATCCGTTCCACCGGCAAGGCCGTGCCGCCGGGTTACCACGCGCACCTGGGCCTGCTGTACCTGAGCATGGGCAAGGACGATCAGATGGTGCAGCAGTTCCGCACCGAGAAAGCGCTGTTCCCCGAGTCCGGCCCGTACATGGATTTTCTGCTTAAAAACGCCAAGACCGGAGACGCCAAATGATCTCGCGTACCCTTAAACTGCTGGCCGCCGGATTGGCCCTGACCGTACTCGGTGGCTGCGTCGCACCGAAAACCGTCGACTATTCGGCGTACAAACAGGCGCGCCCGAAGACCATTCTGGTGTTGCCACCGCTGAACACCTCGCCGGACGTCAAGGCTTCCTACAGCTTGCTGTCGCAGGTGACGTTCCCATTGGCCGAAGCCGGTTACTACGTGTTGCCGATCACTCTGGTGGATGAAACTTTCCGCCAGAACGGCCTGACCACGCCGGATGACATTCATCAGGCACCGGCCAACAAGCTGAAGGAAATCTTCGGTGCCGACGCTGCGCTGTACATCACCGTGACCGAGTACGGCACGCGCTACATGGTCATCAGCAGCGAAACCGCCGTGACCGCCACCGCCAGACTGGTGGATCTGAAATCCGGCACCACGCTGTGGACCGGTTCGGCACGGGCGTCGAGCGAAGAGGGCGGCAACAACAGTGGTGGCGGCCTGGTCGGCATGCTGATCACCGCCGCGGTAAAGCAGGTGATCAACAGCTCGACCGATGCCGGATACCCGATTGCCGGCGTGGCGAGCAATCGCCTGTTGTCGGCCGGTCAGCGCGCAGGCCTGCTGTATGGCCCGCGTTCGCCGAAATACGGTACTGACTGACAATTACCGGCACGCCTGAAATCTCCTGTGGGAGCGGGGTTTGGGGGGGGGGGGGGGGGGGGTGGAGGTGTGGCTGCAGCATAC
>NZ_JBYOKU010000064.1:0-17239 GCF_057799175.1 Pseudomonas sp. 14P5.3.2 | reverse complement strand
ATTGGGGTTTTGTTTTGCCCGCAGGAAAGTATTTTTGCTTAGCCAGCGAACAATTTTGCACAGTTATTTTCGAATCAGAACACTAGAATAGCCCCCATCTTTTTCGGAGCCAGAGCCTTTATGTCAGATCCGGTTGACGCCCCAGGGCTGTCAGATTTACCGCTGGAAGACTTGGTGGCCTGTCATGAGTGCGACCTCCTGATGCGCAAGCCCAAGCTTGCCCATGGCGAGAAAGCGCTCTGCCCGCGCTGCGGTTACGAGTTGTATGCCCATCGTCACAATGTTGTGCAACGCAGCCTGGCCCTGGTCATCGCCGCACTGTTGCTCTACGTGCCGGCGAACTTTTTACCGATCATGAAGCTCAATGTACTCGGGCAGTCTTCGCAGGATACGGTCTGGACTGGTGTTGTCGGGTTGTTCAATACCGACATGCGCGGCGTTTCGGTGGTTGTGTTCCTCTGCAGCATGGCGATTCCACTGCTCAAGCTGTTGTGTCAGCTCATGGTATTGCTGTCGATCCGTTTTGATATCGGCCGTAGCTACGGCTTGCTGCTCTACCGCATTTATCACCACCTCAAAGACTGGGGAATGCTCGAGGTCTACCTCATGGGCGTCCTCGTGGCGATCGTCAAACTGGCGGACATGGCGGCCATCACCGTCGGCCTCGGTCTGGCGTGTTTCATCGGTTTGTTGTTGGTTCAGGTCTGGCTGGAAGTGGTGATGTCACCGCACCAGATCTGGCAGGCGTTATCAGGAGAAGATGCCCATGCGGGCGATTGATGCGGGCATTCTGATCTGTACCGAATGCCATGAATTGAACAAACAGGATGCGGACACTGACGAGCAGACCTGCACCCGCTGCGGCGCGCTGGTTCACGCTCGTCGCCCGAACAGTCTGGCCCGCACCTGGGCCCTTCTGATCACGGCTGCGATTATCTACATCCCGGCCAATGTGTTGCCGATCATGACGGTCAGCTCGTTGGGTCAGGGCGATCCGAGCACCATCATGTCCGGCGTGATCCAACTGGTACAACACGGCATGATCCCGATTGCCGCCGTAGTATTCATCGCCAGTATTCTGGTGCCGACCTTCAAACTGGTGGGCATCGCGCTGCTGCTGTTTTCGGTGCAGCGACGTCAGCCGTTGTCCGCGCGGCAGCGGATCTGGATGTACCGCTTTATCGAGTTCATCGGTCGCTGGTCGATGCTCGATATCTTTGTGATCGCCATTCTGGTGGCGGTCGTCAATTTCGGCCGGCTTGCCAGTGTCGAAGCCAATCTTGGCGCCATCGCTTTCGCCAGTGTGGTGATTCTGACGATGCTTGCCGCAGTAACTTTCGATCCCCGACTGATTTGGGATAACACGGAGTCGGACGACGACCATGACTGATTTGCCTGTAGCGAAAACCCGACCGGCCTCCAACTGGTCTGCCATTTGGGTACTGCCTCTGATTGCCCTGATCATTGGCGGCTGGCTCGGTTGGCGTGCCTACAACGAAACCGGCATCGAGATTCAGGTGCGTTTCGAAAGCGGTGAAGGCATCCAGGCCAACAAGACCGAAGTGGTCTACAAGGGCATGCCGGTGGGTAAGGTGAAGACGCTCAAACTTGATGACGAGGGCAACTCCAAAGGGGTGATTGCCACCGTCGAGATGAACAAGGACGTCGAGCAATACCTCAAGACCAGCACGCGCTTCTGGCTGGTGAAACCGAGCGTGACGCTGGCCGGTATCACCGGTCTGGAAACCCTGGTCTCGGGTAACTACGTGGCCATCAGCCCCGGCGAAGGCGAGCCCACCCGCAAGTTCAAGGCGCTGGCCGAAGAGCCGCCGCTGTCGGACTCCAAGCCGGGTCTGCACCTGACCATCAAGGCCGATCGCCTCGGTTCGCTGAACCGTGGCAGCCCGGTGTTCTACAAGCAGATCAAAGTCGGCCAGATCAAAAGCTACGTGCTGTCTGAAGACCAGAGCACCGTTGAGCTCAAAGTGTTCATCGAACCGACCTACGCCAAACTGGTGCGCAAACACACGCGTTTCTGGAATGCCAGCGGCATCAGCATCGACGCCAACCTGTCCGGGGTGAAAGTACGCAGCGAGTCTCTGGCGAGCATCGTCGCCGGCGGCATCGCCTTCGCCACACCTGAGAATCGCAAAGACAGTCCGCCCACCGATCCAAGCCTGCCGTTCCGTCTCTATGAAGACTTCGACGCCGCCGCTGCCGGCATTCGGGTCAAGGTCAAACTCAGTGACTTCGAAGGTCTGCAGGCCGGCCGTACGCCGGTGATGTACAAGGGCATTCAGGTCGGCAACATGAAAGCGTTGAAAATCGATCCGGATCTGAACAGCGCCACGGCCGAGCTGACGCTCGATCCTCTGGCAGAAGACTATCTGGTCGAGGGCACGCAGTTCTGGGTGGTCAAACCGTCGATTTCCCTGGCCGGTATCACCGGGCTCGAAGCGCTGGTCAAAGGCAATTACATCGCCGTGCGTCCGGGCGACAAAGGTGCCGCGCCGAAACGCGAATTCGAGGCGCGGCCAAAAGCGCCGCCGCTGGATCTGCGTTCACCTGGGCTGCACCTGGTGCTGTTCACCGATGTTCTGGGTTCGATCGAAGTCGGCAGTCCGATTCTGTACAAACAGGTCAAGGTCGGTTCGGTACAGAGCTATCAGTTCTCCAAGACCAAAAAACAAATCGTCATCGGCGTGCATATCGAGAAGGAATACGAAAACCTGGTCAACGCGTCGACACGCTTCTGGAATGTCAGCGGCATCACCCTCACCGGTGGCCTGACGGGCGGGATTCAAGTGAAGAGCGAGTCGTTGCAGACGTTGATGGCCGGCGGCATTGCCTTCGAAACACCGCAAGCCAAGGCGCCGCTGCAAAAGCGCATTCCGCGCTTCCGTCTTTTCGCCAACCACGACGAGGCGAACCAGAAAGGCACTTTGGTGACGATCAAGGTTGATCGCGCCGATGGCCTGCGCAGCGGTACCCCGGTTCGATTCAAGGGTCTGGACGTCGGCAAGATCGAAAGTGTTGATCTGGCTGATGACTTGCAATCGGTGTTGCTCACTGCGCGCATCACCGAAGTGCCGGAGCGCATTGCGCGGGTCGGCAGTCAGTTCTGGGTGGTCAAACCTGAGTTGGGTTTGATGAAGACTTCCAACCTGGAAACCCTGGTCACCGGGCAGTATGTGGAAGTGCAGCCGGCGGCGAAAAACCTTGGGCCGCAGAAGAACTTCGTTGCGCTGGCCAATCCGCCGGAAGTGAGCAAGCAAGAAGCCGGCTTGAGTCTGGTCTTGAGCGCCGCGCGCCGTGGCTCGCTGAAACCGGGTGTGCCCGTGACCTACCGCGAAATCACCGTGGGCAAGGTCACCGGTTATGAACTGGGGCAGACGGCTGACCGGGTGTTGGTGCACATTTTGATCGAACCGAAATATGCGCCGCTGGTGCGCAGCGGCAGCCGATTCTGGAACACCAGCGGCGTCGGTTTCGACATCGGCTTGTTCAATGGCCTGACGGTGCGCACGGAGTCGCTGGAGACGGCGATTCAGGGTGGCATTGCCTTCGCCACACCGGACGGTGAGCGCATGGGCAACCCGGCACGGCCTGAGCAGACGTTCCCGCTGTTCGACAAGTTCGAGGATGAGTGGCTGACCTGGGCGCCGAAGATTTCGCTCGGTAAGTAATCCGGAATTGATGTGGCGTCTACAACGACGCCTTCGCTGGCAAGCCAGCTCCCACAGGGCGCGCGTCGTATACAGAATTTGTGTTCAACACAAAAACTGTGGGAGCTGGCTTGCCAGCGATGAGGCCTTCAATTCAGCACGAATCCAAAGCCATAAAAAAGGGCCGTGATCCCAACAGATCGCGGCCCTTTTTTTGCCTTCAGCTAAGGCAGATCAAACCTCATCCAGCTCCGGCTCATCGGCTTGCACATTGACGGTGGCTTTCACCACGTCATGGCGGCGGATGTACTTCCAGTCCGCCTCGTCGATGTAGATCCCCGCCGGGCCGCTGCCGCCTTCCAGGTCGATGGCGACACTGGCGCAGACCTGCGGCTTCACACTCGCCAGAATCGGCACGAAGCCCAATTGCAGGCTGGTTTCCAGCAGGGCTGCCTGGTTCTTCTCGTCGATGTCCGCCGCCTCGTCGAGGTAGTACGGCAGGCGCACGCGACCGGCCAGATCGCGATCCATCAGGTGCAGCAACAAGTACATGTTGGTCAGCGCCTTGATGGTCATGGTGGTGCCGTTGGACGCGGCGCCGTCGATGTCGGTGTGGATCACCGGCTGACCGTTGACCTTGGTGATCTCGAACGCCAGTTCGAACAAGTCCTTGAGACCGAGCTGGTTGTGGTTCGCCGCCACCAGCCGCGCCAGGTATTCCTTGGCCTCTTCGTTCTTGTTGTCCTGTTCGGCGCTCTGGCTCAGGTCGAACACCGACAGGGTTTCGCCTTCTTCGTACTGACCGGCGCTGTGGATGATCTGGTCGATGTGCTTGAGCGCTTCCTTGTTCGGCGCCAGGACGATGCGGAAGCTCTGCAGGTTGGACACCTGACGCTTGTTGATCTCGCGGTTGAACAGCGCCAGTTGATGCTCGAGGCTGTCGTAGTCGCTGCGGATGTTGCGCAGGGTCCGGGCGATGTCGGTGACCGCCGCACGCCGCGCCTTGCCCAATGTCAGGGCTTCGTCGGTACGGTGCGCGTAAGCGTTGATCAGCAACGACAGACGGCGCTCCATGTCGTCTTCGCTGTCGAACTTGGCCACGCCTTTGAGGCGAACTTGCGCGTACAGCGCTTCGATCTGCCCGTCAGCGCGCAGCAAGCCTTGCCAGCTGTCCTGATAGTCGTTGAGCAGCGGCAGCAGGTTGTCCATCGAATCGTCGACCGGATCCATGAACGGCGTACCGAACGGCAGGTCCGCCGGCAGCAACTGACGGCGGCGCAGGGCGTCATCGAGGGTGCGCTGCTTGGCTTCCATGTCGGCGATCTGCCGACCGACCAGTTGCAGCTTGGCCGACAGTTGCTGGACGCGCTCGGTGAACGCATCGCTGGAACGCTTGAGTTCGTCTTGCGCGGCTTCCATCTGCGCCAGTTGCTCGAGCTTGTCGCTTTCTTCGGCGCTCAGGGTCTGGGTGCGACGGAAATCTTCCAGGGCTTTCTGCGCATCCAGCACTTGCTGGTACAGCGCTTCGGTCTGGGTCTTGCTCGCGGCGCGGTCGGCGGCCACGGCTTGCTGGGTCTTGAGTTGCTTGAGCTCTTTTTCCAGACGTTCTTTCTGGTCACGCAGCGCGGCGCGGTCGGCCAGCGCTTGCAGGGCCGGCGGCTCGATGTGCGAGATGTCGATCGACAAGCCCGGCACTTCGAAGCGCTCGCCCTTGAAGCCATCGAGGATCAGCTCGACCGATTTGACCCACTCGCCATCCTCGTCGAGAGTGATGCCGTGTTCGCCCAGCGGCAGGCTGAACAGCGCGCTGTTGAACAGGCGCATCAGGCGCTCGACGTCCTGCTGCGAGAACTCCTCACGCAGGCGGGCGTAGCTGTTGTTGTCGGCGTGATCGAGTTGCTGTTTCACCGACTTCAGGCGTTTTTCCAGATCGCGCAGACGTTCTTCCAGATCCTCGGCGCTGAACTGCCGGGACTGTGCCAGCGCACCGGCCAGTTCGTCGTGCGCGTCCTTGGCGGCGAGCAGTTGCTGCTCCAGCACCTTGACGTCATCGACCAGCGCGAAGCGGTTCTTCAGCACCGACAACTCACCGAGCCAGCGCTGGATGCCGGAGATTTCCCGCTCCAGACGCATCAGTTCCTGGGTGCCACCGCGCTGATCGTTTTGCAGATCGTCCTGCTCGCGGCGGTAGTGTTCGGCCTGGATCGTCAGCTCTTCCTTGCGCGCCGTGGCGTAGTCCGACCAGGTGCCGAGCAACGAATCGAGCAGCGGCGACAGGCGATGCAGTTTGCCGCGTAGCACATCGCGCTGCTTCACGCCGTTGGCCAAGGCTTCGACTAGCGGCCCGGCGGCGACCAGCGAGTTGTAGTCCTGCTCCATCCGGCGTACATCGCGGAAGGCTTCTTCGCACGCGGCGATGTAGTCGACGCTGCCGGATCGCAGGCTGTGCTCGAAGGCATCGAGGAACAGCTGCTTCAACTTGGCCGCGGTGATTTCGCGCATGTGCAGCAGGTTGATGAACAGCGCGCGGAAGGTCTTCAGGCTCTGCTCGCTGGTGGAGCGCAGCGGGATCAGGGTCAGGTCGAGCGGGATCGACGTGTGCCCGCCGACCAGCAAGCGACGCAATTCGTCCGGCTTGAGTTCGTAGGCTTTCAGGCCTTCCTTCTCAAGGTTGCTGAACAGCTCTTTCTGCCGCAGGCAGGTGTCGTTCTTCTGGTAATGCGCCAGGTCGAGCTTGCCGGCGTAAGCGAAGAACTGGTGACCGAAACCACCACCCGGGCCGCGACCGACCACGCCGATCACGTGCGGGCCGTGGGGCAGATTGACTTCGACGAGGATGTAACTGGTGTCGGAGGCGAAGTAGAAACGCCGCGATTGTTCCAGGCTGTACTTGCCGAAACTCATGTCCGACATGCGCGCCAGAATCGGGAACTGCAAGGCGTTGATCGACGCCGATTTCCCGAGGTTGTTCGCGCCGTAGACCGACAACGGTTCTTCCAGCGGGAACAGGCCGAGGCTGTAACCAGCGGTGTTCAAAAGGGCAAAGCGGCGGATGCCGTAGCGTTCCTGGCTCATGCGTCGGACTCCTGTTCTTCGGCAATGGCTCTAGCCAGTGCGTCTTCTTCGCTCTCTTCTTCGCTCTCTTCCTCAAATTCGCTGAGATCAAGCGGATCGTCGGTTTCGAGGAATTTGGCTTCGGCGGCTTCGTCGATCAGCACCGGTGCCGGCAGCGGCAGAACGCTGTGCACGCTGGCCGCCAGATCGCGGTCCTGCTGCACCGACAGGCACACATCGAGGAAGCGGTGCATCGGCGGCAGGAAACGGTACACGCCGTTTTCTTCACCGGCGAAACCGAGCTGGGTCATGCGGCGCATGATTTTTTCTTCCAGCTCTTCAACGGTCTGCACTTCGGCCTGGATGAACAGATCGCGGTATTTCTCCAGCAGCGATGGCAGCTCTTCGCGGCCGAGGCTGCCGCCGTCGAGCACGGCAATCGGGTCACGGCCCTGATCGGCCAGATGCTCGACGAGGATGAAGGTGAACAGCGCCAGACGCTGGGCCGTCTTGTTCACCGCCGCCGCCGCCATGTCCGGCACGAAGTAGTAGAAGCCACGGGTGTCGCAGACCAGCTCGAACCCCAGCGCCTTGAACAGCGTGCGGTATTGATCCTGGAAGTTCGACAGTTGCGCGTACAGTTCCGGGTCGCGGCGGCTGACGTGATAGCCCTTGAACAGCTCGCGGAAGATCGGCGCCAGTTGGGACAGTTCGGATAGATCAAGATGCATTGGGGATGCTCGCAGAATCCTCGGCGGCGGAGTCGCGGGCCGAGAGCAGGGCGAAGGAGCGCAGGCTGACCTGGTGCTCGTGAGTGTGGTATTCGCGGCGTTCCAGACGCTCGCGCTTGAAGCGTTTTTCCCGCGACAGACGCGAGAACCAGTAGAGCAATTCGTCGGTGGCGCCGTCCGGTTCCTGCTCCAGCAGCCAGGTCATCAGATCCGGCATTGGCAGGGACTCTTCGCAACGCTCGACCATCTCGCGCACGGTGCGCGGTGCACGCGGGGCATCGCCGGACTTCTGGGTTTTGTGTGCCTTGGGGAAACGCGCCGGTTTCGGCTCGAAACGCGCCAGGGCGTAGACGTAAGCCTCGACCTGACTGGCGCTGCCGAGGAAGGTGCTTTGCGGCCGGGTGAACAGCGGCATCGCCGCTTGTGGCACGGCATCGATGCCTTTACGGCGAATCGCCGCCAGCGCCAGCGCGGCACCACGGGTCACGGCGTTGTGGCGGCGTGCTTCTTCACGCAGCGGCAGCAGCAGTTCGCGGGCGTGACGCAGGGTCAACTGGGCGCTGGTCTGCATTTCGAGGATGCGCGCGTGGGTGCGCAGCAGCATGTCGTCATCAACCAGATGGCCGAGGCGCTGCTGTTCGCTGAGCATCTTCAACAGTACGGTTTCAACCTTGCGCACGCCTTGTTCGAAGGCGCCGTCGGCGTTCACCAGATCGATCATCGGCTCGACGTATTCGTCCCAGGTCGCCAGAACTTCGGCGTAACGCTGACGCAGCGGAATCTGCCGGTCGCTGGTCTTGGCCCGTTCGGCGACGGCCACCAGCGCCTGTTCGTCGTTGTCGAGTTTCTTCAGCACGTCGCGCACGCGCATGTCGAGCAAACGCAGCTGACGGGCGAGATCATTGCCGTCGCGAACGTCGAACGCGTCCTGAATGTAGCCGGCCAGCCGTTCGAGGTGGCGCAGATAGGCTTCGATTTCCAGGCACAGGCCCAGCCGGTGCTCACGGCGCAGATAGGCGAGGAAGTCGTGGATCTGCGCGTTCAGCTCGAAACGGTTCGGGCTTTTCGCCACGGGCACCAGAATGTCGAGGCGAATCCACACGTCGAGCAGGCTGGTGATGTCCTGCGGCGTGCTGTCCAGTTGTTGGGCGGCCAGTTGCGTGCGCAGTTCGTTGAGGCTCAGGGTGCCTTGGTCGAAGTGCTCGCACAGTGGCTCCAGAAGTGCCCAGTGTTCAGCGAGGGCGCGCAAGACGCGCTTGGGTTCGATCATCGGAATGGCCGGCTGGTTGGCGATTAAAAGCCGCGATTGTACTGCATCAGGAGGGATGCGATTCACTCTCGGGACGGGCTGTCGCTTTTTCCCGGATTAAAGACGGGATCAAGACTATCGATCAACAACGGGCGATCTTGAGCGAAGGGCGGTAGAATCAGCACACTTTCAGTTATCCACAAGTGGCCGACCTTTGCTTATCGAGTCCCGCCGCCGCGCCTATTTGAACGCCATGCAGGTGGTCAACTGGCTGCCGCGCACCGAATTGCCTTTCGCCGCCCCATCGCGGCCCGAGCTGCTGGACATGCCCGAGCCTGAGCCAGAGGTGGCGGCGGTGCCGGTTGTTCAGGCCGAAGCCCCGGTGCAGAGTGCACCGCGCCCGGTCGAACGGCCGAAAATCGAGGTGCCGCGCCCGTCGCTCGCCAGTACCCGTACCGGTGCCAAACCGGTGGCAGAGGTCGAAGAGGCGCCAGTGGTGGTCAAACCCGCCCCCGTGCCGCCACCGCGGTTTGCCCTGCAACTGCTGCGCGCCGGGGCTTGCCTGCTGCTGGTCGAGTTACCCACAGGCGAAGCGTTCCAGAGCCGCGATCCGGCCTATCTGTTGCTCAAGGACATGTTGCGCGCCGCCGGTCTGCCGGATGCGCCGCAGATCGTCGGCGAGCCGGTGCGCTGGCCGTGGCTGAACCGCGGCACCCTGGATCAGGGCCCGGAAGCGGCACGCGACTTCGTTCAGGGTTTTCTTTCGGTACAAATGGAAGCGGCGCCTTGCGCCTGCCTGTGGCTGATCGGCCTGCCGGCGGTGCGTTTTGCCGGTGAAGCGGACGCCGAAGCGTTCAATAGTGAATTGCAGATCGAAGGCCTGGGCCTGGCCTGGGCCATCCCCGGTCTGGAATTGTTAATGGAAGAGCCACAGCGCAAAGCCGCTGTGTGGCAAGCCATGCGTCGGCTGATGGCGCGCTGGAAACCATCGAATGAGTGAAGCTGTATCGTTCCGCCCGATGACCGAGGCGGACCTGGACGCGGTATTGAAGATCGAATACGCGGCGTACAGCCATCCCTGGACTCGCGGGATTTTTCTCGACGGGCTGGGCAAGTACCAGATCTGGCTGATGTTCGAAGGTCAGCAACAGGTCGGCCACGGAGTGGTGCAGATCATTCTCGACGAGGCGCACCTGCTGAACATCACGGTCAAACCGGAAAATCAGGGGCGTGGGCTGGGGCTGGCGCTGCTTGAGCATCTGATGTCACGGGCATACGCGGCTGAAGCGCGGGAGTGTTTCCTGGAAGTGCGGGATAGCAACACGGCGGCGTTCAAGCTGTATGAGCGCTATGGCTTCAACGAGATTGGCCGGCGGCGGGATTACTATCCGGCGGTGGGCGGGCGTGAAGATGCCGTAGTGATGGCCTGCACCCTGGTCGACTGAACATATTTAAAAGCTTCGCGAGCAAGCCCGCTCCCACATTGGTTTGAGTCGTGTCTCAATTCCCTGTGGGAGCGGGCTTGCTCGCGAAGGCGTCCTTACAGGCAATACAGATCAGCGATTGCCATCCAGCGGATCACGCCGCGCCAGCTCCGCCTCATCCAGGCCGTTACCCCCGCCAATGTCGTCCTCGTCGACAATGCTCAGATCCCAATCCGCCTGATTGCCTTCGCCAGCCTCCTCGGCATCGCGTGCACCGTCCTCATGAATCAGGGTTTCCGGGCTCAGGTCATCGTCGGTCGGTTCATGGTCAGCGGTTGATGCGCCGGTAAAACCCGCCTCGCGCACCCGTTCGTCGGGCATCAGTTGCTCGCGCTCGCGCTCGGGAATCTCGTCGCCGATTTTTGCGCTGGGTTCGTCTTCATCGAAATCCAGCTCATGCACCGAGCCCATGCGGTCTTCGTTATCATCGATGGGTTCCGGTTGCACCGCATCGAACGGACGTCGTGAATCAGTCATGGCAAATCCTCATACTGTGGGCCTTACTGAGGTGGACACACCGGGCACACGAGAATTCCAACGAAAACACTTGCGATCCTTGCGTGACCCCGACGGGCGGTCGTTTGTCATACCTGCGCATCTTTCTTGAGGCCTTAACCATGCACGACTTACAAGACCTGATTGATAACAACGAGCGCTGGGCTGACGCGATCACCAAGGAAGACCCGGATTTCTTCGCCAAGCTGGCGCGCCAGCAGACCCCGGAATATCTGTGGATCGGCTGCTCCGACGCACGGGTGCCGGCCAACGAGATCGTCGGCATGCTGCCGGGCGATCTGTTCGTACACCGTAACGTCGCCAACGTGGTGCTGCACACCGACCTCAATTGCCTGTCGGTGATTCAGTACGCGGTCGACGTGCTCAAGGTCAAACATATCCTCGTTACCGGCCACTATGGCTGCGGCGGTGTGCGCGCGTCGATGCAGGATCGCCAGTTCGGCCTGATCGATGGCTGGCTGCGCTCGATCCGTGACCTGTATTACGAAAAACGTGAAGAACTGGCCAAGCTGCCGACCGAGGAAGAGCAGGTCGACCGCCTCTGCGAGCTCAACGTCGTCCAGCAAGTGGCCAACGTCGCCCACACCAGCATCATCCAGAACGCCTGGCATCGCGGCCAGAGCCTGTCGATTCACGGCTGCATCTACGGCATCAAGGACGGTCGCTGGAAAAGCCTGAACACCACCATCAGTGGTTTCGAGCAACTGCCGCCGCAATATCGTCTGCGTCCGGTAGGCGCGTTGTAATCCCGATCAGTGCGCACCTCGCCAGCGCTGCAAAAAGTGCTGGCCCTCAATCGTGGGTGGTTCATCGTAACCGGTGATCCATCCACGACAGCGCGGCGAGCCGCAGTCGCAGGCAAACTGCTGCAGCAAGCGGTCTTCGGTGGAGGCGAAGTCGATGCTCAGGCGTTCACCTGGCTGAATGTCGCGCAGCGCCCACAGCCACAGTTCACTCATGTCGAGAAAAACATTCGGATCGCAGGCATGTTCGAGCAACCCGCAAAAGCGCGGGTCGTAGATATGGATGCCGCTCAGCAACTGACGGCTCTGGCGGCAGCGGTAGGGCAGCAGTTGTCCGGAAATGCGGCACATTCTGGTGATGCGCAGGAACTCCCGACGCGCCACAACGGCAGCGCGGCCATGTTCGTCCTGCAAGATTTCGAAATCGACAGTGGACGGAAAACCCAGACGCACAGGCAACCCGGCAAACGGGTAAATGCCTGGTGCTTCGCGTGGAACGTGGTGCTGATGTGCCTGGTTGTTCATAACGATCCCTGTCAGCCAGATGCTGCGACTTCTCGGGTCTGACATCCTGTCAGCTCTGCAACATGTTTGGATCCAATCCTCCAGTGTTTGACACAAACCGTCTACTGTCAGATCTGACAGGCGTAATTGGCTGCTTCCCGCGTCAGCAATGGCTGACACGGGAAGTCTTTTCTGCAGATCAGAGGTGTGGCGCGGGAACAGCAGGGGCCGGCAATTCGCCCTGAAGCTGTTGCAACTGGGCCTTGATCGGCGTGGTCGAGCATTTGGCGGCAGCCTGAGCCGGGGTCAGGTTGCGGATCGAGGTGTAGAACAGCTCGCAGGTCTTGACCTTCTGCGTCACTTGCCAGGTCTGCGTACAGCTGTTGAGCAGGGCTTTCGCATCGGTGCCGGGTTTGCTGCCCATCCCGGCCTGCCAGCAGGCGGCGCTCAAGTCCTGACCCATGACCTTCAAGCCGGCGGCATCGGCTTTCGCTTCATCGCCGTCGTAGCTGGCCGGGTCGGCGGCGTACCAGATGTAGCTCGGGTGGTTCGAACCCAGCACCGGCACGTTCACCCCTGCGCTCGGGCTGATGGTCGCCAGACCCAATACGGCCACGGTCGGGCCGTATTGCTGCTTGATCCAGTTACGCACCGGGGCACCGAAGGCGACCATCGGCAGGGTGGTGCCGGCGGCGGTCTGGCTGAACTGCTTGACCAGCGTGGTCTGGTAGTCCTTGAAGTAGTCGTAGACGCCTTCCAGATCACTGCCGGCGTTGGATGGCGCGGCGATTGGCGCAATGTCGATGATGGTCTGATAGGCCGGCGTCTGGTCGGTCGGGATGCCGTTGACGGTCAGCAGGGTGGCCCAGCGATCGGTGGTGTTCGAGCGCAGATAATCCTGGGCCTGGGTCAGCGAGTAATCCGGCGGGAAGTGCAGCAGTTCGACGCTCTTGCGGTTTTCCAGGGCCATGCCCAGCGGCAGGAACAGATACCAGCTGTACGCCCATTTGCCATCGGCATTGAGCTTGCTGGCGCCGGTATAGGCCAGGTCACCGGCATCCAGCAGCGCCGACAACGGTTTGTCGTAGCCTTCGGGGACGCCGCTGATCTCGGCGTAAACCTGCCCGTTATCGTTCTTCACCAGGACTTTGGCGTTTGTGTAGCCATCGCGCTGCACGCTCTGGCTCAGGTAATGGGCGACGGTCTGCTCCAGCGACCAGTTGCGATAGCAGATCACACTGCAGTTGTTGGGGTAGGCGAAGAGGCGAGTGACGCGCTCGGTGCTGCCCAGCTTCAGGTCGACATCGGCGTGGGCAGCCGCGCTCAGGGTGAGCGCGGCGAGGGTAAGCACTGCGGGGGTAAATCCTGCGAGTTTGAACATGCTCAGATCCTTTTCAGCGTGGGTTCCCCGGGGTTTCGGGGCGCTTCATAGTGGATCAGCCGTGTTGCACAGAGAAGCCGTCATTCACGGATTTTTGCGTCAGCCCGCAGAACTCATTTTTCAGACCTGAAAATGCAGGGCGTTGGTCAGATCGCCCATGGGTTTCTGGCCGCGAGCGATCATCGCTTCATCGCGCTGCTTGAGGCCGTCGAGGGTTTCCAGTTGGAACACTCGGGTGATCAGGCGCAGGATCGACGCCGTGTCGTAGACCGTGTGATCCACCGTGCCTTTGCGGGCGAATGGCGACACCACCAGCGCCGGCACCCGCGACCCCGGGCCCCAGCGATCACCCTTGGGTGGTGCCACGTGGTCCCACCAGCCGCCGTTTTCATCGACAGTGACGATCACCACCATGTTTTTCCACTGCGGGCTTTCGCGCAGCACCTTCAGGGCGCGCACGATGTGCCGGTCACCGGAGGCGACGTCGGCATAACCGGCGTGCATGTTCAGGTTGCCCTGGGGCTTGTAGAACGTCACCGCTGGCAACTTGCCGGCCTCGGCATCGGCGAAGAACTTGTTGGTGCTTGATTCATCGCCCAGGCCGGCATCGCGCAGGCGTTTGTTGCGCTCGTCCGGGTTTTCCGGGCCTTGCTGCTTGAAGTAGTTGAACGGCTGGTGGTGATACTGGAAGTTGGGGATTTTCGGAATGCCGCCGGAATCCTTGTACTGCTCCAGCGTCGCCTGCCAGGCGCCGGCGTACCAGGCCCAGTCGACGTTCTTCTTCGACAGCTTGTCGCCAATGTGCTCGTGGGTCTGCGGCACCATGACGTTCGGCAGATCGGCCTTGGAATATTCCGGACGTTCCGGATCGCGAATCCACGTCGGCCAGTACGGCGGAGCGAGGGTGTTGACGCCGAAGCCGTCCGGGGTCAGCGCACTCGGGCCGAACTGCGGCGGGCCGGTCATGGCGCTGGCGGGTGACTGTTCCAGTGGCTTGAGGCGCGGGTCAGTCGGATCATCGCTTTGCAGGACGGCAATCTGTGACTTGGCCACCGAATTGGCTACGTCCGGATAGAACGGCGCGGTGGCGCTGATCAGGTACTGGTGGTTGAGGAACGAGCCGCCGAAGGCACCCTGGAAGAAGTTGTCGCACAGCACGAATTCCTGCGCCACATCCCACAGGCGCAGCGAGTAGCGGCTCTGGGCGTAGTGCCCCATGGTCAAACCACCGGAGTCGGCCCAGGCGACAAAACCATCGTTCTTGCCGCCATTGATCTGCATCTGGTTCTGATAGAACACGTGCCACAAATCGCGGGTCACCAGACCGAACGGCAAATCTTCGGCATTCGGGCCCTTGAGGGCGAACGGCGCGTTGGGCAGGTTTTCCTGAAACTGCGTGGCGCTGGGGTAGGTCACGCCATCAAGCGTTTGCGGGCCGATCTGCAGCACGCCACCCCAGACTGGCGGCAGCGTCTGCAGCAGGCTGCCGTCGCGGTCACGTTGCTGGTAATCGGCAGGCTTGAGCGCCGACAGCGGTTTCTCGACACCGGGGAAATCACCGAACAGGTTGTTGAAGCTACGGTTCTCGGCGTAGATCACCACCACGGTTTTCACCTGATCGCGCAGGGCCTTGTCCAGCTCGGTCGGGGTCAGCGGGCGCTCCACCGGTTTACCCGGTTGATCGCTGGCGTTGCCGCAGCCGGCCAGGGTCGCGCCCACGCCGAGTACAGCGACACCGCCGAGAAAGCGGCGGCGACTGGTGTCGGTGGGGTTGTCGGATTCAGGTGCGTCAGTGCCGTCTGTCTCGTCTTTCATCTGTCAGCCCGTTCTGCTTAATTGTTTCAGTTTGTTTCGGGCGGACGCTAGCAAGGCAATGTGACGGTTAGGTGACAAATGGTGCGGTGTCTACTGCTCTTCGGCACTGCTAGACTGCTGCGATATCGAAACTGGCCTGAGTGAACCATGAAACCCTCCATTGCTCTTGATCTGCAACGAGCTGCCGTTCGCGAGGTTGTCGGCAGATTCCGTGTGGCCAATCCGCGAGTTTTTGGCTCGACCTTGCTGGGTACCGATATGGAAGGTAGTGACCTTGATCTACTGGTGGATCCCTTGCCCGGTGCCACCTTGTTTGATCTCGGCGGGCTTCAGGTCGAGCTTGAAGATTTGCTTGGAGTTACAGTCGACCTGCTGACGCCGGGAGACCTTCCGCTGAAATTTCGTCAGCAGGTTCTTGAACAGGCCCGTCCCGTATGATCGAGAACCGGCGCAGCATGCGCGGGATGCGTAACCGGATCGCTCATGGCTACTTCGACATCAATCTGGATGTCGTCTGGGAAACGGTTCAAGTTGCTTTGCCTGAACTGTTGAGATTCCTGCCCTCCGAGCAACATTGATTGCACCTGCCATGAGGCAGGTGCAATTTCGTCAATCTACGGCATCACCGGCGGCGTATACGCCAATGTCGTGCCCAGCACCCACAGCAAGAACAGCACCAGCGGCGTGTGCACCAGCAATTGCACGAACGAAAAGCCGATCAGGTCGCGCGCCTTCAGGCCGAGCACGCCCAGCAGCGGCAACATGTAGAACGGGTTGATCAGGTTCGGCAGGGCTTCGGCAGCATTGTAGATCTGTACCGCCCAGCCGAGGTGGTATTGCAGATCGTTGGCGACTTGCATCACGTACGGCGCTTCGATGATCCACTTGCCGCCGCCGGACGGGATGAAGAAGCCGAGAATCGCCGAGTACACGCCCATCAGCAACGCGTAGGTGTCGTGGGAGGCGATGCTGACGAAGAAGGTCGAGATGTGATGCGCCAGGGTCTGTGCGTCGGCACCTTTGACCGTGGTCAGCAGCGCGGCGATCGAGCCGTACAACGGGAACTGGATCAGCACGCCAGTGGTGGTCGGCACCGCCCGGGCCACCGCATCGAGGAAGCTGCGCGGGCGCCAGTGCAGCAGGGCGCCGAGCATGATGAACAGGAAGTTATAGGTGTTGAGCCCGGAAATCGCGGTGATCGCCGGTTTGGTCGAAAACTCGTGGAACAGCCAGCCGGCGGCCAGCAGCACCAGCAAGATGATCAGCAGCGGACTGTGCTCGAGCCATTCGCCGGGCCGGGTGCGCGGTTGCAGCGGTGGCAGGTTGAACGCCGGGTCGATGCCACAATCCTTGGCATCGCGCGCAGAGTTCGGGCCGGGTGCGGTGGCGTAGGCGACGATGATCGAAATCACGATCAGCGCCAGCAGCATGGCGCCGGACTGCCAGAGGAAGATGGTTTGGGTGAACGGAATCACCCCGGTGATCGACAGGATCGCCGGCGGCAGGCTGGCCGGGTTGGCCTGCAACTGCGCCGCCGATGAGGACAGGCCCAGCGCCCAGACCGCGCCCAGGCCCAGATACGCCGCCGCACCGGCCGCGCGGTAATCCATTTTCAGATCGGTGCGGCGGGCGAGGGCACGCACCAGCAAACCGCCGAACACCAGCGACAGGCCCCAGTTCAACAACGAGGCGACCATCGAGATCAGCGCGACCCAGGCCACGGCAGAGCGGCCGTTTTTCGGGATGCGCGCCAGTTTGTCGATCAGCTTGACCGCCGGCGGCGAACTGGCGACGACGTAGCCGCCAATCACCACGAAGGCCATTTGCATGGTGAACGGGATCAGGCTCCAGAACCCGTCGCCAAAGGCCATCGCGGCATCGGTGGGTTTGGCGCCCATGGCCAAAGTGGCCAGCGCGACAATGATCACCGCCAGTGCGGCGAATACCCAGGAATCGGGGAACCAGCGTTCGGCAAAGCTTGAACAGCGCAAGGCAAAGCGCGCGGAGCGGCTATCTTCGATATCAACGGCCACAGGGAGTACCTCGGATTTTTATGGTTATTTTCAGGTCTGCAGCACGCTGAGTGCTTTGGGTGGG
>NZ_JBYOKU010000063.1:0-19928 GCF_057799175.1 Pseudomonas sp. 14P5.3.2 | reverse complement strand
AGGTCGACAGTTCCCCCCCCCCCCCCCCCCCCCCCCCCAAGCCCGCTCCCACAGTGGGGTTGTGCTGTGTCAGGGGCAGACGAAGAACGGCCGGATGCCGTGATCCCTGAAATACCGCTCGATCACCTTCGGATCCGCACTGTTATCGGCAATCGCCACATAGGTATCCGGGCGCAGCAGATAAAACCCGTTACGCGCCAACCCCGCCGTATCAAACGCCGGCCGCCAGTCGAACACGTGCAGCGGCAGGTTGTGCTCATTGCACCAGGCGATCATCTCGTCGCTGGTGTCGCCGTACACATGCACCTGCCAGCACGGCTGCCGCAGCGGTTCGTAATTATCCCCCTCACCATCATGCGCCCACGGCAAGCGGTCGCCACCGTGGACGTGGCCGGCCGTGCCCTGGCTCAGCGGCATGCCGCGGTAGTTGAGGGTGACTTGCGAGACGGTGCGGAAGAGGAACTCGCGGCTGACCTCGAATGAGGCCATTTTCGGGATCAGAAACGGTGCCAGGCGCGTGCGCAGCAGATCGGCGATGCGCCCCTCGGCGGTGACGAAACTGAACACTTTGTCGGTGGTCGATACCAGTCGCCGGGCGAAGGCGATGCGTTCGGTTTCGTACGTGTCGAGCAGCTTCGCCGTGGCGCTGCCGTTGAGCACGGCGGCGAGTTTCCACGCCAGGTTGATCGCATCGCCAATGCCGGTGTTCATGCCCTGACCGCCCGCCGGGCTGTGCACGTGCGCGGCGTCGCCGAGCAGAAACGCCCGACCGCTGCGAAAGTGCTCGGCCACGCGGTGATGCACACGGTAGGTCGAGAACCAGTTCACGTCTTCGATGTGCACTTTCAGGTGTTCGATGGCGCGGCTGCTGACATCGGAGAATTCCAGGCTTTCGGCGCGATCCGCGCGCTCGTCACGCACCGTGCCGATCAAGCGGGCACGGCCTTCGCCGGCCAGTGGAAACACCGCAAGGAAGTCCGCTTCATCCAGATCCAGGTGCAGCTCACCGTTCATCGCCGGGCCGCTGGCCTTGACGTCGGCGACGTAGAAAATCTGCTGATAGGTGCCGCCGGGAAAACCGGTGTCGAGGGTTTTGCGCACCACTGAGCGGGCGCCATCACATCCCGCCAGATAGCAGGCCTGGCAGATTTCCTGTTCGCCATCGGGCAGGCGCAAGTGCGCGGTGAGGCCGTCGCCGGTCTCTTCGAAACTTTCCAGCGTGGTGTCGCGTTCGACGGTGACGCCGTAGTCTTCGAGACGCTCGATCAGCAGCCGTTCGTGTTGATCCTGCGGGAAGATTTCGACGAATGCGTACGGCGTCAGGCCTTCGCCGATGCGGTTCAGCGGCAATTGCGCGACCGGTTTGCCGTTGACCCAGAAATTCGCCGCCGCCACCCGATGGCCGTTGCGCACCACGGTGTCGGCCAGGTCCAGTTGCCGGTACAACTCCAGCGTGCGCGCCTGCACCGCCAGCGCCCGTGAGGTGCTGCCGGGGGCGGAGGCCTTGTCGATGATGCGCACGCGCACACCGAGTTTGCTCAGCCACAGGGCCAGCACCAGACCGGTGGGGCCGGCGCCGATGATCAGAACGTCGCTGCGGTTCATGGGCCTGTCCTCCGTTGGCTGTGCAGCAAGTATGGATCAGATGGAAAGGGTAGCCAGTGCCGGCCTCTTCGCGAGCAAGCCCGCTCCCACAGTCGAACGCATTCCAAGGTGGGAGCGGGCTTGCTCGCGAAGGGGGCTTATGACCCGGCGCAAAAAAAGGCCCCGCAACGGTAAAGCTGCGGGGCCCTTGTTACGAAGGGATGACGTTTAGAAATCGATGGTGCCCGACAACTTCGCCACGCGCGGCTCACCCTGGGTCAGATAGCCGCCCTGTGCCGATTCCCAGTATTTCTTGTTGGCCAGGTTTTCGACGCCCAGACGCAGGGTCACGTCTTTCTGCGACACCTTGAACGCGTAACGCGCACCCGCGTCGAAGCGGTTCCAGGTCGGCAGACTAAGGTTGTTGGCTGCGTCGGCATATTGGCCGCCGGTGCGCAGCATCCGCGCATTCAGCGCCACGCCTTGCAGGCCCGGCACATCCCAGTCGGCGCCGGCGTTGAACTGGAAGCTCGGCACGCCAATGGCACGGTTACCGTCGTTGGCGCCGTTCTGGGTGTTCTTCAGTTCGGTGTGCATCACGGTCACGCCGCTGAGCAGGCGCAGGCCGCTGATCGGCTCGCCGAAGACGTTCATTTCCACGCCTTTGTTGATCTGCTCGCCTTCACGCACGTAGGTGCAAGTGGTGGCACTGTTGATTTCACAGTAACCATCGCTTGGCTGCTCGATGCGATACACGCCCAGGCTCGCACCGTAAGTGCCCATGTCGACTTTGACTCCGGCCTCGGTCTGCTTGGAGCGTGCCGGCGCGTAGACTTCGTTGCCGTTGGTTACCTGGAAGCCACCGGTGCTGGTCGGCGAAGTCGGACCCTGTGCCAGTCCTTCGATGTGGTTGGCGTAGAACGACACGTGCTCCCACGGCTTGAACACGATGCCGTAGACCGGCGTGGTGATCGATTCGTCGTAGCTCGACTTGCGGCTGCCGCTGCCGTAACTGGCGTAGTTGTAGCCCTGCACCACCAGTTGCTGACGACGCAGGCCAGCGGTGATCAACAGGCGATCATCGAAGAAACCGAGGGTGTCGGAGAGCGCGAGGCTGCGGTTGAAGGTCTTGCCGACAATGCCCGGATCGCTGACGTCGCCGCCGGAAAAGTTGCCGACCGGCGACGGGGTTTCCACCGGGTGGTAGATGTTGTTGGCGTACTTGGTCAGGTCGAAATCATAGGCGCTGCGCTGCTCGGCCCACAGACCGCTGAGGCCGAAGTTGAGCTTGTGGCTGACAGCACCGGTGTTGAACTTGCCGTTCAGGCCGGCCATCAGGCTGGTGTTGTCTTCATCGTGAGGGATGAACGAGCCGGTGGTGAACGAGGCGCCGTTGTTGCCCACCAGCGTGGTCGAATTGTAGCGCCCGACTTCGCGGGTGTGCTTGGCGCCGCCGGCGACGTATGCGGTCCAGTTGTCGTTCAGGTCGTATTCGGCGCGGAGCATGCCGAAGGTGTCTTCGATGTCGGTGTAACCCCACTTCGGCGCGTAATTGGTGTCTGCCGACGGTGCGTCCGGAATGTGCGTGGCGGTGCCGAGGTTGACCGAGTTGCGGCCACCGTTTACGCGTTCCTTCTGATAGGCGAAGTCGCCGGAAATACGCAGCGCGTCACCGCGATAATCAAGGCCGATGCTGAACAGTTTCGAGCGCTGGTTTTCGTGGTCGATGCCAGTGTCGCCTTCGCGCTGGGACAGGTTGATCCGCGCGCCGAAGCGGTTGTCTTCGCCGAAACGCTGGCCGATGTCGAAGTGCTGACCGATGCGGCCTTCGCTGTTGATGTCGGTGGTGTAGCGGCGCAGCGGCTCGTCGCCGGCGCGCTTGGGTTGCAGATTGACGCCACCGCCGATACCGGAACCGGTCGGAGTCACGCCGTTGATGAAGGCGTTCGGGCCTTTGAACACTTCCACGCGCTCCAGGGCGTCGGTGGAAATGATCTGCCGCGGCAGCACGCCGTACAGGCCGTTATAGGAAATGTCGTCGCCGTTGAGCGGCAAGCCGCGGATCATGAACAGCTGCGCCTGGTTGGAGAAACCCGAGGCCTGACGTACTGAAGAATCGTTGAGCAGCACGTCGGCGACGTCTTCGGCCTGCTGATCCTGAATCAGCTGTTCGGTGTAGGACGTGGCACTGAACGGCACATCCATCATGTCCTGATTGCCCAGCACGCCGAGCTGACCGCCACGGGCGACCTGACCACCGGAATAAACCGGGGGCAGGGCGCTGGGCGTCGGTGCCTGGGCATTGATGTTGACGTTATCGAGCACCAACGCCTTGGCATCTTCATCGGCAGCGTAGGCAGTGACCGTCAGGGAGCACAGCAAAGCGAGAAGCGTTGGGCGAAAAGGAACACCGGGTCGAGCTGGAGTGGACATGTTTCGTACCTGGCGGCGCGCCGCCGATGAGAAAATTAGAACGGCGCGGGGAACTCCTTGCGCAAATGCGACTCCAGGCGCAAATGATAGGAGTTCGCAGTAACGTTTTGCAAACGGTTTATCTTGCTGAAATTCCAGATCCGAATGGATACCTGTGGTGAGGGGATAAATCCCCTCACCACAAAGGTCACAGTCCTAGCCTGCGCCACACTTTTGATCGTATGGTGAACCCGCCTCAATGCACGCCAAGGAGCGCCATGCACACCCCTCGATTACTGATCTCCCTCGCCGCGCTGCTGGTGCTCGCCGGTTGCGCCGGCCAGCGCAGCCAGGCGCCGGCGCCGCGTGCGCCCGCCGAAGTGAAGGCCGAAATCGTGCGGCTGATGCCGGCGAAAGTGCCCGACCGTCAGGGCTGGGCCACCGACATCTACGCCGCGTTCGCCGCCCAGCACATCAGTCCGACCACACAAAACCTCTGTTCGGTGCTTGCCGTGGCCGAGCAGGAGTCGACTTTTCAGGTCGACCCGACTGTGCCGGGCCTGGGCAAGATCGCCCGCGACGAAATCGATCGCCGTGCCGGCAAGGCACACATCCCCGGAATGCTGGTCAGCGCCGCACTGGCCGTGCGTTCGCCCACCGGCAAAACCTATAGCGAACGCCTCAACGCGGCACGCAGCGAGAAAGAGCTGAGCGCAATCTTCGACGACTTCATCGGCATGGTGCCGATGGGCCGCACCTTGTTCGGCGGCTTCAACCCGGTACACACCGCCGGGCCGATGCAGGTCAGCGTCGAATTCGCCGAGCAACACGCCAAGGATTATCCGTACCCGGTCAACGGCACCATCCGCCACGAAGTGTTCACCCGCCGTGGCGGCATGTACTTCGGCATCGCCCATTTGCTCGGCTATCCGGTGAGTTATCGCGAGCCGCTGTATCGCTTTGCCGACTTCAACGCTGGTTGGTACGCCAGCCGCAATGCCGCGTTCCAGAACGCCGTCAGCCGAGCCTCGGGCATCCCGCTGGCGCTGGATGGCGATGTGATCCGCTACGACTCGATCATGCCCGGTAGCACTGAGCTGGCGGTGCGCACCCTCGGCAAGTCGCTGGGCATGCGCAACCCGACCATTCGCGATCAACTGGAGAAGGGCAAGACTCTGGAGTTTGAAGACACCAAGCTTTATCAACGAGTGTTCGAACTGGCCGAGAAGGCCGAAGGCAAGACTTTGCCGCGCGCGGTGTTGCCGGGGATCGTGCTGCAGAGTCCGAAAATCACCCGCAAGCTGACCACGGCGTGGTTCGCCAAACGGGTGGATGAGCGCTACAAACGCTGCATGGCGAGGGGCGGGTGAGACGCCGTCACAGCACTTTGACCGCGCGACCAATCGCCTGAATCGGCCCGGTCGGTTTACCGATCGGCGAGCCATTGGCGCCTTCCAGCGTCAGCTCGAACAGCTGATTCGGTTGCAGCGGCGGCAGCTTGTCCAGCGGCACCGACAGCGCCTCGCCCGGTTTGACCAGCCCCAGCGACACCGGTCCTTGCCAGCCGTCAGCCTTGGTCCAGAACTCCAGCGCCTTGTCCGCCGGCACTTCGACCACGCCCAGCGGGATCAACTGAATTTCCCGTGGATTACTGGCCTGAATCACCCAGCCTGGCGCCTTGTCCTGCGGCGCGACCAGCACCACCAGATAATTCGGCTTCGACGGGGTCTGCGTCAGCAGAATTGCCCCCAATACCAGCGTGGCCGCCAGTCCGGCGGCGCTCAGCCCGCGCCACAGCGGCAGCAGATTCCACCACGAGGTTGACGGCGCAGCCGGCGCTTTTTGCGCGAACCGCTCGACACTGCGCTCGATGCGCGGCCACAAGTGCGGCGAAGGCTGCTGCGTCCCGGCAAATTCGGTCAGGTCGAGCAAGCGTCGCTCCCAGGCATCCACCGCCGCTTGCAATTCGGGGTCGTGGGGCAAGCGCTGTTGCAGCGCTTCACGCTCCGGCGCCGACAGGGTGCCGAGCACGTATTCACTGGCCAGTTCATCACGTTCCTGCGCCGATTCAGTGGTCATCCCATGCACTCCCGCAAAGCGTTGAGGCTGCGTTTGATCCAGGCTTTGACCGTGCCCAGCGGCGTGTCCAGGCGCGCGGAAATCTGTGCATGACTGTAGCCGTCGACATAGGCGTGGAGAATGCAGCTTCGCCGCTGCGGGTCGAGTTGTTCCAGACAACGATGGATCCGCGCCGAATGGCCCTGCACATCGAAGGCGTCCTCGTCAGGCTCGGCATCGTGTTCTTCGTTGAACGGCGTCTCCCGGCTTTGATCACGCAGCTGGTTCAACGCCAGATGCCGGGTCACGCTGAACATCCAGCCGCGCGCTGAACCGCGCGCCGGATCAAATTGCGCCGCACCGTTCCAGATCTTGATAAACGCCTCATGCACGATGTCTTCGGCCAGCGCCGCGTCACGTACCAGTCGTTTGGCAACGCCGAGCAGGCGCGGGCCTTCCTGCACGTACAAATCGCGCAGGGCCGACTGCTCGCCGCGGGCACAGGCAGCGAGACGGGCTTCGTAATCAAACACCGGTTCAGGCAAAGACATGGGGTGCAATCTAGCTCACATTCCGCAAACATCCAGACAACCCGGGTGTCCCTGTGGACGCCTGTGTGGGAGGGGGCTTGCTCCCGAAGGCGGTGTGTCAGTGAACGAGAGGGTGGCTGACACACCGCCTTCGGGAGCAAGCCCCCTCCCACAAGGAAGATTTGTGCGGGATCGGAAAGTCAGTTCGCCGCCCAGAAAATGTAGTCGGCCTGATACTTCACCACTTCCTGCTTGCCCTTGTTCGCTGCCGTGCATTCGCTGCCTGGCGCTACGCCGCCCTTGAGCGCGACACGCTGGATGTAGCTCACGCCACTCATCGCGCCTTTGCCTTCAGCCGGGTTGGCCTTGACCAGTTGATAGGGCAGGTTGCCCGGGCTCGACGGGGCGACTGCCAGTTGCGTGCCGGTGACTTTCGAACCGTCCTTGGCCTGCCAGGTGGCGGGCGGGCCGAAGTAGGTGCCGACCTGCTTGCCGCTGCGATCATTGAGCACCGCTTTAGGGCCGACGAAAGTCCATTCGGTCTGCCCGGCCGCGTTGGGCTTGTCGCGGCATTCGTAAGTGATCTCGCCGACCCCGGTGGTTTCCAGGGCGATCTTGTGACCGTCCGGGACTTTGATTGCGTCGGGATAGTTGCTTTGGGCGAAGGTTGTCGAGGACAGGGCGAGCAAACCGGTGAGGCCAATCAGTTGAGTGATGTTCATCAGTGTTATCTCCGAAAGGGGTAGACGGCTGACAGCCGAAGAGGGCTGTTACAGGGACTACCCGTGGCGGAGGCATTTGGATGCAGTGCCCGAAAAATATTGTTCAATCTCTGCAAATCAAAACTGTGGGAGCGAGCTTGCTCGCGAATGCGTAGTGTCAGTCGACTCATTTATATCTGAACCACCGCTTTCGCGAGCAAGCTCGCTCCCACAGGGGGCTTCAGCGGGCTTGAGGCCGGAGGCTCTCAGCAGTTCCTGGGTATAGGGATGCTGCGGTGCGGCAAAAATCTCCCGCGACGAGCCCTGTTCCACCACCTTGCCATCCTTGATCACCATCAAGTCATGGGCCAGCGCATGCACCACCGCCAGGTCATGGCTGATAAACAGATACGTCAGTCCATGCTTGATCTGCAATTGCCGCAACAGCTCCACCACTTGTTTCTGCACCGTGCGATCCAGCGCCGAGGTCGGTTCGTCGAGCAGGATCAGCGCCGGCTCCAGCACCAGTGCGCGGGCGATGGAGATGCGCTGGCGCTGGCCGCCGGAGAATTCGTGGGGATAGCGATGGCGACTCTTGGGGTCGAGGCCGACTTCCTCCAGCACGCGAATCACCGCTGCTTCGCGCTCGGCCTCGGTGCCGATGCCGTGGGTCAGCAACCCTTCGGCAATGATCTGCTGCACCGACATTCGCGGGCTCAGGCTGCCGAACGGGTCCTGGAACACCACCTGAATCTGCCGCCGTAATGGCCGCATCAAGCGTTGATTGAGCAGGCTCAACTGCTTGTTGCCGAAGCGGATATCGCCCTCGGATTCCACCAGCCGCAGGATCGCCTGGCCCAGCGTCGATTTGCCCGAACCGGACTCGCCGACAATCCCCAGGGTCTTGCCGCGTTGCAAGCGGAAACTGACCCCGTCCACCGCTTTGATGTACGCCTGCGAACGACTGAACAAGGCCTTGGGCAGGGCAAACCAGACCTTCAGATCGTCGACTTCCAGCAGGTTGTGCTGGTACGGACTCGGCACCGGCGCACCGCTCGGTTCAGCCTCGATCAGCAAGCGGCTGTAAGGGTGCTGCGGCGCGCGAAACAGCGTCGCGCAGTCGGCCTGTTCGACGATTTCGCCGTGGCGCATCACGCACACCCGTTGCGCGATGCGCCGCACCAGATTCAGATCGTGACTGATCAGCAGCATCGACATGCCGAGCCGCTGTTGCAGCTCGATCAGCAGCTCGAGGATTTTCTGCTGCACGGTCACGTCCAGCGCCGTGGTCGGCTCATCGGCGATCAGCAGTTCCGGCTCATTGGCCAGCGCCATTGCAATCATCACCCGTTGCCGCTGACCGCCGGAGAGCTGATGCGGATAGGCTTTCAAGCGCTGCAGCGGTTGGCGAATGCCCACCAGTTCGAGCAATTCCAAAGTGCGCTCACGGGCGGCGCGGCCCTTGAGGCCCTTGTGAATCTCCAGCACTTCGCTGACCTGTCGTTCCACGGTGTGCAGTGGATTGAGCGAGGTCATCGGCTCCTGGAAAATCATCGCAATCCGGTTGCCGCGCAAACCGCGCATCTGCTGCTCGCTGGCGTCCAGCAAGTTCACCCCGTTGTAAGCAATCGAACCGCTGCTGCTAACGGTTTTCCCCGGCAACAGGCGCAAAATCGAATGTGCCGTGACCGACTTGCCGGAGCCGGACTCACCGACCAGCGCCAGGCATTCGCCGCGGCGGATATCGAGGTTCAAACCGTGCACCACCGTCTGTTCGCCAAAGGCAACACGCAGGTCGCGGATCTCGATCAAATTGTTTTGCATGTCAGCTCCTTGGATCAAGATCGTGGATCAAACGCATCTCGGCAAGCCTCACCGATGAATACCAATAAAGACAAAATCAGCGCCAAGGCAAAAAACGCCGTCAGCCCCAGCCACGGCGCTTGCAGATTGCGCTTGGCCTGGCCGATCAGTTCGCCCAGCGAGGCGGTCCCGGCGGGCATGCCGAAACCGAGGAAGTCCAGCGCGGTGAGGGTGGCGATGGCGCCGGTCAGAATGAACGGCAAGTAGGTCAGGGTGGAGGTCATCGCGTTGGGCAGGATGTGCCGGCACATCAGCTCACTGTCGGTCAGGCCCAGCGCCCGCGCGGCTTTGACGTATTCCAGATTGCGTCCACGCAGGAACTCGGCGCGCACCACATCCACCAGCGCCAGCCAGGAAAACAGCGCCATGATCCCCAGCAGCCACCAGAAACTCGGCGAGACAAACCCGGACAGAATGATCAGCAGATACAGCACCGGCAGCCCCGACCAGATCTCCAGCACGCGCTGCCCGAGCAAGTCGACCCAGCCGCCGTAATAACCCTGCAACGCCCCGGCAACGATGCCGACCAACGCACTGATGCCGGTGAGGATCAGCGCAAACAGAATCGAAATTCGTGTGCCGAAAATCACCCGCGCCAACACGTCCCGGGCCTGATCGTCGGTGCCCAGCCAATTGCTCGAAGAGGGTGGGCTGGGTGCCGGTTCAGTCAGGTCGTAATTGACCGTGTCGTAGCTGAACGGGATCGGCGGAAACAGCATCCAGCCGCCCTGATCCTCGATCAGCGAGTGCACGTAAGCGCTGGCGTAATCCGGCTGGAACGGCAGCTCGCCGCCGAAATCGGTTTCCAGGTAATCGCTGAGGATCGGGAAGTACCAGGCGTCGTGGTAGCGGATCAGCAACGGCTTGTCGTTGGCGATGAGTTCGCCACCGAGGCAGATCACGCACAGCCCGAGGAACAGCCACAACGACCAGCGCCCACGGCGATTGGCCTTGAACTGCGCGACCCGGCGCTGACCCAGAGGAGAGAGTGTGAACATCAGGCAGTCCTCGCCGAGAAGTCGATGCGCGGGTCGAGCAGGGTGTAGCTGAGGTCGCCGATCAGCTTGATCAACAGGCCGAACAGGGTGAACAGGAACAACGCGCCGAACACCACCGGGTAGTCGCGCGACACCGCCGCCTCGTAACTCATGCGTCCGAGGCCGTCGAGGTTGAAGATGGTTTCGATCAGCAAGGAACCGGCGAAAAACACCTCGATCAGCGCCGAGGGCACTCCGGCCACTACCAGCAGCATGGCGTTGCGAAACACATGGCCGTAGAGCACGCGGCGCTCGGTCAGACCCTTGGCCCGCGCGGTGATCACGTACTGGCGGCTGATCTCGTTGAGAAAACTGTTTTTGGTGAGGATGGTCAGGGTGGCGAACCCACCGATCACCAGTGCCGTGACCGGCAGCACCAGGTGCCAGAGGTAGTCGCCGACCTTGCCCAATGTACTAAAGCTGTCGAAGTTGTCCGACACCAGGCCCTGCACCGGAAACCAGTTGACGTAGCTGCCGCCGGCGAACACCACGATCAGCAGAATCGCAAACAGAAACGCCGGCATCGCGTAGCCGATGATGATCGCCGTGCTGCTCCAGACATCGAATGCGCTGCCGTTCCTGATTGCTTTGCGGATGCCCAGCGGAATTGAAATCAGGTAGGTAATCAGCGTCGCCCACAGGCCGAGTGACAACGACACCGGCAGTTTCTGCGCGATCAGATCGGTGACTTTGGCGCCGCGAAAGAAACTGCTGCCCAGATCCAGCTGGGCGTAGTTTTTCAGCATCAGCCACAGGCGTTCGTGCATCGGTTTGTCGAAACCGTAGTGGTGTTTGATTTCCTCGATCAGCGCCGGATCGAGACCGCGGCTGCTGCGCCCAGCACCGCCAACCGCGGCGACTTCACCGCCGCCGCCCATGCTGTGTCCGCCGAAACCTTGCAGGCGGGCAATGGCTTGCTCCACCGGGCCGCCCGGCGCGGCCTGCACAATCAGGAAATTGACCACCAGAATGCACAGCAGCGTGGGGATGATCAGCAGCAGGCGTCGACTCAGATAGTGCAGCATGTCACTGGCCCCCCGCGAGCTGGGTGTGCATCTGTTGCGTGGTCAACGGCTTGGCCGAGACCTCCCACCAGGTGTTGAGGCCTTCGTCGTACGCCGGTTGCACCGGTGGCATGCCGAAGCGGTTCTGATACACCGTCGGCGTGCCTTTGGAGTAGTAGTTGGGAATCATGTAGTAACCCCATTGCAGCACCCGGTCGAGGGCGCGGGCGTAATGCACCATGGCTTCGCGGGTGTCGGCCTTGACCAGCCCGTCGATCAGTTGATCGACCGCCGGGTTGGCCAACACCATCGAGTTCGAACTGCCGACTTGCGTGGCACTTTGCGAGGCGTACAGGCTGTACAGCTCGCGGCCGGGGGAGACGATCGGATCGCCACTGCGCGGAAAACTGGTGACGATCATGTCGTAGTCGCGGGCATTGAGCCGATTGACGTATTGCGCCGAGTCGATCCGGCGCAGATTGAGGGTGATGCCGATCTGCGCGAGGGTGCGTTTGAACGGCAACAGCATGCGATCAAAACCGCCCTGACCGTCGAGGAAGGTGAACTCCAGCGGTTCACCGGCGGCGTTGAGCAGCCGATTGTTGTGCGGCGTCCAGCCGGCCTCGGCGAGCAGCTTCAGGGCTTGCAACTGCTTGTCGCGAATGTAGCCGCTGCCGTCGGTTTTCGGCGCCTGATACACCGTGGTGAACACCTCGTCGGGAATCTGCCCGCGCAACGGTTCGAGGATCTTCAGTTCCTCGGCGTCAGGCAGGGCGGTCGCGGCCATTTCACTCTTCGGCCAGAAGCTGTTCTGGCGTACATAGAAGCCGCGCATCATCTGCTTATTGGTCCATTCGAAATCCCACAGCAGGCTGATCGCCTGACGCACGCGGCGATCCTGAAAAATCGGGTTTTGCAGGTTGAACACGAAGCCTTGGGCCGCCGTCGGTTTTTCCGGGGCAAGGATCGCCTGCTGCAAGCGCCCGTCACGCAGCGCCGGGCTGTCGTAACCCACCACATAACCGGACGAGGAAAACTCGCGGTTGTAGTCGAACGCCCCGGCCTGCAACAGCTGGCGCGCGACGTCGGTGTCGCCGTAGAAATTCACCGTGAGCGTGTCGAAGTTGTACATCCCGCGACTGACCGGCAGGTCTTTGCCCCACCAGTCCGGGTCGCGCTGGAAACTGATGCTGCGTCCGGCATCGACCTTGCTCACCCGATACGGGCCGCTGCCCAGCGGTGGCTCGAAGCCGCCGCCGTTGGCGAAATCGCGAGTCTGCCACCAGTGTTCAGGCACCACGCGCAGGGTCGCCAGGTCCAGCGCGAGGGTGCGGTTGAGGTTGTTCTTGAAGGTGAAACGAATCTGCTGCGGATTCTCGATCAGCACCTCCTGCACATCGGCGTATTGCTGGCGATAGCTCAGGCTGCCCTTGGTCATCAGCAGGTTGAAGGTGTAGCGCACGTCCTCGGCGGTGATCGGCGTGCCGTCGGCGAAGCGGGCCTTGGGGTTCAGGGTGAAACGCACCCAAAGGCCTTCGGGATCGCGTTCCATCTGTTGCGCGACCAGACCGTAAACGGTGTAGGGCTCGTCGAGCGAACGGAACGCCAGAGGCGCATACACCCAGTCGTTGACCTGCACCACGGAAATGCCTTGATCGGCATACGGAGTGATGTAGTTGTACTGACCGATTTCCATCGACGCGCGACTGAGCGAACCGCCCTTGGGCGCGTCGGGATCGACGAAATCGAAATGCTCGAAACCCGCCGGATACTTCGGCGCCTCGCCGTATACCGTCATTGCGTAGCTGCCGGCGGCCATTGCCGGCACGGCGGCGCAGAGCAAAACGCCGCCGAGCAGCAGGCCTGCCATGTTGCGCATGAATCTCATGAAGTTTTTCCTCTAAGCCCGAAAACTCACTGGCAACGCTGAAAACTGTGGCGAGGGAGCTTGCTCCCGCTGGGCTGCGAAGCAGCCCCAAAAAATCGGATTAACCCTGCAGATTTTTGTGAGTGCTGCGCACTCAAGCGGGAGCAAGCTCCCTCGCCACAAAGGTTTGCATTCACCCGGTGTCGCGGTGTTTTGTGCCTTAGAAGTGATACGTCATGCGCGCAAACAGCGTGCGGCCCAGCGGGTCGGTGTAGCGCGGGTCATAGCCGCTCTGGAAGTTGTAGGCCTGGTTGGTGAAAGGCGGGTTGCGGTCGAACATGTTCTTCATCCCCGCATCCACGTCCAGCACCTTGTTGAAGGTGTAGCCGGCCGAAAGGTCCCACACCGAATACGACGCGACGCGCGCATGGGTATCGCGGTCGTAGTCGTTGTAGCCGGTGGTGAAGCGGTTGGTCAGCGACGCGCGAGCCGCGCCGAAGGTCCAGCTGCCGGTGAGGTTGTGTTTCCAGCGCGCGATCACCCCGTCCCCTTCGAAGTCGCCGACCTTGTCGGTGAACGGGCCCTTGATGGTGCTCTGAAAGTCGTAACTGTCGACGTAGGTGCCTTGCAGCCCCAGGCCGAACTGGCCGTAAGGGGTGTTCGGGAAGCGGTAATCCAGCGATACATCGACACCGTTGGTCTCGACGATGCCGAGGTTGGCGTTGCCGGTGACGATGTAGTTGAGCGTGCCGTCGGCGTTGCGCACGAAGCGATCCGGGTAGCTGCCGGCCTGATCGAACACGGTGGATTCGGGGAACGGCTGGATCTGGTTGGAAATGTGAATCCACCAGAAATCCAGACCCACCGACAGGTTGCTGACCGGTTGGTAGACGAAGCCCAGCGTCACGTTGCGCGCCTTCTCCGGGGCGAGATCTTCGTTGCCGCCAATCTGGTTGAGGAACTGCTGGCCGCAATCGCGCCCGCCGTTGCCGCCCGGTTGCACCACGCCACCGGTACACAGCACCGGGTCGTTGTAGTAGCCCTGGGTGTAAGTGATGCTGCGCGGCGAATACAGCTCGTAGAGTGACGGCGCACGGAAGCCTTCACTGTACGCGCCGCGCACCACCAGCTCCTTGAGCGGCTGATAACGGAACGAATATTTCGGGTTGGTGGTGCTGCCGAAGTCGCTGTATTTGTCGTGGCGCACGGCGGCGGACAGTTCGAGGCTGTCGAGCACTGGCACGTTGATTTCGGCGTACGCGGCTTTCACGCTGCGGTCGCCTTCGACACTGCCGTTGGGGTCGATGCCGAGGCTCTGAATGTCACCAGCAAACTGTTCGAAGTCCTGGTGGAATTTCTCTTTGCGGTACTCGCCACCCAGTGCCAGACCGGAAGGGCCGGCACCGAACCAGTCGCCGATCTCGCGGCTGATCCGCCCGTCAAAACCGGCCACGCGGCCGACGGCGGTGGAGTAGGCGCCGTGGTACATGGCCTGGTCGATGTACTGCTGACCGGCGGCCGATTGCGGGCCGAACGGGTTGAGCAGACCGCTGGCCAGGCCGTTGATCATCGCCTGATCGCTGACATATCCACTGGTGACGCTGGAGACGATTTTGTTCTGGTTGTACGAGGCGCCGACGTTGTAATCCCAGCCGCCGACCAGCCCGTCGAAGCTCAGCAGAAAGCGCTGACTGGTGTTCTGGTCTTTCGATTCACGCGGGCCGGCAGCAGTCTCGCGCCAGTTGACATCGACCGGTTGCGTCGGGTCGAGGGCGAAGCCGGTCGGGCCGGGCGTGATGCCGTTGCCGGGGTAGTAGGGCGACGATGAATCCAGGCTCAGGCCAGTGAGCGGTGCCGGGCCGACCGCCGTGGCGTTGTTGTTGCGCGACCAGAAGTATTCGAGGTTGACGTTGTGGTCATCCGCCAGCTTGCCGGTGGTCTTGCCGAAGAACGACGTCTTTTCGGTTTGCGGAATCAGGTCGATGTATTCGCGGGTGCTGAAGCGGCACAAACCGTCGCGCGCCACCAGGTTGGGGCCGTTGCAATTGCTGTTGGCCAACGGATTGGTGGCGTTGCCGTTCTGGCTGTAGTTGCCGGGGAACGCGGTGCCGGAGGTCTGATCCAGACCGCGGCCGGGCACATAGTCGCGGGCGAAGGAGCGGTCGTTGGCGTCGAGGTTCTGCTGCTTGTTGTAGTTGAACACGCCGAGCACGTTGAAGCGGTCTTGCTCCAGATCGCCGTAGCCCCAACTGGCGCTCATGTCTTTGGTCGCGCCGCCGCCGCTATGGGTCGGGGTTTCGCCACCGAGGGTGAGCTGGCCGTCGGTCATGGATTTCTTGGTGATGAAGTTGATCACGCCGCCGATGGCGTCGGTGCCGTAGAGGGCCGACGCGCCGTCGCGCAGAACCTCCACGCGTTCGATGGCGGCAAACGGGATCATGTTCAGATCCACCGCGCCGCCGGCCGAGTTGGTGCCGGACAAGGCATTGTTGGCCAGCCGTCGACCGTTGAGCAGCACCAGGGTTTTGTTCGCGCCGATGCCGCGCATGTCGGCAAACGAAGCGCCACCGGTGGCGGCGCCGACCGAACCGGCGCTGTTGTTGATCGACTGGCTGCCGGTGATCCGCTGCACCAGTTCGGCGGTGGTGGTCACGCCCTGTTTGCGCAGCTCATCGGCCTTGAGAATGGTGATCGGCACAGCCGTTTCCGCATCGACCCGGCGAATCGCCGAACCGGTCACTTCCACCCGTTGCAGTTGCGTGGTCGGCGCCACCACCGCTGCCGCAGCGGGCACGGCCGCGTTGTCATCCTCGGCGGCTTGCACAGTCCCGGCACCCATCCCCATGGCCACCAGATACAACGGAACAAAACGGTGACGAGAGATCGTGGCCACCAAAGGTTTGAGCGTAAAGCGTGGAGTGTTCATCAGCATGGTTGTTTCCGACTTTATTAGACGTTATCGAAATGGCCTTGTGAGCCCTGATTGCGCAGGTCACGGGGGTGCCGCGCCGCGAAAAACCACTTTCTTCAAGCAAGCCGATCCCCTCCGAACACGCGTTGCGTTTTTTCGGTCGGCTGATTGCGACGGGATTCTTCAGCGGTGCCGGGCGCGCTTCTCAACGCGCGCCCGGCACCGCACTCAGTGGGTGGTCATCACCGAAATCTTGCTGATGCCCGAGCGCTCGATGGACGCCATGGCCTTGGCCACCTGGCCGTAATTGACGTTGGCGTCGGCCTGCAACTGCACGCGCACTTCGGCGTCCTTGGCCTTGACCTCCTTGAGGCTGGCTTCCAGCGATTCCGGCGCCAGTTCGGTTTTTGCCAGGTAGAACTTGCCGTCCTGATCGACGCTGACCACCACCGGGTCTTTCTTTTCGGCAGGAGCGACGGCGTCGGTTTTCGGCAGGTTGACCTTGATCGCGTTGGTCATCAGCGGCGCGGTGACGATGAACACCACCAGCAGCACGAGCATCACGTCCACCAGCGGCGTGACGTTCATTTCGCTGAGCACTTCATCGCTGTCTTGCGTGGAAAAGGACATCAGCTGGCCTCCCGCACGGCGGCTGTGGTTTTGCTGGCGATGGCCTGACGGCTGATGGAAAACGCGCTGCGTGAAGCGAGGGCGTCGAAGTCGTGGGCGAAGTCATCCATGTCTGCCGAAGCGAGTTTCAGGCGGCGCAGGAAGAAGTTGTAAATCAGCACCGCCGGAACCGCGACGGCGATCCCCACGCCAGTGGCGATCAGTGCATGGCCGATGGGGCCGGCGACCGCCTCAAGGCTGGCCGAACCGGTTTCGCCAATGCTTTGCAGGGCTTCCATGATTCCCCATACGGTGCCGAACAGACCAATGAACGGCGCGGTGCTGCCGATACTGGCGAGGATCGCCTGACCGTTTTCCAGGGAGCGGCGTTCTTTCTGGATCTGCTGGCGCAGGTTGCGCTCCAGACGATCGGAACGGTTGATGGTGTGCGCCAGTTGTTGCGTGGTACGCGGCGATTCTTCCACCAGCAACGCTTCGAAACCGCTGCTGGCGATGCGCGCCAGCGAGCCCGGATACTGGCTGGCGTGTTCGGCGGCGGTGAGCAGGTCCGGCGCGCCCCAGAAGGCTTTGCTGAACTGTTTGTTCTGGGCTTTCTGGCGCAGGTACTGCGCCGACTTGACCAGCAGGATTGCCCAGCTGACCACGGAAAACAGCACCAGGCCCCAGAGCACACCGGGGACAATCATCGAAGACAGTGAAGAGTTCATGGCTACACCTCGCTTGCATTAAGTCGGTTATGAGTTGGGGTTGCCGTTATTGCGGCAATTTGAAATCGATGGTCTGGGTGGCGAAGCCGTCAATCGGCGTATCACCGCGCTTGGCCGGAATGAACTTCCAGTTCTTCACTGCCGCGACGGCGGCGTCATCCAGTTGCGGCTTGCCGCTGGACTTGGTCACCGTGACCGAACCGGCGCGACCGTTGGCCAGCACCTGAATGCGCAGCACCACGCTGCCTTCCCAATTGCGCCGCAGCGCCAGCGACGGGTACTCCGGCGGCGGGTTGCCGAGGCTGGCGAGACCGGAAATCGCTGCCGATTCCTTGACCGGGCCGGGCGCGGCGGCAGGGGCCGGTGGCGCGCTTGGTGTCGCCGGCGCAGCGGGAGCGGCCGGTTGTGCCGGGGCAGGCGGAGCTTTCGGCGGCTCGACTTTCTTCACCGGTTTGGGCTTTTCGAGCGGCTTCGGCTTCTCCACCGGTTTGGGCGGTGGCTTGACCGCGTCTTCGTCTTCCACCGGTTGTTCAGGCTCCGGAGGTGGAGGGGGTGGCGGTGGTGGCTCCGGCGTGGGCGGCGCAGGCGGTGTCGGGCTGCTCAGCTCGACAGTCATTTCCGGGATCTGCGGCGGTGTCGGCAGGGGCTCGGGTCGAGTCTGCTGCAGAAACCACCAGGCGCCGCCGTGTATCAGCGCCGACACCGCCACCAGCAACAGCATCTGCTGTTTATTCAACCCGCCGGGTTGCGACGTGTTGGCTGCGAAAACCGGCCTGTCCGGTGGCGGCGGGATTGGCGCTTCCCGTAACGGCCCCGGCAGGGTTCTGTGCTTTACCGCATCGTTCATTAAAGCTCCCTCGGGTTGATGAAGGGCAATAAGGTGCCGTCCGAACAATTGGTTGATGTTCGAGTGGGTGGGTGAAACTTTCTTTTGGGTGTACGCAAGCCGATAGTTGAACTATCTATTGAAAAGAGCTTGCTTACAGTTACTGGCTTAGAGCCATCGACTTCGAGTGTTCATTAGCCATTCCCTGGTTGTTCTTGTGCTTTATGTAGGAACGGCCCGAGCCTTCGGCAGCTCCTACAGTTGATTACTCAAATTTTGTTTTGCAACCGCTGTGCCAAATGTTGCGCAAATGTACAGCGGTTATTTCATAGCTGTTACCCATGTCGCATTTATATAAGTTTTATTGGCGGGCCGAGTTTTCTTTAATGCGTGACTGTCCACGGCCCCGAATCCCGGGGCTTTTTTACAGGCGAGTCAGGCCTGGCGCTGTATCAGGCAAATTAGCCAGATAGAGCCGCTGAACTCGAGTCCGCCAGGGCGCTTGATGGTGCGTGGCGGACTGATTTGGTGCGGTCAATGGATTAACGGATCACAGGCTGTATTCCTTGTTCTTGTTCAATTGAAATAATTGTTTTAAATGTTGGTTAGTTATGCTCGGGAGTGCGCTTTTGGTGCAATAACAAAAGGCCTTAAGTTATTGTTCGACAATCCTGTTGCCGGTCATCGATTGATCGTTTGTGCAATAACTTCATGCGGTGTATTTAAAAAATAAATAGTGTATTGCCGCTGGCGCAGCCAATGGCGCCAAACGCAGTGCAGGACTGTCGGGTTCAGGTAATAAGATAAAGGTATTGATTGCCGGGACTGTGGCGGTGAACTCGGCGTTGCGCCAATTGATACCCACAGGCAGTAGTAATGCGGCAGAACGATTGAAGATTCACGCAGTGACCTCCTTGTTGCCAGCTCGGATACGCGAACTTTTGGTTCGGTATCGCACCTTACAAGAACGCGGATAGCGTTCGATGATTGCTCTTGGTGCGGGATGGGCACCGCCAGCGCTGTTTTGCGAGGTTTGAATTCGCAAGTCGCGAGAGCATGGAAAAAATGTGCCAAAGCCGATACACCCGCTATAAATAGGGCTACACCAGACCTGTCGAGATCGAGGAGGGGACATGTATCAACTTTACGGACATCTCAATTCAGGTGCTGCCGCGATCGAAGCGGCGCTGGAGTTGTGCCAGATCGCCTACCGCTTCATCGATAGCCAGGCCTCGACCGAAGCCGCCGAGGCACTGGCGCTGCTCAATCCACTGAAGCAGGTGCCGACCCTGCAATTGCCCGATGGCAGTGCGATCACCGAGAGTGTGGCGATTCTGATTCACCTGGGCCTGAGTTTTCCCGATTCCGGTCTGTTGCCGGACAAGCCGGGGGATCGCGACCAGGCGATTCGCGGCATGGTCTACATCGCCAGCAATTGCTACGCGGCCATCGGCGTCATCGACTACCCCGAGCGCTGGCTGGTGATGCCCGACGAGGCCTCACGGCAAAACCTGATGGCCGGTGCCCGCGAGCGTTTGCACTGGAGTTGGGAGGTGTTCGCCGACCAGTTTTCCGCCGAGCTGTATCTGGACGACGAAAAGCCGGGAGCACTGGACGTGCTGGCGGCCGTGGTGACGCGCTGGGCGGGGAGTCGCGAGCATCTGCGCCAGGCCCGTCCAGGGTTTTATGCGTGGTTGCAGCGCATTGACCGGCACCCGGTGCTGGCGCCGGTATTTGCCCGGCATTGGCCGTCCTGAACACCCCATAAACCAATGTGGGAGCGGGGTGGGGGGGGGGG
>NZ_JBYOKU010000062.1:0-19963 GCF_057799175.1 Pseudomonas sp. 14P5.3.2 | reverse complement strand
GTTTTGCGTGTTGCCTCAACGAGCTTAAGCGTTACCCGCCAGCTTCATCCGCGCCGCCTGAGTGAAATCCAGCATGCGCTTCAACGGACGGATCGCCTGCGGAATCAACGCCGGATCGACAAAGATCTCGTTCGTCCCTTCCTTCAGGCTCTTGAGCGTGCGCTCAAGGGTGTTCATGGCCATCCACGGGCAATGTGCGCAACTGCGGCACGCTGCGCCGTTACCGGCGGTTGGCGCCTCGATGAAGACCTTGTCCGGGCACAACTGCTGCATCTTGTAGAAGATGCCACGGTCGGTGGCAACGATCAGGGTCTTGTTCGGCAGGCTTTGCGCGGCAGCGATCAACTGACTGGTGGAACCTACGGCGTCTGCCAGTTCGATCACCGAGGTCGGCGACTCGGGGTGCACCAGAATCGCGGCGTCCGGGTACAGCGCTTTCATGTCTTCGAGTTGCTTGGACTTGAATTCCTCGTGGACGATGCAGGCACCGTCCCACAGCAGCATGTCGGCGCCGGTCTTGCGCTGAATGTAAGTGCCCAGGTGCTTGTCCGGGCCCCAGATAATGGTCTCGCCGTTGTCCATCAGGCTTTCGACGATCTCCAGCGCACAGCTCGACGTCACTACCCAGTCAGCCCGGGCTTTGACGGCGGCCGAGGTGTTGGCGTACACCACCACCGTGCGCTCCGGATGCTGATCGCAGAACGCCGAGAACTCGTCCACCGGGCACCCCAGGTCCAGCGAGCAGGTCGCGTCCAGGGTCGGCATCAGCACGCGTTTTTCCGGGTTGAGGATCTTTGCGGTCTCGCCCATGAACTTCACGCCGGCGACCACCACGGTCTTGGCCGGATGGGCATTGCCGAAGCGGGCCATCTCCAGGGAGTCGGACACACAGCCACCGGTTTCTTCGGCCAGGGCCTGAATCACCGGATCGCAATAGAAGTGGGCAACCAGCACCGCGTCCTGAGCCTTGAGCTCAGCGGCGATGGCGGAACGGTAGTAGGCCTCCTCCTCGGCACTCAGCGGTTTAGGCTGTTTGGCATCGAGGTGGGCTTGAACCAGAAGGCGTTCGGAAATCTGCGTCATGTTCGCAAGACCTGCAGGCGCTTTCGCGCGAAAGTCGAGTATACACCCGGCTCCGGACCGCTTGAGGGTACCGCCGGGAGAGTGAGTTTTTATCAGGCACGGACAGCGTTGAAGCTGCGCAAGGCTACAGAATATCCCGTTGATACAAAAGATGATTCTGACCTGTGTCAGCGCAGGCGATGATGAAAGGAGCGGTGCCCGAATCGCAGGCAAAAAAAAACCCGGAAATCCTCACTTTCGTGGGCCTTCCGGATTTTCTAAACCGCCAAATATGGTGGGTCGTGTGGGATTCGAACCTACGACCAATTGGTTAAAAGCCAACTGCTCTACCAACTGAGCTAACGACCCGCTGTGTGGTGGCGCGTATAATACTGATTTTTAAGGACTATTCAACACCTTTTTGAAAAAAATCAAAAATAAGGTGTTGGATCGCTTACACCGGCCGCTGCGAAGCCTTCTGCACGCAGGCGGCAGCTGTCGCATTTGCCGCACGCGCGGCCTTCATCGTCCGCCTGATAGCAGGAAACGGTCAGGCCATAATCCACACCGAGCTTCACGCCCGCCTGGACGATCTGCGCCTTGCTCAGGTTCTGCAGCGGGGCCTGGATGCGGAAACCGTTGCCTTCCACGCCCGCCTTGGTCGCCAGGTTGGCCATGCGCTCGAACGACTCGATGAACTCGGGACGGCAATCCGGGTAACCGGAATAGTCCACCGCGTTGACGCCAATAAAGATGTCACGCGCGCCGAGCACTTCAGCCCAGCCCAGCGCCAGCGACAGGAACACCGTGTTGCGCGCCGGCACGTAGGTCACCGGAATGCCCTCGCCCAGCTCTTCCGGAATGTCGATGCTGGTGTCGGTCAGCGCCGAGCCGCCCATGCCGTTCAGGTTCAGACCGATCACTTTGTGCTCGACCACACCCAGATCGCGGGCAACACGTGCGGCGGCGTGCAATTCAGCGTGAGAGCGCTGACCGTAATCGAAGCTCATGGTGTAGCAGGCGTAGCCTTCAGCCCGGACCATCGCCACGACCGTCGCCGAATCCAGACCACCCGACAGCAGGATTACCGCACGTTTTTCATTAGTGTTCAGTTGTTCAGTCATATCAGCGCCCCGGCTCGTCATTCCATAGATATTTATGCAGCTGCAATTGCAGCCGCACCGGCAGGTTGTCTGCCACCACCCAGTCCGCCAGATCCCTGGCATTGAGGTCATGATGACTTGGGGAAAACAGCACTTCTCCCGCACGTCGATCGAGACCGTACTGGATCAGCTTCGAGACCGCCCAGTCATAGTCGTCCCGCGAGCAGATGACAAACTTCACCTGATCGTTGGGCGTCAGCAGTTCGATATTTTCGTAGCGGTTGCGATGCGCCTCTTTAGAGTCCGGCGTCTTCAAGTCGACTACGCGACTGACGCGCGAATCTACCGCCGAGATGTCGAGCGCACCACTGGTTTCCAGTGACACTTCGTAACCGGCATCGCACAACTGTTTAAGCAAAGGGATGGCGTTCGGCTGTGCGAGCGGCTCACCGCCGGTCACACAGACATAGCGCGGACGATATCCGGCCACTTGCTCGAGGATGTCGTCGAGGGTGCGGATCGTACCGCCGCTGAACGCATAGGCACTGTCGCAGTATTGGCAACGCAATGGGCAACCGGTCAGGCGCACAAAAACCGTGGGCAGCCCGGCAGTCCGTGTTTCCCCCTGCAACGAGTAGAAAACTTCGGTAATTCTCAATGTGTCTTGCATAGTCGCCACGGGCGTAACAGCTAAACAGGCTGTCCGCCTCCGTCAGGCACTTCAAGCAACCCCGCCAACGCGTAGATCACCAGAAGCGTGTTTCAGAAAAAGGGCGTGAATTCTAACGAAAAAACCCGCGACAAGCGCGGGTTTCTTCCAAACGGGTCAAACACACTTACATGCGTTGCAGATCGCGTTGAGCCAGCTGAGCCGCAGAGGTACCCGGGTATTGGGAAACCACCTGCTGCAGAATGCCTTTGACCTTGTCGGTGTGACCGAGGCGGCGCTCTACGTCAGCCAGCTTGTACAGCGAATCCGGCACTTTGGCGTGCTTGGGATAGAGCTGCGACACCTTGGCAAAAGCCTGACCTGCACCTTGCAGATCGCCCTTGGCCAGGTTCACTTCACCCAACCAGTATTGGGCGTTGCCCGCGTACTGGCTGTTCGGGTATTTGCGCAGGAATGCCGAGAAAGCCTGGCTGGCCTTGTCGAAATCCTTGGCTTTGATCAGGTCGAAAGCCGCATCGTAATACAGCTTTTCCTTGGCCGGATCACCCGGTTCGCTACTCGCAGCAGGTGCCTGGGCGGCAGCAGCCCCGGCGCCAGCGGCAGCACCGGCAGCAGCACTTGCATCGCCACCGGCAGAAGAATTCTCAGGATTCGCGGCAGGTGCAGCACCGGATCCTATGCGCCGATCAAGATCCTGGTATCGCTCCAGGGATTCCTGTTTCATGCGCGCAACCTGATTCTGCAGTTCTTCGATCACACCTTGCTGGCGCGATATCTGATCCTGCATCTGTTGCAGTTGGTTGAACAGCATGCCCTGTGCCGAGGCAGGGGCCGAAGCCGCTCCCCCGGCATAGGCGCCGTTCGTACCGTAACCCGCAGGCGGATAGCTGCTCCCGCTATTGTTATAACCGGAGTTGTCATCGACCACAGGAACCGCAGCCCACACCGCAAGCGGTGCGAGACTGAGAGCCAGGACAGTTACAGCACGACGGCACGTTCGCATATCGAATTACTTACGCAGTTCGACGCGACGGTTTTGAGCCCAGGACTGCTCGTCGTTGCCGGTAGCAACTGGACGCTCTTCGCCGTAGGAAACCAGTTCCAGCTGAGCTGGGGAAACACCTTGCAGTACCAGGTAGCGCTGAACGGCTTTCGCACGACGCTCGCCCAGTGCCATGTTGTACTCACGAGTACCACGTTCGTCGGTGTTGCCTTCCAGAACAACGCGAGCGCCGTTTGCTTTCAGGTCTTTGGCGTGAACGTCCAGAGCGCGCATGGCTTCTGGCTTCAGGTCCGAGCTGTCG
The DNA here is from genome assembly GCF_057799175.1 of Pseudomonas sp. 14P5.3.2. NCBI lineage: Bacteria > Pseudomonadati > Pseudomonadota > Gammaproteobacteria > Pseudomonadales > Pseudomonadaceae > Pseudomonas > Pseudomonas sp. 14P5.3.2. The sequence goes on along the minus strand of NZ_JBYOKU010000062.1, from coordinate 15,824 downwards.
TATTCGAAGTAGAAGGTGGTGATTGCGCGCAGAGCAGCTTCTTCGCTCAGGGAACCGTCAACGGCACCAGTGTTTGCGCCGTAACCAGCGTTTGGATCAACAGCGCCTTCACCGGCGTTGTCGCCGCCTTTGGACGAGCAACCTACAGCTACAGCCATGGCCAGAGCCAGCGCAGCAAATTTACCAAACTTCAGCATTTCCATCGTGAAACTCCTAATGAACCCCAGTGTGTTAAGTAAAACGTAAAGCGCCGCGTCAGTTCAGGTAAGGGGACCAGGACGGTTCTCTGACTTCGCCTTGTGCGGTAGGAAGCGGGAGCCTCACGCGTCCATTAATGGACACGAGCATCAAGACTCCCCGGCCCTGCTGGCGGGTGGCGTAGATTACCATGGTGCCGTTGGGCGCAACAGTAGGTGACTCGTCCAGAGTGCTATCAGTGAGGATCTTTACACTACCTCGCTGCAAATCCTGGGCCGCCACCTTGAAATTGGTGAAACCATCCTGGCGATGGATCATCACCAGAGTCTTTTCATCAGCCGAAAGCTTCGGGTTGGCGTTGTAGTTGCCAATGAAGGTCACACGCTCGGCACCACCGCCGCTGGCGCTGGTTTTGTAGATCTGCGGCTTGCCGCCACGGTCCGAGGTGAAGTAGATGGTCGAACCATCCTTGCCCCAGTACGGTTCGGTGTTGATGCCAGGACCTGCAGTCACACGAGTGATCTGACGCGAACCCAGGTTCATCACATAGATGTCCGGGTTACCGTCTTTCGACAGGACGAAAGCCAGGCGATTGCCATCCGGCGACCAGGCTGGCGCGCCGTTCAGGCCTTCGAAGTTGGTGATCTGCTCACGGCGACCGGTGTCAATGTTCTGCATGAAGATCCGTGGACGCTTCTGCTCGAACGACACGTAGGCGATGCGCTTGCCATCCGGTGCGAAACGCGGCGACAGGATCGGCTCACGCGATTGCAGCAGAGTCACGGCACGTGCGCCGTCGTAGTCCGAACGCTGCAGGGTGTAGCGAGTGTTCTTCTCGGAGAAACGCTCGGCTGTCACGTACAGCAGACGGGTCGAAAACGCACCTTTGATACCGGTGAGTTTTTCGAACGACTGGTCCGAGATGAAGTGCGCCATGTCACGCAGTTGCTCGGTGGTACCGGACACACTGCCGTCAGCCACTTTCTGCTCGGTGGCCACATTGAACAGTGCCCACTGCACCTGCAGACGACCGCCCGCTGGAGCAATGCTGCCGACCATCATGTATTGAGCACCCACCGCCTTCCAGTCACGGAAGATGATTTCGCTCGGCTGGCTTGGCTGGCTGATCATGTTTTGCTTTGGAATCGGCGAGTAGTAGCCCGAGTTCCGCAAATCGTTACCAATGATTTCTGCCATGTCGTCCGGCAGCACGGCACCGCCCTGCATACCGAACGGTACGACGGCGATCGGAGTCGCCCGATCGCTGCCGCTGGTGACCAGAATGTTCTTTTCATCCGCCATCGCGATCCCTGCCATGCAGCAGATCACGACCAGCATTCCTCGAAGAAGGTTTCTCACAAGGCTAGATCCTCAGGTGTGAATGTCATCTTGAATGAACGATACGGAGCGAAATCGCTCGGCTTCATTCCCTGCATTTCCGTCAAACGTCCAATATTCTTGACCGCCGCGACTGCCGAAGCATCGAACGGACCGTCGCCACTGGACTTGGCCACGCTGACCGAAGTCACCGTACCGTCCGGCAACATGCCGATTTGCAGCACGACCGTCATGCCTTTGCGTGCCGAAGGAGGACGTGCCCAACCTTCCGCTGCGCGAGCACGAATCAGGTCATCGAAACTGCCCGCAACTTCGTCACCCTGTTCATCGGCCAAGGCCTGCTGACGCTGCGGCGTGTCGGAAAGCAAATCTGCGAGGGCCTGAGCCTTTTTCTCTTCGGCGGATTTACGTGCCGCTTCCTGCGCTTTCTTCTTCGCAGCATCGGCAGCAGCTTTCTTCTTCGCTTCGTCGGCGACTTTCTTCTTCGCCTCTTCAGCTTCAGCTTTTTTCTTGGCGTCTTCGGCGGCTTTCTTCTTCGCGTCTTCGACGATCTTCTTCTTGGCTTCTTCAGCGGCCTCTTTCTTGGCCTCTTCTTTAGCCTCTTCTTCGGCTTTCTTCTTGGCTATATCAGCCAATTGTTTCTCTTCTGCCTTCTTGGCCTCGGCTTTCTTCGCATCGTCGGCTTTCTTGGCTTCATCAGCCTTTTTCGCCTCGTCCGCTTTCTTCGCCTGATCGGCCTTCTTGGCTTCCTCGGCCTTTTGAGCCGCTTCTTCTTTCTTTTGTTCCGCAGCCTTCACCGCTTCCTGCTCGACCTTTTTCTGCTCCATCTGCTCGACTTCGGTCTGGCGCGCGGCGGATTTCTTCGCCTCACCCGCAATCTTCTGATTGGTCTGGGTGGTTGCCTGACTTTTCGATTTCAGCTGGTACAGGGTCGCCTGAACAATCGGCTTGGCCGGCGGCAACTCCGGTGTGAAGGCGAAACTGACGAACAGCATGCCGAACACCAGCACGTGCAGGACAATTGCCAGAACACTAGGCCAGAAGTAGCTTTCCGAGGCGGACGGCTCTCGCTGTTGCTGCATCAGGGGGCCTCGGTAATCAAACCAACATTACCGACCCCGGCTTTCTGCAACCCGCCCATGGCCCCCATGACGGAGCCGTAGTCGACCGACTTGTCGCCACGAATAAAGACCTGGGTACGCTTGCCACCTTCGGTGCCGGCACGAATGATCTTGGTCACCGCGTCAGTCATCTGCGGCAGCGTCATTGCCCTGTCCTGCTGCTTTTCAGTGTCGACTTCGCTGCCAAGGTTCCAGTAGTAGGTCTTGTCAGCCTTGATCGAAATGGTCAGCACCTGAGTGTTGTTGTCCTGCGGCAAGGCTTCGCTGGAAACCTTGGGCAGATCCACTTTCACGCCCTGATTGAGCATCGGCGCGGTCACCATGAAGATAACCAGCAGCACCAGCATCACGTCGATGTATGGCACCACGTTCATCTCGGCGACCGGCTTGCGCTTGTTTCGGGCTCGAGCGATTAAAGCCATCGGGAAATACCTGCTTATTCTTCGCTGGTGTGCACTTTGCGGTGCAGGATCGCCTGGAACTCATCGGCGAAGGTGTAGTAGCGGCTCAGCAAGGTTTCGCTGCGGGCAGAGAAACGGTTGTAAGCGATAACGGCCGGGATCGCGGCGAACAGGCCGATCGCGGTGGCGATCAGGGCTTCGGCGATACCCGGGGCCACGGTGGCCAGGGTCGCTTGCTGGGCCTGAGCCAGACCACGGAAGGAGTTCATGATGCCCCACACGGTACCGAACAGACCGATGTACGGGCTGACCGAACCGACAGTGGCGAGGAACGGCAGGCTCTGCTCCAGCTTCTCTTCTTCACGGGAGATGGCGACGCGCATGGCACGGGCCACACCTTCCATCACCGCTTCAGGGTCAACACCTGGCTGCTGACGCAGACGGGAGAATTCCTTGAAACCGGCACGGAAGATCTGCTCCACGCCCGAATCCGGATCCGGGTTGCTGCCGGCCTGACGGTACAGCTTGGACAGATCGATACCCGACCAGAAGCGCTCTTCGAAGCTCTCCAGGGCGCGTCGACCGGCGCGCAACAGATTGCTGCGCTGAAAGATCATGATCCATGAGGTCACCGATGCGGCCACCAGGGTCAACATTACCAACTGCACCACGATGCTGGCATTGCTGACCAGGCTCCACATGGAGGAATGGTCGACGACGTTAGCTTCCACGCTTTATCTCCTGCTTTGAGTGTGTACCCGTGCCGCCCGCGTCGGCAAAGGCCGCACGCAAGGATTCGGGCATGGCCCGGGGTTTCAAACTGTCGGTGCGCACACAGGCCACCAGAAACTGCCCTTCACAGAGCAGCACATTATCCGTGGCCCGCCTGACCTGCTGTTTAAAGCGCAGGCTGGCACGGTTCAATTCGATTACATCAGCGCTTACCAGCAGTTCGTCGTCCAGTCGCGCCGGCGCGTGGTAGCGCGCTTCGCTGGAATGCACGACAAACAACAGGTCCTCCCCTGCCAGTTCCGACTGGGCAAAGCCCAGCGTCCGGAGCCGCTCGGTTCGAGCCCGTTCCATAAACTTGAGGTAATTAACGTAATACACGATGCCGCCGGCATCGGTGTCCTCGTAATAAACGCGACAACGATGTGCGAACGGCTCAAGCCCGTTTTGCGCGCGCATACTCTAGTGCTTACTCCTCGGGTTGCCAATCCGGCCAGGCAACTGTTTTTTCAGTGTTTAAGGCTTTACCGCAAAAGTACCGTCCTGTGACAGTACAAACGCTGAATAAATCGCCAATAAATGTGTATCAATCGTCCAAGGCATCGAGAAACTCGTCTGCCACGGGCATTTCGCCCATTCGTGACGGAATGTTTAAACCGAAATGCAGATACGCATGCCGTGTCACCACCCTGCCCCGTGGCGTACGCATGATGTAGCCCTGCTGGATCAGGTACGGCTCCAGCACGTCTTCAATGGTATGACGCTCTTCACTGATCGCCGCCGCCAGGCTGTCGATGCCTACCGGACCGCCATCGAACTTCTCGATCATGGTCAGCAGCAAGCGCCGGTCCTGATGATCGAAGCCGTGTTCGTCGACGTCCAGCAGGTTCAAGGCCAGATCCGCCACCGACTTGGTGATATGGCCCTTGGCGCGCACTTCGGCAAAATCGCGCACCCGACGCAGCAGGCGATTGGCGATCCGCGGCGTACCACGGGCACGACGAGCGATTTCGAAAGAACCCTCCGGATCCAGTGGCAGACCGAGAATAGCCGCAGACCGACTGACAATCGTCGCCAGATCCGCCGTGCTGTAGAACTCCAGACGCTGGACGATACCGAAGCGGTCACGCAACGGGTTGGTCAGCATGCCGGCACGAGTAGTGGCGCCCACCAGAGTGAACGGTGGCAGATCCAGCTTGATCGAGCGCGCCGCCGGTCCTTCGCCGATCATGATGTCGAGCTGGAAATCTTCCATCGCCGGGTACAGCACTTCTTCAACGATGGGTGACAGACGATGGATTTCGTCGATGAACAACACGTCGTGCGGCTCAAGATTGGTCAGCAGTGCCGCCAGGTCGCCCGGACGCTCAAGTACCGGGCCGGACGTGCTCTTGATCGACACGCCCATTTCCTGGGCGATGATGTTGGCCAGGGTGGTCTTGCCCAGCCCCGGCGGGCCGAAGATCAACGTGTGATCCAGCGATTCACTGCGACCACGCGCCGCCTGGATGAACAGCTCCATCTGCTCGCGGACAGTCGGCTGGCCAATGTAGTCGGCCAGGCTAACCGGGCGAATGGCCCGGTCCTGGACTTCTTCGCGCTCGCGCGGACTGTGCGCGGCGGCGATCAGACGATCAGCTTCAATCACTTAAATCATTCCCTTCAGGGCGCGGCGGATCAGGTCTTCACTGCTCAAATTCTTGTCCTTGATGGCGGTAATCGCCTTGCTCGCTTCCTGCGGTTTGTAGCCCAGAGAAATCAGCGCGCTGACCGCATCGTTTTCAGCGGTATTGACCGGCGCCGGGCCGTCCGGCTGATTCGGCACCAGGGCGAACATGGCCGGTGAGGTTTCCCAGGCCTTGAAGCGATCCTTCAATTCGACCAGCAGACGCTCGGCAGTTTTCTTGCCAACCCCCGGTACCTTGGTCAGCGCCGAAGTGTCCTGGGATTGCACGCAGCGGATCAGTTCATCGACTTCCAGGCTCGACATCAAGGCCAGGGCCAGTTTCGGTCCGACACCATTGAGACGGATCAACTCACGAAAAAAGTCTCGCTCACGCTTGCCGGCGAAACCATAGAGTAACTGCGCGTCTTCGCGTACGACCAAATGGGTGTGCAGCGTCAGCGGTTCACCGACCGACGGCAGACGATAAAGGGTGGTCATGGGCACTTCCAGCTCATACCCGAGGCCGTTTACATCCAGAATCAGGTGCGGCGGCTGTTTCTCAGCCAAGGTGCCGCGCAAGCGTCCAATCACGTTTCAGATCCTTGAGCGTTGGCCAGCCGTGGGCTGGCGACAGATGGAAGGCGGGAATCGGGCCGACGACCCAGGCGCGAAATCCGCATTCCGCAAAAATGATTGCTGATGCTATCAGAGACGCAGGCGCCCGCCACGACTGCGTGCGGTTCCCAGGCCATGCGGCAGCAGGCTGGAACGGGTGTGCGCGTGACAAATCGCGATGGCCAGGGCATCCGAGGCATCGATCTGCGGTTTGCTGGTCAGCTTGAGCATGTGCATGACCATCATCTGCACCTGTTCCTTATTAGCGGCGCCGGTGCCGACCACGGCTTGCTTGACCTGGGTGGCGGTGTACTCGGCAATCTCCAGGCTTTCCTCGGCACCGGCAACGATTGCCGCACCGCGAGCCTGGCCGAGCTTGAGGGCCGAATCGGCGTTTTTCGCCATGAACACTTTTTCGATGCCCATGGTCACCGGGCCATAGGTCTGAATGATTTCACGCACGCCGCGATAAACGATTTGCAGCCGCTCATGCAGCTCGCCGGCGCCGGTACGGATGCAGCCCGACGCCACGTAGATGCAGCCGCCGCGGCCGGTATCGCGAACAACCCCGTAACCGGTGATGCGCGAGCCGGGGTCGATACCCAGAATTAAAGTCATAACGCCTGCGGATTCGGTAGAAACACGAAAATCAAAACAGCGAATAACCAATGTGGGAGCGGGCTTGCTCGCGAATGCGGCGTGTCATTCAGCATTGATGCTTGCTGATTCGCCGCATTCGCGAGCAAGCCCGCTCCCACATTGAAGCCTAGTCGCTCTTAACCGAGCTGAGCGGCCACATCTTCCGGAATGTCCGCGTTGGAGTAGACGTTCTGCACGTCATCCAGATCCTCGAGCATGTCGATCAGCTTGAGCACCTTCTCCGCGCCTTCCAGATCCAGTTCGGCACTGGTGGTCGGCTGCATGACGATTTCTGCGTCGTCACCCTTGAACCCGGCCGCTTCCAGCGCGTTACGCACGGCATAGAAGCTGGTGAACGAGGTGAACACGTCGATCGAGCCGTCTTCATGGCTGACCACGTCGTCGGCATCCGCTTCCAGCGCCGCTTCGGTCAGCGCGTCTTCATCGACGCCCGGGGCAAAGCTGATCTGCCCCTTGCGCTCGAACAGATACGCAACCGAACCGTCGGTACCAAGGTTGCCGCCACATTTGCTGAACGCATGGCGCACGGCAGCTGCGGTACGGTTGCGGTTGTCGGTCATGCACTCGACCATCACCGCCACGCCGCCCGGGCCGTAACCTTCATAGGTCAGCTCTTCAACGTTGTCCGCTTCGGTCGCACCGGCGCCACGCGCAACGGCACGATCGATGATGTCGCGGCTCATGTTCGCGCCGAGAGCCTTGTCCAGGGCCAGGCGCAGACGCGGGTTGGAACCCGGATCGCCGCCGCCCTGACGGGCCGCAACGGTCAGCTCACGGATCCACTTGGTGAAGATCTTGCCTCTCTTGGCATCCTGACGTTCTTTGCGGTGCTTGATGTTCGCCCACTTGGAATGACCTGCCATAACTCGCTCCGAATTCTCTTGAAACGTTGCCCGCCCTGCTCATGCAGCGGCCAGCAAACAAAAAATCTCGACCTGCTCTCTATAGATAGAAAAAAGGCGCATCCGAAGATGCGCCTTCAGGCCCGTCTTACTCAGCCTTTGGCGTTTCGCGCAAACGAATGTGCAGCTCGCGCAGTGCCTTGGCATCCACCACACCCGGCGCTTGCGTCATGACGTCCGCAGCACTCTGGGTTTTCGGGAAGGCGATCACTTCACGGATCGACTGGGCGCCGGTCATCAGCATCACCAGACGGTCCAGACCGAAGGCCAGACCACCGTGCGGCGGTGCACCGTACTTCAGCGCGTCGAGCAGGAAGCCGAACTTCTCTTCCTGTTCTGCTTCATTGATACCCAACAGACGGAACACCGCTTGTTGCATTTCCTTGCGGTGGATACGGATCGAACCGCCACCCAGCTCGGTACCGTTGAGCACCATATCGTAGGCGCGGGACAGAGCGCCGGCCGGATTGGCTTCCAGCTCTTCAGGGGAGCACTTCGGTGCGGTGAACGGGTGGTGCAGCGCAGAGAAGCTGCCGTCGTCGTTTTCTTCGAACATCGGGAAGTCGACGACCCACATTGGCGCCCACTTGCAGGTCAGCAGGTCGAGGTCGTGACCGAGTTTGATACGCAGCGCGCCCAGGGCTTCGCTGACGATCTTGGCCTTGTCGGCGCCGAAGAACACGATGTCGCCGTCAACCGCGCCGACGCGATCGAGGATCACGTTCAGGTTGGCTTCAGGGATGTTTTTCACGATCGGCGATTGCAGACCTTCAACACCGGCAGCGCGCTCGTTGACCTTGATGTACGCCAGGCCCTTGGCACCGTAGATGCCGACGAACTTGGTGTAGTCGTCGATCTGCTTGCGCGGCATGCTCGCCCCGCCTGGAACGCGCAGTGCAGCGATACGGCATTTCGGATCGTTGGCCGGGCCGCTGAAGACCTTGAATTCGACTTCTTTGAGTTGATCGGCGACGTCGACCAGTTCCAGCGGGTTACGCAGGTCCGGCTTGTCGGAACCGTAACGACGCATGGCTTCTTCGAAGGTCATGTGCGGGAATTCGCCGAATTCCAGATCCAGCACTTCCTTGAACAGGTTGCGGATCATGCCTTCGGTCAGGCCCATGATGTCTTTTTCGTCGAGGAAGCTGGTCTCGATGTCGATCTGAGTGAACTCAGGCTGACGGTCGGCACGCAGGTCTTCGTCGCGGAAGCACTTGGCGATCTGGTAGTAACGGTCGAAACCGGCAACCATCAGCAGTTGCTTGAACAGCTGAGGCGATTGCGGCAGCGCGAAGAACGAACCGGCGTGAGTACGGCTCGGCACCAGGTAGTCGCGGGCGCCTTCCGGGGTAGCACGGGTCAGGATCGGTGTTTCGACGTCGAGGAAGCCGTTCTCGTCGAGGAAGCGACGGATGCTGGTGGTCATGCGCGAACGCAGACGCAGCTTCTCGGCCATTTCCGGACGACGCAGGTCCAGGAAGCGGTAGCGCAGGCGGGTTTCTTCGCCGACGTCGGAGTATTCGTTGAGCGGGAACGGCGGGGTTTCCGACTCGTTCAGCACTTCCAGCTCGTAGCCCAGCACTTCGATCATGCCCGACGCCATGTTGGCGTTGGTCGCACCGGCCGGACGCAGACGCACCTTGCCGGTGATCTTCACGACGTATTCGCTGCGCACGCGATCGGCGGCGGCGAAGCTCTCGGCGCGATCCGGATCGAACACCACCTGAGCCAGACCATCACGATCACGGATATCGAGGAAAATCACCCCGCCGTGGTCGCGACGACGGTGAACCCATCCGCAAAGGGTAATTTCCTGGCCTTCCAGGCTTTCGTTCAGTTGGCCGCAATAATGGCTGCGCATCATGGTAGTGGTTTCGCTTCTCGTAATTCGAAATTCGGTGGAGATCCCGTCGCACTCAAGCACTGCGAAATCTCACGCGTGTCGTTCGACCTGGGCCTGAACCCTAGTCAGATTTGTCGCCACCGGCCAGATTCTTCTTGGCTCCGGTCTTGAAATCGGTTTCGTACCAACCGCTGCCGCTGAGGCGAAAACCCGGCATGGACAGCTGTTTCTTGAGCTCTGGCGCCTGACAGGCAGGGCAGTCGACCAGCGGTGCCTCGCTGATCTTTTGAATGGCTTCCAACTGATGACCACAGGAAGCACATTGATAATCGTACATCGGCATGGAGGTGTCTCGGCGATCAGATTGCCACCGCGCGCAGGGCTTTGCGGCGAAAGAGCGGGATTATATCCATTAAATGCGGGCTGTGCAGCCGTAAGACTGCACAGCCCGCCACGTCATTTCAAGTATTGGCCGTTCAGGGCATGACGGCCGTCGGGGTATCCCGCAGACCATTCATCACACACACCACCCGCACCAGACCACTGAAGTTTTTCACCCCGCCGTGGCGCAGGTGCACCTGACGGTCAACGTGGGACAGCAACGTACTGACCGAACAGCCATTGTGCCCGGCCATCTCACCGAGAATGTTCCAGTAAACCTGCTCGAGCCTCAAGCACGTGGCAAACCCGTTCAAGCGCACTGACCTTGCCAGCGGCCGGATCAGCTCGAAGTCGAAATCGCTGACAAACGGGTCGACCTTCATTTCCTGCTGCGAACCGACATGTTCGCTTCGCCTGTCTCCACCTACCATATCGCTGACACTCCTTTGCCATCGCTGCTTTTTATAAAGACAACATCCTGTGTCTTCATAAAAACGCAGACGCAAAGTCAGCGCCAGACGACTAGTTGCCCAGCTGCGTAGGATAAGCCGACATGTTCGGTAAGATTTGAAACAGCGCGCGGACATCTACCACTCCGGGACATCCGCGCACCGGACTATCAGGTCTCGAGCAACGCACGCAGCATCCACGCCGTCTTCTCATGCACCTGCATACGCTGGGTCAGCAGGTCGGCCGTCGGCTCGTCACTGACTTTGTCCAGAAGCGGGAAGATGCCGCGAGCGGTGCGCGTCACCGCTTCCTGACCCTCGACCAACTGCTTGATCATGTCCTCGGCGCTTGGCACGCCGACTTCTTCCTTGATAGAGGAAAGACGCGCGTAAGTCGCGTAGGCGCCCGGTGCCGGAAACCCCAGGGCCCGAATGCGCTCGGCGATCAGGTCCACGGCCAGCGCCAGCTCGTTGTATTGCTCTTCGAACATCAGATGCAAGGTCCTGAACATGGGACCGGTGACGTTCCAGTGGAAGTTATGGGTTTTCAGATACAGCACGTAGGTGTCCGACAGCAGCCGCGACAGCCCCTCGACGATGGACTTGCGGTCTTCTTCACTGATACCGATATCGATTGCCATGTTTACCCCCTAAGGCGATTGAATTCATCCAACAGGTGCAGACCCACTCTAGCAAGGCAGGCGCCACCTCGCAGCCGGCAATCTTCGCTCGCCGTGCGACAAATCGACCGGGCCGGTGCCGCTGGCCGGGGTAATTTGAGTAGCTGCAGGCTTTGCTGTTAAATAGGCAGTGTGTCGCTACGCCCCATTTTTCAGGGGTGTCGTGCATAGGCTGATGCCGGGCACGTGTCCAACGCCTCTTTATTGTTCCGAAGCGAACCGTGCGCCTTCAGCTCTTCCTTGTGAGCCGTCATAACGTGAGCCAATCAAAATGTTGAAAATCGTCCACCTGCTAATGGGCGCAGCGGCCTTGCTGCTGTCGTTCATACCTAGCCTGAAATCCGAAGCCGTTCCTTACCTGCAACAACCCGATGCACTTTACCTGGCCTTTTTCGGCCTGCTGAACCTGGTCATCGCTCCAGTGATCCCTTACTGGAACAAAGGCCCGCGCCAGCATCTGCAAAATCTGGTCAGCGCTCTTCTCGTGCTGACTGTCGTCCTGCAAACCCTGACCCTGATCGCACCGATGCCTGTCATCGCCGGTCAACCGGCAGTGTTGTTCAGCCTGGTGATCGCCCTGGTTGCCGTGGTTGTGCACCTGGCCGTGAGCTTCTACAAATCTTCACCGGCCGCCGCGCCTGTCAGCTATGACATGAGCAACCGCGATACCGGTACCGTCAAGTGGTTCAACACGTCCAAAGGCTTCGGCTTTATCTCCCGGGATTCCGGCGATGATATTTTCGTGCACTTTCGTGCAATCCGTGGCGAAGGCCACCGCGTACTGGTCGAAGGCCAGCGCGTTGAGTTCTCGGTGATGAACCGGGATAAAGGCCTGCAAGCCGAGGATGTGATTGCCGCCCTGCCGCGTCGCTGATCCAAGGCAAGAAAAAACCGCGAGCAGCCTGGCTGATCGCGGTTTTTTTACGCCGTTACAAAAGCGCCGACATCAGTAGTGTGGCGGTGGGGCCTCTTCCTCGAAAGCATCGAACTGCCCGACCATTTCTTCCTGACGCTTGAGTACCGCAGCCATTTGCAGTTGCAGGCGCTCGATCACGCGCTGCTGCGCCACCAGTTCGTCGTTCAACGCCTGAATGGTGTCATCCTGAAAGGCCAGGCGGCTTTCCAGATCGGTAACGCGCTCTTCAAGGCTCATCGCTCAATCCTCCAGAAACGTGAAGTGCTCAGTCAGCACCAGGCGCAGCCGTTCACGAATGGCCGCAACCTCCTCGGCACCATAGGGTTTGGCCGGGTGTTTGCCCCAGACCGGCGCTGGCCATGCCGCATCGTCACGCTTACGCACGATCACATGCATATGCAGCTGGCTGACAACGTTGCCCAGGGTAGCGACGTTCAGCTTGTCGGCATCGAACAGGTCCTTGAGCAACTCGGCCAGCGCGGTGGTTTCCTGCCACAACTGCTGCTGGTCGGCGACATCCAACTGAAACAACTCACTGATATCGTCGCGACGAGGCACCAGGATGAACCACGGGTAATTGGCGTCGTTGGACAGCAGCAGTCGGCAGAGCGGGAAGTCGCCGATGGTCAGGGTGTCCTGTTGAAGTCGTGAATCTAAAGCAAACACTGCGTGCACTCCCGGCTGATCTACATATTCAGCTTAGCGGCCACCCAGACAGGCAACGCACCAAGCGACAGGCAGGCAGCATACCTGCGAATGCGCCGGGCTTCACGATGAGTGCACTCGACCAGGCCACCACAGCCCTGACAAGAGACAACTACAAAGATTGTGCACCATCCCGGAGCCTGAACCGGCCTCGAACGCGAGCAACTAGCTGAAACAGCCCTGGCCATCCGGTGACAGACTCACCGCAAGCTGTATGAATCCGGTACAGCCTGTAAATTTTTTGCACCAAAACCGCACAGTGCGTCTACGCTCAGTGCGTCGGGCATCCGCCAAATACTCACTGACGGGGTGAACCGGTAACGTTTTTGGTTGTCATGCCGCCATGCGAACGTGACAACACGATGCAAAGGTATGCGTCAAGCCCCTGATACAAAAGGGCTTGAACCCCCGTTTTTATGCGGTTTTTACGGCTACAGGCAGGTGTTCAGAAAAATAAACGTGGCAACCCTGCACTTTGTGCACGCTTGTTGCATCAGTACACACATGGTCTATAAGCGCGCCACCGGAAGTGGCAGCTGGAGACCAACCAATACGGTGGCAGGGTTGCCCCAATGGAGATTCAAGTGTTTTGCCAGGGACTCTTTTTTACCGATGCAAAAAGGCCCAGAAACAGCGATAAAGTTGTCAGCCCGGCTGCATGGGTAACGTGAATTTGCGACATCAACCCAGCTGTTTGCGACGTCGTCGTAAAGATCATGAAAGGTTGTATGAGCAAGTATCGCCAACATTGTCGGCGTGATATAAGTTTGCGCCGACACAAAAAGAAAGAGCCGCCCAGATAATAAAACAGGTGGGACGGCAGTACTCTTCTAAAACCAAAGGAGCAAATCACGATGCGCGTGATGAAGTGGAGCACAATCGCACTGGCTGTTGCAGCAGCAGCCAGCACTCAATTGGCTACGGCCGCCCCGTTTGTTAGTGACCAGGCAGAAGCCAAAGGTTTCGTTGAAGATGCAAAACTCACCGAAACGTTGAAGAACTACTACTTCAACCGCGACAACAAGAACGGCGGCCACGACCAGAAAGACTGGACTCAAGGCTTCCTGGGCAATTTTAACTCCGGTTACACCCAAGGTACTGTCGGCGTTGGTATCGATGCATTCGGTTACCTGGCGGTCAAACTGGATGGCGGTGACGGTACTTCCGGTTCCGGCAACATGAGCCGTAGTGACGTAGTCAAGGCTAACGGTTACTCTCACGATGTGGATGACAGCCAAGGCAAAGCCGGTGCTGCCATCAAGTTCCGCATCTCCAAAACCGAGTTGAAAATCGGCGACCAGCAGCCAAGCACTGCTCCAGTGTTCGCTGTCGGTGGTTCCCGCCTCATTCCGCAAACTGCCAGCGGCTTCCAGCTGCAGAGCAGCGAAGTCAAAGACCTTGACCTCGAAGCCGGTCACTTCTACTCGGCGACCAGCCAGGACAAGAACGCCCGTGACGGCGGCCTGTACGCGAACTACGCTGGCGTAGAAGCCAAGTCGATCGACTATTTCGGTGGCAAATACGGCATCACCGAAAACCTGAGCGCGTCGCTCTACGGTGCCAAGCTGCAAGACGTCTGGAACCAGTACTACGCGAACGTGAACCTCACCACCCCATTCGGTGGCGACACTTCGCTGAACACTGACTTCAACATCTACCGCACCACCGATACCGGTGACAAGCTGGCAGGTGACATCAGCAACACTGCCTTCTCCCTGGCAACCGCGCTGTCGTTCCTGAAGGCACACACCTTCACCCTGGCCTTCCAGAAGGTTAACGGCGATACCCCTTTCGACTACGTTGGCGTGGGCAAGAACAACCGTGGCGGCGACTCGATCTTCCTCGCCAACTCCATCCAGTACTCTGACTTCAACGGTCCAGGCGAGAAATCCCTGCAAGCCCGTTACGACCTGAAAATGGCCGAGTACGGCGTTCCAGGCCTGAGCTTCATGGTTCGTTACGTCAAAGGTTGGGATATCGACGGTACCGGTCTGGCTGCAAACAGCCAATACCGCACCAGCACTGGCGCACCGCTGTACGGTGAAGATGGCAAACACCACGAAACCAACTTCGAAGCCAAGTACGTTGTTCAGTCTGGCCCAGCGAAAGATCTGTCGTTCCGCATCCGTCAAGCCTGGCACACTGCCAACGCAGACCAGGGCGAAGGCGACGTTAAAGAGTTCCGCCTGATCACCGAATACCCACTGAACATCCTGTAATTGTCAGTGGTTAGTTTGGAAGCATAAAAAAAGGCCCATCTTCGGATGGGCCTTTTTTATTGCCTGTCACTTGTAATAAATGCCTGACCAACAAGTCAGGCATTTAATTAGCAACCTATCATTGTGTTGCCGATTCCTGAACCACACGAATCACCCGCTGTGGAAACGGAATATCAATACCGGCTGTCTTCAAACGATCACGCGACTGTTCATTAAACATGAACATCACATCCCAATAGTCTGCAGTTTTAACCCACACACGCAGGGAAACAGTGATCGAACTGTCACCCAAAGTCGAAATGACCGCTTGCGGCGCAGGGTCCTGCAGAACGCGATCGTCCTTGGCCAGATCCAGCAGCACCTGACGCGCCTTTTGCAGATCCGCTTCGTAATCCACGCCCACGTCGAACACCACTTTGCGGGTTGGCTGACGGTTGGTGTTGGTGATGATGCCGTTCGACAGATTGCCGTTCGGGACGATGATGGTCTTGTTGTCACCGGTACGCAGCACGGTGTGGAAAATCTGGATGCTGTCGACCGTACCCGCCACGCCTTGCGCTTCGATCCAGTCACCGATACGGAACGGACGGAACAGCAGAATCAACACGCCGCCGGCGAAGTTCGCCAGACTGCCCTGCAATGCCAGGCCGATCGCCAGACCCGCAGCACCAATCGCGGCGACGAACGAGGTGGTTTCGACACCGATCATCGAGGCCACGCTGACGATCAGCAGCACCTTGAGGATGATGTTCGCCAGGCTGCTGATGAAGCCTTGCAGCGCCAGGTCGGCATTGCGCAGGGCCAGCAGACCGCCGAGCTTTTGCGTGACCTTGTTGATCAGCCACCAGCCGATGGCCAGGGTAATCACCGCCAGCAGCACGCGGCTGCCGTATTCCATGATCATCGGAATCCACGCCTGGGACGCCTTGACCAGGTTGTCTACCTCTGCATTCAAATCCATCTTCCCTCTCCTGATGTCCGGCTACCCGGGGCTGTACACA
>NZ_JBYOKU010000061.1:0-22145 GCF_057799175.1 Pseudomonas sp. 14P5.3.2 | reverse complement strand
TTCGAGTTGTTTTTTCCCTCCCCCCCCCCCCCCCCCACCACCCCCGCTCCCACAGGGGAAATGTGCTGTGTTCGGGTTATTCGAGGTGTTCCGGTTTGACCGGATCGCCTGACTTCATATTCAACTGCACCCGCACGTCTTCGAACATCAGATCGTAATGCTTGTGCTGCGAGCCGATGCTGCTGTGGGTCTTGGGAATGCCGTATTTCTCGACAATCCTGGTCACGTCCCTGGCGAAGTTGTAGGCCTGGTCCTTGGGCAGAAAGAAGGTTTCCTTCATGTCCTTGCCCTGAATGCTGCCGTGCAAGGTGAACTGCATCCCTTTGCCTTCTTTGGGATCGGTGAACACTTGGTAGTCGAGGCACAGGTCGTAACTGACATCGTCCTTGTTCAACGCGTGCCGCTCGATGTGCAAATGACCCGGTTCGAATATGGCCATGGGTTTCTCCTTTCAAGGCATGGGAGAAGGGCAGACCCTAAGCCTGCCCTCGGAGTTTCTAGTTATCGATAGCTGATGCCCGGCTTCGCCGTGCTGACGCGCGTACCAGCGGTGCCCTGGACGATCGCTTCGATGTCCGCGAGCGAACCGATGACCGCGACCTTGCCAGTATGGCGCGCGAATTCGCAGGCTGCCTGCACCTTCGGCCCCATGGAGCCGGCGGCGAAACCCAGGCGTTCCAGTTCGTCCGGGTGCGCTTCGGCGATGGCTTTCTGTGTCGGCTTGCCGTAGTCGATGAACGCCGCGTTGACGTCGGTGGCGATGACCAGCAAGTCGGCGTCCAGTTGCTCGGCGAGCAGCGACGAGCACAGGTCCTTGTCGATCACCGCCTCGATGCCCTTGAGGTTGCGATGCTCGTCGTACATGGTCGGAATCCCGCCGCCGCCAGCGCAGATGACGATGCTGCCCTTGTCCAGCAGCCACTTGATCGGACGGATCTCGAAGATGCGTTTCGGCCGTGGACTGGCCACCACTCGACGGAATTTGTCGCCGTCCGGGGCAATCGCCCAGCCTTTCTCGGCGGCGAGTTTTTCCGCTTCGGCTTTGTCGTAGACCGGGCCGATCGGCTTGCTCGGGTTCTGGAAGGCCGGGTCCTTGGCGTCGACTTCAACCTGGGTCAGCAGGGTGGCAAACGGCACTTCAAAGTCCAGCAGGTTGCCCAGTTCCTGTTCGATGATGTAGCCGATCATGCCTTCGGTTTCGGCACCGAGCACGTCCAGCGGGTAGGGGGTGACGGAGGTGTAGGCCGCCGCCTGCAACGACAGCAGGCCGACTTGTGGGCCATTACCGTGGGCGATGACCAGTTGGTTGCCGGGATGGATCTTGGCGATTTGCTCGGTGGCGATGCGGATGTTGGCGCGCTGGTTGTCAGCGGTCATCGGCTCGCCACGACGGAGCAGGGCGTTACCGCCCAGAGCTACGACGATACGCATGGTGCAATCCTTTTCAGCAGAGAAATGGCTAACGACTCGGTCTCCCTGTCGGAACCGGAATCCCCTGTGGGAGGGGGCTTGCTCCCGAAGGCGGTGTGTCAGGCTCCTTTGATGTCGCCTGACACGGCCTCTTCGCGAGCAAGCCCGCTCCCACATTTGGATTTGGTTCCGTCAGTGAGAGCTATTTCGATTACAGATCAGCCAGGGTCGAGACCAGGATCGCCTTGATCGTGTGCATGCGGTTTTCCGCTTGCTCGAAGGCGATGCAGGCTGGCGACTCGAACACGTCGTCGGTCACTTCGATGCCGTTGGCCAGGTGCGGATACTGCTCGGCGATCTGTTTGCCGACCTTGGTATCGCTGTTGTGGAACGCCGGCAGGCAGTGCATGAACTTGGTGCGTGGGTTTCCGGTGGCCTTCATCAGCTCTTTGTTGACCTGGTACGGCAGCAGCTGCTGGATACGCTCGGCCCATGCCTCGACCGGTTCGCCCATCGACACCCAGACGTCGGTGTGGATGAAGTCGACGCCTTTGACCGCGGCTTTCGGATCCTCGGTCAGGGTGATGCGGGCGCCGGATTCTTCCGCGTATTTCTTGCAGCGATCGACCAGATCGTCATGCGGCCACAGGGCTTTCGGCGCGCAGATACGCACGTCCATGCCGAGCTTGGCGCCGACCAGCAGCAGCGAGTTGCCCATGTTGTTGCGCGCGTCGCCGAGGTAGGCGTAGCTGATTTCGTGGATCGGCTTGTCGGCGTGCTCACGCATGGTCAGCACGTCGGCGATCATTTGTGTTGGGTGATATTCATCGGTCAGGCCGTTGAACACCGGCACCCCGGCGAACTTCGCCAGCTCTTCGACGATTTCCTGTTTGAAGCCACGGTATTCGATGGCGTCGTACATGCGACCCAGCACGCGGGCCGTGTCTTTCATGCTTTCCTTGTGACCGATCTGCGAGGAATTCGGGTCGATGTAGGTGACGTTGGCGCCCTGGTCGTAGGCCGCCACTTCGAATGCGCAACGGGTGCGGGTCGAGGTTTTTTCGAAGATCAGGGCGATGTTGTTGCCCTTCAGGTGTTGCTGCTCGGTGCCGGTGTATTTCGCGCGTTTCAGATCGCGGGACAGGTCGAGCAGGTAACGCAGCTCACGTGGGGTGTGGTGTTCCAGGCTGAGCAGGTTACGGTTGTGGATATTAAAAGCCATGATGGATCTCCTTCGGTGTCGGTTATCCCCTGGCCGCGCTTTGTAAGTCGCGGCCAGGGCTCAGAGGTTTAGTAATCGATTGGGTCACGCACGATCGGGCAGGTCATGCAGTGGCCGCCGCCACGGCCACGGCCGAGTTCGCCGGCGCTGATGGTGATGACCTCCACGCCTGCCTTGCGCAGCAGGGTGTTGGTGTAGGTGTTGCGGTCGTAGCCGATGACCACGCCCGGTTCCACGGCCACCACGTTGTTGCCGTCGTCCCATTGCTCGCGTTCGGCGGCGAAGCTGTTGCCGCCGGTTTCCACCACGCGCAGCTTCGGCAGGTTGAGGGCTTTGGCCACGGTGTCGAGGAAGTTGGTTTCTTCGCGGCGAATGTCGATGCCGCCCTGTTTGCTTTCGTCAGGCCGCAGGGTGAACGCGACGATCTGGTTCACCACTTCCGGGAAGATCGTCACCAGGTCGCGGTCGCAGAAGCTGAACACGGTGTCCAGGTGCATCGCTGCACGGGACTTCGGCAGGCCGGCGACGATGACTTTTTCCACCGCTTTGTTCTTGAACAGGTTCAGCGCCAGTTGGCCGATGGCCTGGCGAGAAGAGCGCTCGCCCATGCCGATCAACACCACGCCGTTGCCGATTGGCATCACGTCGCCGCCCTCAAGGGTCGAGCTGCCGTGATCCTTGTCCGGGTCGCCGTACCAGATCTCGAAGTCGGCGTTGGTGAACTGCGGGTGGAATTTGTAGATGGCGGTGGCCAGCAGGGTTTCCTGACGACGCGCCGGCCAGTACATCGGGTTCAGCGTCACGCCACCGTAGATCCAGCAAGTGGTGTCGCGGGTGAACTGGGTGTTCGGCAGCGGCGGCAGGATGAAGCTGGAGTGGCCGAGGAAGTCGCGGAACATCTGGATGGTCTTGCCGCCGAAGCTGTCCGGCAGATCCTCGGCGGACACGCCGCCAATCAGAAATTCGGCGATGTGTCGTGGCTCAAGGCTTTTCAGCCAGGACTTCACTTCGCTGATCAGGCCCAGGCCTACCGAGTCGGCGGTCACCTTGCGATCAAGAATCCAGTCCAGCGCTTCGGGGTTGGCGACGATATCGGTCAGCAGGTTGTGCATTTCCAGCACGTCGATCCCGCGTTCACGCATCTTGGTCACGAAGTCGAAGTGGTCGCGCTTGGCCTGGGCGACCCACAGCACGTCGTCGAACAGCAGTTCATCGCAGTTGTTCGGGGTCAGGCGCTGGTGGGCCAGACCTGGGGAGCAAACCATGACTTTGCGCAGTTTGCCGGCTTCGGAATGGACGCCGTACTTAACTTTTTCCGTGGTCATTTCAGATCCTCCAGATAACCAATCAATCAGGTGTTACAGAGTCAGGAAGCCGTCGTAGAGGCCGTAGGCTGCCACCAGGGCACCAATGACCACCGCGGCGAAAATCAGCTTCTCGACGTTGGTGAAAACAGCTTGTTTGAGTTCGAGCTTGGCCTTGGCGAACAGGATTGCGCCGGGTGCGTAGAGCAGGGCCGAGAGCAGCAGATACTTGACCCCGCCGGCATACAGCAGCCACACCGCGTAGATCAGCGCGATGCCGCCGATGATCAGATCCTTGCGCCGCTCGGCTGCGAAGCCTTCGTAGGTTTCGCCGCGCACCGCCAGCAGCAGGGCATAGGCCGCCGACCACAGATACGGCACCAGAATCATCGAGGTGGCGAGGTAGATCAGCGACAGGTAAGTGCTGGCTGAAAACAGGGTGATGATCAAGAACAGCTGGACCATCGCGTTGGTCAGCCACAGGGCGTTGACCGGTACGTGGTTGGCGTTCTCGCGGCGCAAAAACTCCGGCATGGTGTGGTCTTTGGCGGCGGCGAACATGATCTCCGCACACAGCAGCACCCACGACAGCAGCGCGCCCAGCAGCGAGATGATCAGGCCGACGCTGATCAGCACCGCGCCCCAGTGACCGACCACGTGCTCAAGCACGGCGGCCATCGACGGGTTCTGCAGTTTGGCCAGTTCCGGCTGAGTCATGATGCCCAGCGACAGCACGTTGACCAGCACCAGGAACAGCAACACGGTGATGAAACCGATGACGGTGGCCTTGCCGACGTCGGAACGTTTTTCCGCCCGCGCCGAGAAAATGCTTGCGCCTTCGATGCCGATGAACACCCACACGGTGACCAGCATCATGTTGCGCACCTGGTTCATCACGCTGCCCAGATCCGGGTTTTTCACACCCCAGATGTCGGCGGTGAAGATGTCCAGTTTGAAGGCGAAGATCGCGATCAGGACGAACAGCAGCAGTGGCACGACCTTGGCGACCGTGGTCACCAGGTTGATGAACGCCGCCTCCTTGATCCCGCGCAGCACCAGAAAGTGCACGGCCCACAGCAGCACTGAAGCGCCGATGACCGCAGCCACCGTGTTGCCTTCACCAAATATCGGGAAAAAGTAGCCGAGGGTGCTGAACAGCAGAACGAAGTAACCGACGTTGCCCAGCCAGGCACTGATCCAGTAACCCCAGGCGGACGAGAAACCCATGTAGTCGCCGAATCCGGCCTTGGCGTAGGCGTAGACACCGCCGTCCAGGTCAGGCTTGCGATTGGCGAGGGTTTGAAAGACAAAAGCGAGGGTGAGCATGCCGACAGCGGTGATGGCCCAACCAATCAGTACCGCGCCGACGTCGGCGCTGGCGGCCATGTTTTGTGGCAAGGAGAATATCCCGCCACCGATCATTGAACCGACTACCAAGGCAACCAGTGCACCTAGTCGTAGTTTTCCGGGAGCTTCAGACATTGCATGACTCCATTGCAGGAGAGAAGAGTTCACAGCGTAGATCTGTTGTCTGTTCAATCAGCTGACATAGATCAGTGCATGGCCACATTCCATTGTTAATGAATGACTTATGAAACAACTGGAGGCATAACGCTATCGCCTGGAAAGCCCGTCCTAGAGGCTTTTGCCTGATGTGGTTGGGAATTGCTCTTATTACTTTCGAATTAACACGCTAGTTCTTTTTCAGCTTTTGGCAAATTTTCGCCATCTGTTTTCAGTACAGAATTGATTTATTAGGATTCGCGCACAAAACTGTCTTAGCGTGCTAGGCGTTAGCTTCAGTCGCTATATATAAATGGGTATTTCTCGGTATTACCTGATAAACGTCGTGTGGTATTAGGCGTTTAGTTAATAGTTGTTACAAATGAATGAAGGGAGACAAGAATGTCGCAACCGACGCAAAAGCTGCGACTGGGTGCGTTGATCGCCCTGGTGGTGGGTTCGATGATTGGTGGCGGGATTTTTTCCTTGCCGCAGAACATGGCCGCCCGCGCCGATGCCGGAGCGATCCTGATCGGCTGGGGCATCACCGCTATCGGCATGCTGACCCTGGCGTTCGTGTTCCAGACCCTGGCCAACCGCAAGCCCGAGCTGGATTCCGGGGTCTATGCCTACGCCAAGGCCGGGTTTGGCGATTACATGGGGTTTTCGTCGGCGTGGGGTTACTGGATCAGCGCCTGGCTGGGCAACGTCGGTTATTTCGTCCTGTTGTTCAGCACCCTCGGTTACTTCTTTCCGGTATTCGGCCAAGGCAATACGCCGGTTGCCATCGGCTGTGCGTCGGTGCTGTTGTGGGCCGTGCATTTTCTGGTGATGCGCGGGATCAAGGAGGCGGCGTTCATCAATCAGGTGACCACGGTCGCCAAGATCGTGCCGCTGATCATGTTCATCGTCATCGCGGCGGTGGCATTCAAGGCCGATATCTTCACCCGCGACATCTGGGGCCGCAGCAACCCGAGCTTTGGCGGGGTGATGGATCAGGTGCGCAACATGATGCTGGTGACGGTGTTCGTGTTTATCGGCATCGAGGGCGCCAGCGTCTATTCGGCGCGGGCGGAGAAACGCACCGATGTCGGGCGCGCCACGGTGATCGGTTTCCTCGGGGTGCTGGCGCTGCTGGTGCTGGTCAACGTGCTGTCGCTGGGGATCATGAGCCAGCCCGAATTGGCCAGGTTGCAAAACCCGTCGCTGGCGGCGGTGCTGGAACACATCGTCGGGCCGTGGGGCGCGCTGCTGATCAGCCTCGGTCTGGCGGTGTCGCTGCTCGGCGCATTGCTGTCATGGGCGCTGCTCTGCGCCGAAATCCTGTTCGCCACGGCCCGGGACAAGACCATGCCGGCGTTCCTGAAAAAGGAAAACGCCAACCATGTGCCGGTCAATGCGCTATGGCTGACCAACGTGATGATTCAGCTATTCCTGCTGATCACACTGTTTTCTGCCGGCACCTACACCAGCCTGATCTACCTCGCTTCGTCGATGATTCTGGTGCCGTATCTGTGGTCGGCGGCGTATGCGGTGTTGCTCAGCGGGCGCGGCGAAACCTATGAACATGCCTCGGCCGAACGCACCAAGGACTTGCTGATTGGCGGCATCGCCCTGTGTTACGCGGTGTGGTTGTTGTATGCCGGCGGAGTGAAGTATTTGCTGCTGTCGGCGCTGCTGTATGCACCGGGGGTGGTGCTGTTTGCCAAGGCCAAGCATGAGCAGGGCGAGCCGCTGTTCACTCATGTCGAGAAGGGCATTTTTACTTGTGTGGTGATTGGTGCAGGGCTGGCGGCCTATGGCTTGTACAGCGGATTGTTAGCGTTGTGAGGTTGAGGCTTGCGTATCAGCCGCCGTATGACTGGGAGGCTATGCTCGGTTTTCTTGCAGCGCGGGCGGTGGTCGGGATGGAGACCGTGGCTGATGGTGTGTATTCGCGCAGCATCGGTTTGAACGGTGTGCATGGCACGGTTTCGGTTTGGTCTGGCACGGGCGATGCGCTGGAGGTCGAACTGGATTTTCCTGATCCGGCGCTGCTGCCGCAGATTGTTGCAAGGTTGCGCCGGCTGTTTGATCTGGACGCAGATCTGGCAGTGATGCAAGGGCATCTGGCGAAAGATCCATTGCTGGCACGATTGATCGCCGAGCGCCCGGGGCTGCGGGTACCGGGGGCGTGGGACGGTCTGGAGCTGGCGTTTCGCGCGGTGCTCGGTCAGCAGATTACCGTGGTGGCAGCGATTCGCTTGGCGGGCAAACTTGTGGCGCAATATGGTGCGCCGTTACGCTCGGCGCTGCCGGGTTTGAGTCATGTTTTCCCTCAGGCGGGTGTGTTGGCGACGGCAGATCTGGCGGCGCTGGGCATGCCGAAAAGTCGCGGGCGAACGTTATCGGGCGTGGCGCAGGCGCTACTCGATGATCCGCTGTTGTTCGCGCCGGGACGCGAGGGCGGGGTGGCACGGCTGTTGGCGTTGCACGGGATTGGCGAGTGGACGGCGCAGTACATCGCACTGCGGCAGTTGCGCGATATGGATGGCTTTCCTCATGGCGATGTCGGGTTGCTGCGGGCGCTGGAAGTGCTGGAAGGTGTGCGGCCGACAGCGCGGGAATTGGCTGATCGTGCCGAAGTCTGGCGACCCTGTCGGGGGTATGCGGCGCAGGTGTTGTGGACGTCTTTGAGTCGGGCGGATTGAGCCTGAATCAGTGTTGTCGGTGCAGCCGCCTTCGCGAGCAAGCCCGCTCCCACAGGGGAACGCATTTCACCTGTGGGAGCGGGCTTGCTCGCGAAAGGGCCCGAATGGTCATCACCATTGCGGGCGATGTGAACCCAATTCGGTGGCCGGCAATGCCCATTGCAACGGGGTCCCGCTGATCTTCACCGGTGCCAGCAAGCGGTGCGCTGGCCCCCACGGTGTCTGTTCCAGCGACAGGCTTTGATCCTGCTCATCTTCAGCACGCAACGAATCGCTCGACCCCGGCCCCTGTTCGATCAACAGTTTGGCCGTACGCGCCAGCGACAGGCGCGCAGAGCCACCCTGACCGGTCCTTAAACGTTCGGTCAAAAGTCGGATCGCACTCGCCGCCATCAAATACCCGGTGCCGTGATCCAGCGCCTGCACCGGCAACGGCGTCGGTTTGTCAGCCTGTTTCCAGCGCTGCCCGGCTTCGGCGATGCCGCTGCTCATCTGCACCAGGCTGTCGAAGCCGCGTCGGTTGTGCCACGGGCCGCTCCAGCCATAGGCGTTGAGGCTGACGTCGATCAGCCCCGGCGCCAGTTGTCGGCGGCGTTCGGCGCCGAAGCCGAGATGTTCCAGGGCATCGGCGCGGTAGCCGTGCAGGAGGATGTCGGCGTCTTTCAACAGGTTTTCGAACAATGCACGATCGGCCGGTTGCTGCAGATCCAGTCGCGCACAACGTTTGCCCAGGGTGACTTCCGGCACCACGCCCGGCTCGTTCCAGCTCGGCGGGTCGATGCGCAGCACATTGGCGCCGAGGCCGGCGAGAAAACGGCTTGCGGTGGGGCCAGCGAGCACGCGGGTCAGGTCCAGCACCTTGAGCCCGGCCAATGGTTGCGCGACTGAGCCTGCCCAGGGTTGCGCGATCTGTTGGTGATCGGCACTGAAGTGCACCAGCGGCTCGGCGTTTACTGCCAGCCCCTGCGGGTGTTGCTGCCACTGCGCCCAACTGCGCATTTCGGCGGCGCAGCCCTTGGCGTCGACTATCGCCTGCTCCAGATCGGCGCCGCTCCATTGCGCGACTTTCGCCGCCATCGCTGCACGATCGGCGCAGGCACCGAGCACGCTTTCGGCTGCGGCGCGGTGATGCGGGGCGTTGGTGTGCAGGCGGATCCAGCCGTCGCGGGTCGCGTAGTCGCCGGCGATCGGGTCCCACAGCGGCGGTAACTCCCAGCCCATGGGGCGGATGGAAGAAGCGAACCAGAACGAGGCCAGACGCCGGTCTACTTCCACGGCGGGCAAGTGCCCGGTCTGTTGCCGGAGCAGTTCGCTGACGGCCTGAGCGGCAGCGGCGATGCTCGCGCAGGCCAGGTCGGTGACGGCGAACGCCGAGGGCAGGGCGCCGCTGTTGGTGAACGGAATCGGCGTTTTGGGCAAGCCGAGTGCGGCTTGAATGGACGTGAGTAAATCAGTCATCGAAGGCCCTCCGGGAGAGAGGGCGATGATAGTGCAAAAAAATGTCGGGGCAGATGAAAACGCCAGCGGGTGAATACTTACCCTGTGGGAGCGAGCTTGCTCGCGAAGAGGTCATCACATTCAGCATCATCATTGAATGGTAGACCGCATTCGCGAGCAAGCTCGCTCCCACAGGGCTCAACGGTGTGGCGTTAAACGCGGAACTGATCCATCAGCTTCATCTGTTGACTGGCCAACGCATTCAACTGACTGCTGATCGCCGCCGACTCAGTCGCCTGCTCAGTCAGTGTTTCAGTCACGGTGCGAATCGCCGAAACGTTGCGATTGACCTCTTCGGCCACCGCGCTCTGCTGTTCGGCGGCGCTGGCGATCTGCAGGTTCATGTCGCTGATCACCGTCACCGCATCGCTGATCTTGCCCAGTGCGTCCACCGCCTGCCGGATCTGCCCGGCGTTGTTGTGCGCCTGGGTCTGGCTCGAATGCATGGTCGCGACCACGCCACGGGTGCCGGTCTGGATGCGTTCGATGACGATGCGGATTTCTTCCACCGAATCCTGAGTGCGCTTGGCGAGGTTGCGCACCTCGTCGGCTACCACCGCGAAACCACGCCCGCTTTCCCCGGCGCGGGCCGCTTCGATGGCGGCGTTGAGCGCCAGCAGGTTGGTCTGTTCGGCGATGCTGCGGATGACTTCCAGCACCGAACCGATCTGCTCGCTGTTGACCGCCAGCGCTTCGACTTCGGTCACCGCTTTGCTGACTTCATCGGCCAGTTGATTGATGTCGCGGGTGCTGCGCTCGATGATCGACATGCCGTCCTTGGCCGACTGATCGGCACCCTTGGCGGCGTTGGCCGCGTTCGACGCGCTGTTGGCGACGTCATGCGCGGTGGCGCTCATTTCGTTGGACGCGGTGGCGACCTGATCGATTTCGCGGAACTGCACCTGCATGCCTTCGCTGGTCTGGCGGGCGATTTCCGAGGACTGATCAGCAGTGCCACGCGCTTCGGTGATGCTCTGTTTGATCTGGGCGATGGTCGGTTGCAGCTTGTCGAGGAAGCGGTTGAACCAGTTCACCAGTTCGCCCAGTTCATCTTTCTTGCTGTAGTTCAGGCGCTGGGTCAGGTCGCCTTCACCGCTGGCGATGTTCTTCAGCATTTCAGCAACGCTGTTGATCGGCCGGGTCACGCCCGACGCGGTGAGCCAGATCAGCAGCAGGCCAATCAGACCAGCGACTACCGCCACCAGCAACGCGGTGATCACCCCGGTTTTCTGCGCATCGTCGAGCACCGCTTGCAGCTTGACCGAGTCGGCCAGCAGCACCTGTTTCGGCAGGTCGATGACCACGCCCCAGGCCCGCGAGTTACCAATCGGATCGACCGGGTACACGGCGCGAATCAGGTCGCCCTGTTCGAGAATTTTCGGCGTGCCGCTGCTGACCAGTTGCAGGACATCCTTGCCTTCGGCACCGAGCGTTTCGCTGATTTGTTTGCCGACTTTCTTCGCATCGGAACTGTCCGCACCGAGCACGCCGCTGCCGGAGACGATCAGCATGTGCCCGGCGCCGTTGAACAGGTCGCGCTGCGAGTCGAGCGCCGCCGCTTGCAGGGCATCGAGGGCGATGTCGACGCCGACCACGCCGATGGCCTTGCCGTCGACGATCAACGGCACGGAAATGGTGGTCATCAACATTTCCTTGGTCCCGACGGTGTCGGCGTATGGGTCGAGCAGGCAGGTGCGCTTGTTGTCGCGAGGGCAGGTGTACCAGCTGTTGTATGGCGTGCCGCTGACGCTGAGGGTGGTCTTGGTCATGTCTTCTTCGACCATGATCGTGTTCAGCGCCGAGCCGGCGGCGCGGCTCCAGTAGGTCGCAAAACGCCCGGCTTCGTTGGACTGGCGCGCCGCATCGTTGACGAATTCGCTGTCCTTGCCATCGAGGCCGTTGGGTTCGAAAGCGAGCCAGATGCCGAGCACCTTGTCGTTGCGCTCGAACGCGGTTTTCAGGCTCTGATTCAACTCTTCACGCAGGGCCCCGGCCTCCAGCGACCGCTTGGCGGCCATCACGCGCATGTCCTTGATCTGGTCGGCCAGGGCGGTGATCACCGTCAGGCTTTCGCCAAAGGTCTTCTGCACTCGCACCGCCTGCTCGGCCGCCTTGGCCTGCAACAGGTTCTGCACACTCGCGGTGAGCATCTTGCTGCTGGAGTCGCTGACCACTTCGTCGTTCTGGTTGGTCTGGTAAATGTTTATGCCGACGATCAGCGCAACCACACCGAGCAGGCACAGACCGGAGAGCAGGACGATTTTCAGGCGAATGGAGAGAGAGTCGAACATGGGGCGATCTCGTGAATGAATGAGCAGGTGGCCACGGGATGAACTACCCGGTTCGCCAAATCCATTCAGCGCCATGCATTGCTCATCGGCGCGCAGCGAGGGCGCATGAGGCGCTTGCCGACGAACGGTCAGCGCTAAACGTTTGCGCAGGGGATTGTGCCGAAAAGGCGATTAATTACAGGGAAGTTTCAGCCGGATGACCGCCGGGGAGCTGGTGATGATGAGGCTATTGTGGCGAGGGAGCTTGCTCCCGCTGGAGTGCGCAGCGCTCCCCAGCATGCTTACCGACTCACCGCATGCGGAGGTGTTGCGACGGCTTCGCCGCCGAGCGGGAGCAAGCTCCCTCGCCACAGGGGGATCTGTGAGTCAGGAGGAGGGGATCGCTTCCGGGCGTGACCAGATCCACAGATTGCCCAGACTCATCCCGGCAATGGCCAGATACACCGGCCAGCCGTGATCGAGCATCACCAGCATCAGCGTCGCGCACAGCAGCATGCTGACGGTGGCGCTGACCTTGGCCTTGCGCGCGATGATCTTGCCGTTGCGCCAGTTGCTCAGGATCGGCCCGAACAGCCGATGGTTTTCCAGCCAGGCACTCAGGCGCGGCGAGCTGCGAGTCGCGGCCCAGGCGGCGAGCAGGATGAACTCGGTGGTCGGCAGGCCGGGCACGACGATGGCGATCAGGCCAATGCCGAGGCTGACATAGGCCAGCAGGCCGAACAGCAGGCGGGCGAGTTTTGACGAGGCGGGTTGCGGCATGGGCTCGGGATTGCTGTGAGGCGAAACGGGGGATTCTACAGGCTAGCGCTGTTCCCATGTGGGAGCGGGCTTGCTCGCGAATGCGCTGTGTCAGTGACATATCAGGTGACTGACACAGCGCATTCGCGAGCAAGCCCGCTCCTACAAGGGGAATTTGCGGTGTATCAGGCCGGTTCGGCTTCGGTCGCGTAAGCCTGTTCCAGCAGCACGGTGAAGCGGTTGAACGCGTCGATCGCGCCTTGCTCGACTTCGGCTTCTTCCTCGGCAGTGAACTGCAGCGAGTCGAGGGTGCGCACGAAGCTTTTCCAGCCTTCGGCACGACCCCCTTCCGGCTCGCCCAGGTGACGGGCGCCGAAGGTTTCGCTGAGGTCCAGCGCCACCGCGCGTTTGATCAGGAACGCGGCGCCGAGCTTCGAACCTTCGGAGACGAAGATCCAGCCGAGGGCGCGGGCCTTGCTCGGGTTTTTCAGCGCACCGGCCACCGGTGCCGGGATGTCGGTGTCCAGATCCGCCAGGTCAGCCTTGGCCGCTTCGGCGCGGCATCGGGCCGGCAGATCCGGGACGATGGCAGCCAGTTCGGCGTCGTTGTACAGGTCTACCAGTTCCGACTGGAACAGGTATTGCGCGACCACGAAACGCGCGAAGTTGGCGCGGGTTTCGAACGGCGCGTGGGCCTTGACCAGGGCGTCGAGCTTGCTGTGCGGCTCGTGGGTGATCTGGTTCAGGCGTTGTGAACGCAGGGCTTTTTCCGATGTGGTCATGGGGTGTCCTTGATAAAGAGGCGCTTGATAACGAGACGAACGGGCAGGTGCCAAACCGTAAAAAAAGCCCTGCGATGCGCTGAACAATGCGCGTCGCAGGGCCGTCCGGATCAGATGTCCCAGACCAGATTGATCGCGAAGTTGCGGCCCGGTTGGGTCAGACGATCAAGGTTGGCCGGTTGCGTTACAGAGGCTTCGCCGACGCTGTCGTAACCGCGCACGTCATCCCACAGCCAGTATTTCTTGTCGGTCAGGTTGTAGATGCCGCCGCTGACGGTGACGTCGTCGGTGACTTTGTAGTAGCCGGCCAGATCGAGAATGCCGAAGCCCGGGGTCTTGAACTGGCTGCTGACGCCATCCGGCGACTTGAAGTTGCTGTCGTCGACGCGATCTTTTTTCTTCACCACGGTCCAGCTCAGCAGGCCACCGTAGTTGTCCTGGTCGTAACCCAGGCCGAACACGCCGGTCAGCGGATTGACGCTGTTGAGCGGTTCGCCGTTGTCGTTGTTGCGACCGTAGGCGTAAGCGATCGAGCCCTGGGTGTAGAGGCCTTGCGGCGCACCGAACGCATCGAGGTTCAGACGACCTTTGACTTCGGCGCCCTTGATGGTCGCGTGCTTGATGTTGCTCGACTGGAAGGTCAGCTCGTCGTAGCCGGGGGTGACGGCGTCTTCGTTGATGAAATCGCGGTACTTGTTATAGAACACCGCCACGTCGAACGAGCCTTGCTCGAAGTTGCCGCGCAGACCGGTTTCATAGCTTTTGCTTTTTTCCGGTTCCAGGTTCGGGTTCGGCGCCACGTTGTAGCCGGTGGTGCTGTTTTCGAAGCGCCCGTACAGCGCTTTCGCGGTCGGCGTGCGGAACCCTTCGGCGTATTGGCCGTACCAGGTGTAGTTATCGGTCAGGGCATAGGTCAGGCCGAACTTGGGCGAGACTTTGTGCCAGGTCTTGTTCTCGTCGCTGACCGTGCCGTTGCCGTCGGCGGCCACGGTGTTGAGGAACTCCTGGGTGACGTGCGGCTTGAGCTGGGTGTAGTCGTAGCGCAGGCCCGGCAGGAAGGTCCACTTGTTCCAGCTGATCTGATCCTGGGCGAACAGGCTGTAGGTGTTGATGGTCGGGTCCGGGAAGTCGCTGGATTTTTTCAGCACATCCGCCGCGCTGGTGGCGCCGATGGCGGTGCAGCCACGGCCAACCGCCAGGCACTTGCCGTCGCCGCTGCGCGAACCGGTGACTTTCTGCTGTTTGATCGTGGTGCCGTAGGTCAGCACGTGATCGGTGTCACCGATGGCGAAGGCCTTGTCCAGCTGCGCATCGAATACCCACTGTTTTTCCTCGTAGATCGTGTCGCGGGTGCGCAGCACTTTACGGGTCATCGGGTAGTAGAACTCTTCGGTGCTCTGGTCAGTCTTGGCGATCTGGTGGTTGAGGCTCCACTTCACGTTATCGGCCAGCAGGCTGTCGAGGGCGAAGCTGTGCTCCAGGCCGAAACGCTCGCGGGTGATGGTGTCGTTGCCGGTACGCCACTGGTACATGCCGCCGGGCAGCACACTGTTGGGAATGGTCGGCGCGCCATTGAAGTACGGGCCGCCGTAGGCGCTTTTCTGATCGGTGTCGCGATCGTCCTTGAATTT
This sequence comes from Pseudomonas sp. 14P5.3.2, assembly GCF_057799175.1. NCBI lineage: Bacteria > Pseudomonadati > Pseudomonadota > Gammaproteobacteria > Pseudomonadales > Pseudomonadaceae > Pseudomonas > Pseudomonas sp. 14P5.3.2. The sequence continues at coordinate 7,077 of NZ_JBYOKU010000061.1, read as the reverse complement.
CTCGTAGGTCAGGCCCAGGCGCGAACCTTCGTTGTAGTTCCAGCCGATCTTCGCCAGGACGTTGGTGGCTTTGACGTCTTCCGGGTTGGCGGCAGTGCGCTCAAGGCCAGTGCCGTTGTTGCTGCCGTAGGAGTCGGTTTCGTGACCGTCGCGCTGGCTGAAGTGCAGCAAGCCGTCGAACTGCTCGGCACGACCAGCGACGGTGGCGGATTTCAGCCAGCTCTCATCGGCGGAGCTGTAACCGGTTTTGAGGCGAGCGCCGACGTCTTTGCCGGGCTTGATGATGTCGTCCGGGTCGAGGGTGTAGTAGCTGACGGCGCCGCCGATGGCGTTGCTGCCGTACAGCACCGAGGCCGGGCCACGGAGGATTTCCACGCGTTTGACGATTTCCGGGTCGACGTAATTGCGCTGGGTCTTGGCGTACGGGCCATTGAAGAAACCGTCCGGCACTTCGACGCCGTCAACCTGCGTCAGGATGCGGTCGCCGTCGATGCCACGGATGTTGTAGCCGCTGATACCGCCACGCTGGCCGGCGCCGCCGACCGACACGCCCGGCTCGTAGCGCACCAGATCCTTGATGGTGTTGACGTTGTTGCGATCCAGATCCTGGCGGGTCTGCACGGTGACGGTGGCCGGCACGCTGCTGACCGACTGTTCCTGGCGGGTGGCGCTGATGGTCACCTGATCCAGATTGAGCGCGCCGCTGTTGTTGCGCTTCTCCAGCACCAAGTTGTTGTTGCTCAGCTTGCGGAAGCTCAGGTTGGTCCCCACCAACAGGCGCTCCAGGGCTTTTTCCGGCGGCAGCGAACCGCGCACACCCGGCGACGATACGCCCTGACCCAATTCTGCCGGCAAGCCGACCTGCCAACCGGTGACAGTGGTGAAGGCATTGAGCGCCGACACCAGCGGTTGCTGGCCGATCGAGAACGAATAATCACCCATGTTGCGCGCCGGTTGTTCGGTGGCAGCCATCAGCGGTGCAGTGCCGGCCATGAGGATGGCGGCTGTCAGCAACGACAATACGCGGGAAGGGGAAGCAGTCTGGCGGGTAAGGCGAGAGGACATCGATAGCGCTCCGTGTCGCACGAATCTTTATAGGTGCTGATTCGCCTCCGAAGATGCGAATCAATTGCATTGGCTATAACGAGACGAACGGGCTTTCGCTATCGAGTAAAAATAATTCTCATTTAGTTCAGGATCACCAGCGCGGGGAATTCCTGCAGGCGCGCCGAGGTGATGTGGGCGAGGGAGCGCACCACGTCCAGCGGCTGGTCGAGACGGTAATTGCCGGTGACGTTGACGTCGGCCAACTGTTCGTTGGTGTTGATGATCCAGCCCGGGTAGTAGCGGCGCAGTTCGGCCAGCACCTGATTCAACGGGCAGTTCTCGAACACCAGACGGCCCTGGACCCAGGCCAGGTCGGTCGCGACATCGAGCTTGCCCGGACGATCAAAACCGTTGGGGCCGATACGGATGCTTTCGCCTGCGCTCAAACGCACTCGCGCATCGTTGTGCGTGGCGCGCAGATCGACATCGCCGCGTTGCACATTGACCTGCGCCACGCCGTCCAGATAGCGCACGGCGAACGCGGTGTCGCGCACGCTGGCCTGCACCGGGCCGGCATCGATTTCCAGCGGCTGAGCCCGGTTGGCCGCTACCTCGAAAAACGCTTCGCCCTGATACAGTCGCGCCACGCGCTGGCGCTCGTTGATGGTGCTGGAGAATGCCGAGTTGGTGTTGAGCAGCACCTTGGAACCGTCCTCCAGCTGCAGGCGCTGACGCTCGCCGACCACGGTCAGATGATCGGCCTGAAGGCGCATCGGCAGGTTGCTGAAACTGAACAGACCGAGCACCAGCACCGCAGCAGTCGCCAACGGTTTCCAGTGCGGACGCAGACGTTTGAGCAACGTGACTTTCGCCGGCTTCGCCGCGAGACTCTGCGCACACTGCACTACTTGCGGTCCGTCCCAGATCGCCTGAGCCTTGGCGAACGCCTCGGCATTCAACGGATCGGCCGCCAGCCATGCGTGAAATTGCCGGGTCTGCTCTTCGTCCGCACTGCCCAGCACGATGAGCCAGTCCAGAGCCTGGTCCATTGCACGGGCGGCGTCCTGCGCCGTTGCAGGCGAAGGCGGGCGGTGGGTGTCCGTCACGGTGTGTCCTCGGCAGTGTCTGTGCACGGCTGTTTTTTTAGTGAAGCGTAAAAGTCGGGCAAGGGTAGCAAAGCCCGATGATCAGTGCAGTCGATGCTGCTGACTGAAATCGCCTGCAACCTCAGGCGCCATTCAAGCGCTCGGCGACACCGATGCAGATCGACATGATCAGCTTGAGTTCCTTCTGCACGGTGCTGAGGGACACATTCAGCTCGTCGGCGATTTCCTGGTAGCTGTGCCCGTGCAGGCGGCTGAGGATGAAAATCTGCTGCTGACGCGGGCTGAGTTGACTGAGGCTCACGTTCAGGCGCTCCAGCAATTGTTCGGCGTGGGCGGCGTCTTCGGCGCTGCTGGCGGGGGCGGCGACACTGTGCACCACGTCCTGCGGCACGTCATCGACCATGGTCCGCGAATGGATCTTGCGCGCGCGCAGGTGATCCAGCGCCAGATTGCGCGCGGTCTGAAACACGAAGGGTTCAAGGTGATCGATGGCGCGCTCGCTCAACGCCCGCGTCACGCGCAGGTAGGTTTCCTGCAACAGGTCTTCGGCGGTGCTGTGGTTGTTGACCATGCGCTCGATCGTGCGCAGCAGGGACGTGCGCTGAGAGAGAAAGACATGATTGAAGCGCGATTGACTCACGGGGGAACCTGATCCATTTCGAGCGAATGATAATGCTTATCATCTAGTCGAGTGGTCAAGCCCTGATTTTGAATACAACGAAAAACCTTGTGGGAGCGAGCTTGCTCGCGAAGGCGTAGTGTCAGGCAATTCAACTTGCGACTGACCCACCGCTTTCGCGAGCAAGCTCGCTCCCACACGGATAGGGGATTATTCGGCGTTGCAGAGCGCCAGGCAGTTATCCAGCATGCGGTTGGAGAAGCCCCACTCATTGTCGTACCACGCCAGCACCTTCAGCAGTTTGCCGCTGACTTTGGTGTGGTTGGCGTCGAAGATCGACGACAACGGGTTGTGGTTGAAGTCGCTGGAAACCAGCGGCAACGTGTTGTAACCGAGAATTTTCGAGTGCTGGCTGGCAGCCTTCATCAGTGCGTTGACTTCCTCGGCCGTGGCTTCCTTCTTCAGCTGCACCGTCAGGTCCACCAGCGACACATTGATCACCGGCACCCGCACGGCCATGCCGGTCAGTTTGCCCGCCAGTTCCGGCAGCACCAGGCCTACCGCTTCGGCGGCGCCGGTCTTGCTCGGGATCATGTTCTGCGTGGCCGAACGCGCACGGTACGGGTCGGTGTGGTAGACGTCGGTGAGGTTCTGATCGTTGGTGTAGGCATGAATCGTGGTCATCAAACCGCTTTCAATACCCAACTCGCGGTGCAGCACCTGCGCCACTGGCGCCAGGCAGTTGGTGGTGCACGAAGCGTTGGAGATGATCTGGTGCGACTGGCGCAGAATGTCGTGGTTGACGCCGTAAACGACGGTGGCGTCGGCGCCCTTGGCCGGGGCCGAGATGATGACTTTGCGTGCGCCGGCAGTAAGATGCGCGGCGGCTTTGGCACGGTCGGTGAACAGACCGGTGCATTCGAACACCACATCAATTTTTTCCGCGGCCCACGGCAGGTCGGCCGGGTTGCGAATCGCGCTGACCGCAATACGGTCGCCATTGACCGTCAGGCTCTCATTGTCATGGGCCACTTCGGCGTCGAATGTGCCGTGAACGGTGTCGTATTTGAGCAGATGGGCATTGATCGAGCTGTCGCCCAGATCATTGATGGCGACGATCTGCAAATCCTGTCGATAGCCTTGGGTATACAGTGCGCGCAGGACATTACGGCCGATGCGGCCAAAACCATTGATTGCGATTCGAAGAGTCATTGAACAGCGCCGCCGTCGTTTTGTTGTTGGAATTACAAGATTATTCGCATAAAAATAGAAAACAAGCCTTTTTAGTGGCAATATTTTGTTTTATCTACAACGAGTGACCTGAATCAACTGGTCCGAATGGTCAAAAAAACCGTCTGTCATTCCAACAACAACGGCGTTTGATCAGCATAGACAATCAGGTCGCCACATCCGTTAGCCTGGAGTTCTACACATGCATCCCCGCGTTCTTGAGGTCACCGAACGGCTTATCGCCCGCAGCCGCGCCACGCGTCAGGCTTACCTTGCACTGATTCGCGGCGCCGCGACTGACGGGCCGATGCGCGGCAAGCTGCAATGCGCCAACTTCGCCCACGGCGTGGCCGGGTGTGGCAGCGAAGACAAGCACAGCTTGCGGATGATGAACTCGGCGAACATCGCCATCGTTTCTTCGTATAACGACATGCTCTCGGCGCACCAGCCGTACGAAGTCTTTCCCCAGCAGATCAAAAACGCCTTGCGCGAAATCGGTTCGGTCGGCCAGTTCGCCGGCGGTACGCCAGCGATGTGCGATGGCGTGACCCAGGGCGAGCCGGGCATGGAGCTGAGCCTGCCGAGCCGCGAAGTGATCGCCATGTCCACGGCGGTGGCGCTGTCGCACAACATGTTCGACGGCGCGCTGATGCTCGGCATCTGCGACAAGATTGTGCCGGGCCTGATGATGGGCTCCCTGCGTTTCGGCCATCTGCCGACGATTTTCGTTCCGGGCGGGCCGATGGTCTCGGGGATTTCCAACAAGGAAAAAGCCGACGTGCGGCAGAAGTACGCCGAAGGCAAGGCAACCCGCGAAGAGTTGCTGGAATCGGAGATGAAGTCCTACCACAGTCCGGGCACTTGCACCTTCTACGGAACCGCCAACACCAACCAGTTGCTGATGGAAGTCATGGGCCTGCACTTGCCGGGCGCGTCTTTCGTCAATCCGAACACCCCGCTGCGTGATGCCCTGACCCGCGAAGCCGCGCATCAGGTCACACGTCTGACCAAGCAGAACGGCAACTTCATGCCGATCGGCGAAATCGTCGACGAGAAGGCACTGGTCAACTCGATCGTCGCGCTGCACGCCACCGGTGGCTCGACCAACCACACCTTGCACATGCCGGCCATCGCCATGGCCGCTGGCATCCAGCTGACCTGGCAGGACATGGCCGACCTCTCCGAAGTCGTGCCGACCCTGAGCCACGTCTACCCGAACGGCAAAGCCGACATCAACCACTTCCAGGCCGCTGGCGGTATGTCGTTCCTGATCCGTGAGCTGCTTGAAGCGGGCCTGCTGCACGAAGACGTCAACACCGTGCTTGGCCACGGTCTGAGCCGCTACACCAAAGAGCCGTTCCTCGATAACGGTGAGTTGGTGTGGCGCGAAGGCCCGATCGAAAGCCTCGACGAAAACATCCTGCGCCCGGTCGCCCGCGCATTCTCGCCGGAGGGCGGTCTGCGGGTGATGGAAGGCAACCTTGGTCGCGGGGTGATGAAGGTTTCCGCCGTGGCGTTGGAAAACCAGATCGTCGAAGCACCGGCCATGGTGTTCCAGGATCAGCAGGACTTGGCGGATGCGTTCAAGGCCGGTCTGCTGGAGAAGGATTTTGTCGCGGTCATGCGCTTCCAGGGCCCGCGCTCCAACGGCATGCCGGAACTGCACAAGATGACGCCGTTCCTCGGCGTGCTGCAGGATCGCGGCTTCAAAGTTGCGCTGGTCACCGACGGGCGCATGTCCGGCGCATCGGGGAAAATCCCGGCGGCGATTCACGTCAGCCCCGAAGCTTATGTCGGTGGTGCTTTGGCGCGGGTGCAAGAGGGCGATATCATCCGCGTCGATGGCGTCAAAGGCACTTTGGAACTCAAGGTCGACGCCGCCGAATTTGCAGCGCGTGAACCTGCCAAAGGCCTGTTGGGCAACAACATCGGCAGCGGTCGCGAACTGTTTGGCTTCATGCGTTTGGCCTTCAGCTCGGCGGAGCAGGGCGCCAGCGCCTTCACTTCTGCCCTGGAGACGCTTAATTGAAACTGGCTTTGGTCGGTGATATCGGAGGCACCAACGCGCGGTTCGCGTTGTGGAAAAACCAGCAACTGGAATCGGTTCAGGTGCTGGCGACAGCCGACCACGCCAGCCCGGAAGAGGCGATCAGCCTCTACCTGAGCGGCCTCGGTCTGGCGCCGGGTTCGATCGGTTCGGTGTGCCTGTCGGTGGCTGGGCCGGTGAGTGGTGATGAATTCAAGTTCACCAACAACCACTGGCGCCTGAGCCGCACGGCATTCTGCAAGACCTTGCAGGTCGAGCAACTGCTGCTGATCAACGACTTCTCGGCGATGGCGTTGGGAATGACCCGTTTGCAGCCCGGCGAATTCCGCGTGGTCTGCGAAGGCACGCCTGAGCCGTTGCGCCCGGCGGTGGTGATCGGTCCAGGCACTGGCCTGGGCGTTGGCACCTTGCTCGATCTGGGCGAAGGGCGGTTTGCCGCGTTGCCGGGGGAGGGCGGTCATGTTGACCTGCCGCTGAGCAGTCCGCGTGAAACCCAGCTCTGGCAGCATATCCACAACGAAATTGGTCATGTCAGCGCAGAAACTGCATTGAGCGGCGGCGGTTTGCCGCGAGTCTACCGCTCGATCTGCGCAGTGGACGGACATGAACCGAAGCTTGATACGCCGGAAGCAATCACCGCAGCCGGTCTGGCCGGTGACCCGATTGCCCTGGAAGTACTGGAGCAGTTCTGCTGCTGGCTCGGTCGTGTGGCGGGCAACAACGTGCTGACCACCGGTGGTCGTGGCGGCGTGTACATCGTAGGCGGGGTGATTCCGCGCTTTGCCGACTTCTTCGTCAACAGCGGTTTCGCCCGCAGCTTCGCCGACAAGGGCTGCATGAGCGATTACTTCAAGGGCATCCCGGTGTGGCTGGTGACGGCGCCGTATTCCGGGCTGGTGGGGGCCGGTGTGGCACTGGAGCAAGCAATCCCTGCCTGAAACACGATCCAATTGTGGGAGCGGGCTTGCTCGCGAAAGCGGGGTGTCAGTCACCATAGATGGAAACCGATACAGCCCCCCCCCCAACAA
>NZ_JBYOKU010000060.1:0-22427 GCF_057799175.1 Pseudomonas sp. 14P5.3.2 | reverse complement strand
CCCGAACGATGCGTTGACCGGCCACGCTCCGCTGACCAACTCGATCACTAACGTGACCGGCGGCAACTACGAAAACCTCGTCGCCGATAAGACCCCGGTCAGCACCACCGTGACCGACACCATCGACACCACCAGTCTGTCGCTGAGCGCGACCCCGGCGGTGAACGAGGGCGGCCAGATCACCTACACCGCAACCCTGAGCAACGCCGCCGGTTCCCCGGTAACCGTGACCCTGAGCAACGGCTCGGTGATCACCATCGACGCCGGCAAAACCACTGGCACCGTGACCGTTCCGGCTCCGGCTGACGACGTCTACAAAGACGCCGGCAGCGTGCAGGCGACCATCACCAACGCCAGCGGTGGCAACTTCGAGAACCTGGTACCGAGCACGACACCGGCCGTGACCAACGTCGCCGATACCATCGACACCACCACCGTCAGCATTACCGGCAGCACCTCGGTGACCGAAGGCCAGACCGCCAGCTACACCGTCAGCCTGACCCACCCGGCGCAGACCGACGTGACCCTGAAAATCGTCTACAGCGGCACCGCTGCCGACGGTTCGGACTTCACCGGTGTGTACACCGTGAAGATCCCGGCGGGCGCCAGCAGCGCGCAGTTCAACGTCGCGACCATCGATGACAAGATCACCGAAGGCACCGAGAACTTCGTAGTCAAGATCGACTCGGCGACCGGCGGCAACTTCGAGAACCTGGCCGTGAGCAGCACCAACGGCAGCGTCAGCACCTCGATCATCGACAACGATGCGCCACCGGTCATCGACCTCGACGCCAACAACTCCAGCGGCGCCACCGGTGCCGACTACAAGGTGACCTTCACCGAAAACACTCCGGGCGCCGGCGTGTCGATTGCCGACACTGACCTGACGATCACCGACCCGGACAGCACCATGCTGACCGGCGCGACTATCGTGCTGACCAACCGTCAGGACGGCGATGCGCTGAACCTCGGCAACAGCGTCAACGGCATCACCATCAACGCCAACAGCACCAACGGCACCGTGACCCTGACCCTGTCGGGTAACGCGACGCTGGCCGACTACATGCAGGCGATCAAGAACATCACCTTCACCAACAGCAGTGAAGACCCGAGCACCGTGCCGCGGATCATCACCGTGACCGTGACCGATGGCGGCAACTACTCCAACACCGCGACCACCACGGTCAACGTGGTGGCGGTCAACGATGCGCCGGTTGCGGCTCCGGTCAATGTCACCGGCACCGAAGACACGCCGCTGATCCTCGGCTGGTCGACCTTCGGTGTGACTGACGTCGACAGCCCGGCCAGCAGCCTGGGCATCAAAATCACCCAGCTGCCGGGCGAAGGCAAACTGCAGTATCTGGACGGCTCGACCTGGAAAGATGTCGCCAACAACCAGACTTTCAGCAAGGCTGACATTGACGCTGGCAAGCTGCGCTTCATGCCGGATGCCAACGAGTCGGGCGTCAACGGTTACGGCGGCACCGGCCTGGGCAACAACCAGGCTGACTATGCACAGATCAAGTTCCAGCCTACCGACGGCCAACTGCTGGGCAACACCGGCACCGTAAAGATCGACATCACGCCGGTGGCGGATGCACCGACCGTGAGCGTGGCCGACAACAGCGTGAAGTCCACCGGATTGGTCAAGGAAGTCTGGACCGGCCTGCCGGGTCTTGGCACCGACGGCAGCGGCGCGAACTCGACCACCCTGAAAAACGTGATCGACGGCGCCGGCACCCCGAACTCCAGCACCAACGTGACCAATGTGCAGTCGGACGGCAGTGTGGCCGCCGGCACCGCGTCGAAAACCTCGGGCCTGATCTATCTGGAAGCCGGCAAGACCTACAGCTTCAGCGGTGTGGCTGACGACAGTCTGCTGATCACCATTGGCGGCAAGAGTGTGGCGTCGGGTACCTGGGGCGCGGGCGGTGCGATCAGCGGCTCGTTCACCCCGACCACCAGCGGCTACTACACCTTGGACATCTACCACCACAACCAGAGCGGCCCGGGCAGCTATGACGTGAACCTGTCGGTCAACGGCAGCACGCCAATCGACCTGAGCAGCGCCGGCGTGCCGATCTACACCGGCGTGCAGGATCTGGTGAATTCCGGTGTGACCGTCTCCGACCTGCACGGCACCAACGGCGAAGGCTATTACGACGGCTACAAACTCAACACCGGCGCCGAAGGCACCACGGTGAAACTGTCGGCGATCAACACTGCGCTGACCGACACCGACGGCTCGGAAACCCTGAGCGTGAAGATCAGCGGTGCGCCGGTCGGCTCGGTACTCTCCGACGGTCACGGCCACAGCTTCACCGTCACCGCGAGCAATGGCGAAGCCAACGTCACCGGCTGGAGCCTCGGCAGCCTGACCGTGACCCCGCCGACCTACTACAACGGCCAGTTCAACCTGACCGTGACGTCGACCTCTACCGAGATGGTCGGCGGCTCGGCCAGCAGCACCGCGACCATTCCGGTCACCGTGGTGCCGGCGGTGTACAACGCCGTAGTCGGTACCTCTGGCGATGACACCTTCAACGGCACCGATGGCAACGACATCATGGTCGCCGACATCGGCGGTCTGACCGTGGTGCCGGGCACCAACTACAACATCGCGTTCATGGTCGACTCCTCGGGCAGCATGAGCACCTCGTCGATCAACGCGGCCAAGGACTCGCTGACCTCGGTGTTCAACACCCTCAAGCAGAGCCTGAGCGGCAGCAACTCGGGCACGGTGAACATCTTCCTGGTGGACTTCGATACCCAGGTCAACAAGTCGGTGTCGGTGAACCTCAACGACCCGAACGCGCTGACCAAGCTCAAGGCCGTACTCGACTCGATGACCTCCGGCGGTGGCACCAACTACGAGGACGTGTTCAAGACCACGGCCAACTTCTTCCAGAGCACGGAAGCTGTGGCGAACACCGGGGCGAAGAACCTCACGTACTTCATCACCGACGGCCAGCCGACCTACTACCAGAGCGGCGAGCAGACCAACCCGACGCTGTACGGCAGCGTGAAGTTCGACAGTGTGGTGACCACCAGCAACTACAAGCTGGGCGATACCTTCAGCACTTACATCGACAGCACGCATTACCTGAGCATCAGTGCCAACGGCAGTGCGCAGTTGCAGGTCTACACCAGCCGTTACGGCTGGACCGCAACCAATCTGGGGACTGTTCACGCTCAGGGTGATGGCACCTATGAGCTGTCGAGCCTGGCGGGCAGCGGCAGCAGCACCAGCTCGGCCACCACCGATAACGCCAACAGCAGTTTTGCCTTGCTCAACGGCCTGTCGAACGTCGAAGCCATCGGTATCAACAGCGGTGTCAGCCTCAACGATCTGAAACCGTACGACTCGGATCACTCGCCGCAAACCAACATCGATCCGAAGGACCTGGCCAACTCGATCATCGGCCACACCGAAGCGACGATGCCGGGCAACGACACCGTCAGCGGTGGCGACGGCAACGACATCCTGTTCGGCGACCTGGTGAGCTTCAACGGCATTGCCGGCGAGGGTTATCAGGCAATGCAGGCGTACGTCGCACAGCAAACCGGTGTGGATGTCAGCAAAGTCACCACCAGCAACGTGCACCAGTACATCACCGAGCACTATCAGGCGTTCGATGTGTCCGGTGCGCATGACGGCAACGACACGCTGCTGGGCGGCGCGGGCAATGACATCCTGTTCGGTTCGGGCGGCAACGACCTGCTCGACGGCGGCAAGGGCAATGACATCCTGCTCGGCGGCACCGGCAATGACACGCTCATCGGTGGCCAGGGTAACGACATCCTGATCGGTGGTTCCGGTGCCGACACCTTCGTCTGGAAAGCAGGCGACACCGGCAACGACGTGATCAAGGACTTCAACGCCAACGAAGGCGATCGCATCGATCTGCGTGACCTGTTGCAGGGCGAGACCGGCAGCACCATCGACAACTTCCTGAAGATCACCACGGTCGACGGCGTGTCGTCGCTGCAGGTCAGCTCCGGCGGCAAGTTCAACTCCGGCGATGCCGCTGCGGCCACTCCGGACGTGACGATCAAACTGGAAGGCAACAACTGGTCAACGGCCAACATTCATAACCTGATTGCCGGCAGCGATCCGACCATCAAAGTCGACCACAACAACAGCTGATGCGTGAACAAAACGGCCGCCCCTTGGGGCGGCCGTCACGTTTGCGCCTATCGCACCGGTGACGATTTCGTCGCCGCACCGCATACTCGCGCGCAGTTGGCCTATGCTGCTGACAGCATGACGCTGGTTCTTTCTGAGGGATGCTCAATGTTTTACGTGCAACGCGATGCGCAGGGTCAGCTGATCCGCGTGGAAGCTGCGGCCTACGCCGAAGCCTCGGAAACGCTGCCCGCCGACAGCCATGAAATCCAGGCATGGTTCGCCAACGAGGTCGTGGAAACCAGCCTGAAACAGCTCAAACAGAGCGATCTGGAGATGATTCGGGTACTCGACGACCTGATTCAGGTGCTGACCCAGAAGGGCGTGATCCGCGTTACCGATCTGCCGCCGGCGGCGCAGGCCAAGCTGATGGATCGGACCCAGGCGCGGGAAGCGCTGGGCGGGTTGAGCCACTTGATCGACGACGAAGAGACCGGGCTGATCTGATCCGCGACCTTCAGTGACCGGACTGACCCCTACGCGAGCAAGCCCGCTCCCACATTTGAAATGCATTCCAATGTGGGAGCGGGCTTGCTCGCGAAGGCTGATTTACCGACAACGAATGACGAACAGGTTACTTCCAGGGCTTGGGCTCACCAAACAACTGCCCCTGCACCCCATACAAGCCCATCTCGCGAATCACTGACAACTCCCCTTCGGTCTCGACCCGCTCGGCAATCAGCGGCAGATCGATGCTGTGCGCCGCACGCTGGATCGCCTCGATGAACAGGCGCTTGTCGCTCTCCTGATCGATCGCGCGAATGTAGCTGCCATCGATCTTCAGGTACGCCAGCCCCAGCCGCGCCAGGTTGCCGATCATGCTGAAGCGTCCACCAAAGCGCTGCAGGCTCAGGGAAAAACCGAGTTCACGCAGACGTCGGGTCAACTGCTCCAGCACCGCTTGCTCCGGCAATTGTTCCTCGCCGATCTCCAGCGTCAGGCGCTCGCCGAGGTCGGAGTGCGCACGCAGAATCTCGAACACTTTGTTCAGGGCCTGCGAATCGGCCAGGGTTGCCGAAGACAGGTTCAGCGCCAGCGAATCCTCATGCCCCTTCATCTGCTCCAACACCCGCTCGAGCATCAGGCGGTCGAGTCGCGCGGTCCAGCCGAAGCGCTCAAGCCACGGCAGGAAGCGTCCGGCCGGAATGGTCTCGCCCTGCTCATCCAGCAACCGTGAGAGTACTTTGTAATGCAACACCAGTTTCGTGTCCTGGGCGGCCACCACCGGTTGGAAGTACAGCTCGAAACGCTGCTGGTTCAGCGCCTGATCAAGCAACCGATGCCAGGCGTGGTGATCGTCACCGACATCGGCCACCAGGCTCTGATCGATACAGGCCCAGTTCCGCTCGCCCTGCCCCTCAGCCTGCGCCAGCGCCTGATCACCCAGTGTCAGCACAGCTTGCGGTGAATCGCCGTGAGCAAACGGGGCGAGGCCGATCGAGGCCACGGCCGGTACATCCGTGGCGCCGGTGGCGTGCAGGCTGCTCAACGCACTGTCGAGGTTCTGCGCCAGTTGCAGCGCTTCTTCGCGCACCAGCCCCGGCGCCAGCACGGCGAACTCACCGCCGCGAATGCGCGTTACGAGGTTCTGGGTTTCCGGGTAGCGGGCGCACTCGCGGGACAATTGCTCGCCGACCGCTTTCAACAATTCATCGGTGCGCTGACCGCCCAGGCGCTGGTTGAGCCCGGCCAGATCCTTGACCCGCAACAGCAGCAAATAACCGGAGCTGGCCTGTTCGGCATTGCTCACCCGATTGTTCAACTGCATTTCGAAATAACGTCGGTTGGCCAGGCCGGTCAAGTTGTCCTGATAGGACTCGACACGCAGTTTTTCACTGCGCTCGGCCTGCTCCTGGAACAGCGCCTTGAGCTTCTCGACCATCTGGTTCATCGCCTGCACCACGCGCCGCAGTTCCGGAGTGCGCGGCAGCTCCGGCAGGCTGAGGAATTCGCGGCGGGCGATGGCGTGGGACTGTTTGACCATGTAGTCGAGCGGGCGCAATTGCCGGCGCAGCAGCAGCGCGCCCAGCGCCGCACTGACCGCGCCGCACAGCAGCAGCCAGCCGAGGCTGCCCAACGCGCTCTGCCACAGCTTGGCCACGGCGAACATCGGATGGCTGACCACTTCAACCCGCGCCGCCTGTTCCCACCCACGGCTGACCAACGCATCGCCGCCGGCCGGCTCCAGACCAATCAGTTTGACGAACCAGTCCGGCACATTGCTGACCGCCGGAATCCCGCTGCGCTCGACGATGGTCTTGTCGGTCTTGAGATCGACCACGCGGATGCTCGCGTAATAGCCGCTGTCGAAAATCGAGCTGACCAGCAGTTCGACCATCGCCGGATCGTCGATATTCGGCGTCAGCGACAACGCCAGCGCCGTGGCGGCGTCCTGGGCGTGGGAGCGCAGCTGGTTGACGTACTGGGTGCGCGAGCTCTCCAGACTGACCATGAAGCTGCCGGTGAAGGCGACCACCAGGAACAGACAGATAGCGATCAACAGCTGTTTGAACAAAGACATCTGAGCGCGTGCTCCTAGTTAGTCGTTTCGACCGGGAAACCTTCGGCCTGCATTTTTCTCAACACATCCTGCCAGCGCGACAGGCGTTTGGTGTCACCGACCCTTTTGTTGCCCTTGGCCCCCGGCAGGTACAGACCTTCGGCATTGAAAGAGTAGACCGGCAGCAAATCGGTTCGCTGCGACGCCGGCTGGATCTGATCGATCAGGCTGTCGAGCACCAGTGGCATGGCATCGGGGGTGGCGTAGTAAGTCAGCACCATGTGCGCGCGGTTCTGGCGCAGTGCCTTGACGTAGGTGATGCGCAGCTTGTCACTGGATACCCCGAGATGGCGCAGGCTGAAATACTTGGCGATCGCATAGTCTTCGCAATCGCCGGCGCCTTTCCACAACGCCTCGATGGGCGTCTCCCAATAATCGACCTGCCCCCACAGATCGATGTCCTCTACATAGCGCATCTGCTTGTTGAAAAACAGATTCACCACCTTGAGCTTTTCCATCTCGCTGACCTGTTTCTGCGTCGCCAGCAGATTCTGCCAGGCATCGATCCGCTGCTGCCCGGCACCCAGCGGGCCGTACAGCGCCGTGGCCTTGCGGCTGATCGCGGAAAAATCCCAATCGGCATGCAGACCGCCCAGCATGACGCCGGCCAGCAACAGTGCACAGCCTAGCCAGCGCAAAGTCCGGGGGATCGCGAAACGTACCGCCACAGCAGGTTTCCAGGAGGCAGGAAGGAAAGCGTTTGATGGTGAAGCTTAGCCGGACAAAAAACAATGGCACACTGAGATCATCGCCAGCGCGCTAAACTTCGCACAGGATCGCAGCTTCACACGGTTTGACAACCTGTGGAGCAATCACTAGTGTCCTTGGATCCAAATTCCGTCTTCATTCAGGGTGAGTAGTTGTGACACAGAAGCCCAAACCGCTGCACAGCATCAAAGTCGACGGGCCGATTCCCGCACACCTCGCCCGTTCGATCATCGAAGAGACCTTGCGCTCGGCGATCCTTGACGGTCGTTTGCCATGCGGCACCGCCCTGCGTCAGCAGGACCTGGCCGACCTGTTCGGGGTCAGCCGCATGCCGGTGCGCGAGGCTCTGCGTCAGCTGGAGGCCCAGGAGCTGCTGAGTGTCACCACCCACAAGGGCGCTGTGGTTGCCCCGCTGATTCAAGGCGACGCCACCGAAACCTACGAGTTGCGGATCCTGCTCGAATCCGAAGCCATGCGCCAATCGATCCCGCTGCTGACCAGCGCCGATCACGCACGCGCCGCCAGCTATATCGAAGAGCTCGAGACCCAGCACGACTACGGCGAAATCGGTCGGCTCAATCGCCTGTTCCACATGGCCTTGTACAGCAAGGCCCCGAATCAGCGGCTGCTGCGACTGGTCGAAGACGGCCTCAACGAGGAGGAGCGCTTTCTGCGTTTCAACCTTGAAGCCATGGGCCTGGGCAAGTTGTCCCAGGAAGATCACCGCGCCATGCTCCACGCGGTGATCGAGCGCGATGTCGAGCTATCGGTGAAGCTGCTCACGCAACACCTCAACCGTGGCGTCGACGTGATCACCCGTTACCTCGCCAGCCCTGCCGGACAAAACCGCAAGGCCGTACGCTGATTCCCTTTCTGCCGGTCTCTGCTCTTCACGCCTGACCGGCGAATAACCCGCTTACAAATCCTCTCTGCGCTCCGCCGCAAATCTGCTGGCGGATCGGCCTGTTCGCTCTAACCTCCCAGCGCCCATATGCCCGGCATTGCAGCTCGCTGCGGACGAATCGGTCATAGCCGTCCTGCCAATTTACCCGCACTCTTTAACGGCCAACCCATGAAGAACGGGCGACGCTCCGCACCGCCGGCGCAGTCCCCGCACCAGGAACCTACGGAAGGAGCCTTGCCACGGGATAAAAGGAAGTTACGGCGCCGTTTCCGGCCAACTTTCATTCCTATACATCACTTCAATCTTTGCATCGGAAAGTTGCTTTGAGTGAGGCATTCACTCTTGTCTTCAATTTTGGCCATTATTTGCCGAAAGGAGCAACTACGCCCAAGTAAAACTGAAATCAAAAGTTTTACCGGGCCAACTCATACTTGAAAAACACACAACTAAAAATAATTAAAAATAAACTTGTTAAGTTATTTGACGATGTATTAGCTTTTCCTCGCCGAGCGGGTTCAACCCGCAAACACGGCACGGCTCCGCAGTCAGCCAATAGCTTTGGCAAATAGTCGCCAACGCATGGCCGAGAGCCTTTCATGCACTTTGCAAACTTTCATTAATCCGAATGAGGCCCGCACTCGCCAATAGAAAACATTTCAAATTTATCAAGTCCGCGTTGATGCACTGAACGAGCAACTCCCTCTATTCCAATAACACCGAGGTTCGCCATGATGCCAACTAAAGAACAACTCGCCCTGAAAAAAGCTCAATTGAGCGTTCACCCGATCTTTACCGAAATCGATTCGTTATCGGTACTGCGCCGGTTCATGGAGTCTCACGTCTTCGCCGTGTGGGATTTCATGTCGCTGACCAAGCGCCTGCAGCAGGAACTGACCTGCACCCGCCTGCCATGGCTGCCGCCACGCGATCCGCATGCTGCGCGGCTGATCAACGAAATAGTGCTCGGCGAAGAGTCGGATGATCGTCCCGCTCACGGCCATTACAGCCATTTCGAGCTGTACCTGGACGCCATGCGCGAAGTCGGTGCGAGCACCACGGCGGTCGAACGGTTTGTCGCGCTGCAGCAGGAAGGCGTGAGTTACGACGTCGCTCTGCAAAGCGTTGAGGTTGATCCGGCAGCGGCGAAATTTGTCCGCGAGACGCTAAACACCGCGCTGCATGCACCGGGCCACAGCGTCGCCGCCGCGTTCCTGCATGGTCGCGAGAGCGTGATCCCGCCAATGTTCCAGCGCATCCTCGATGACTGGGGGATCGGCATCGAACAGGCACCAACCTTTCGCTATTACCTGGAGCGCCACATCGAGGTCGACTCCGAGGATCACGGTCCGGCCGCCGAGCAATTGCTCGAGCGCCTGGTCGACGGCGATCCGCAGCGTGAAGCCGAGGTCTACGCCAGCGCCATCGCGGCCGTGGAAAGCCGCATCGCCCTGTGGGACGGCCTGCGTCTGAGCATGCGTGAACCTTTGGCGGAGGTGGCCCAATGAACGCCGCCGACTATCAATCCTTCGCCGACGCCTGGGAAACCCGCGCCACCATCCGCACCCGGCCACGGCGTGTTCTGGAAGACGATGAACGCCTGATCTATCCGCTGAGCCGCCAGCCCCTGGTGCTCAGCGAAACCTTCCTGCGCGAGTGCCCGCAGCAGCGTGATTTTGCGTTGGTGCAGACGCTGTACAAGTTCATCAACGACGTGGTGATTTTCGAGACCGAAATCGTCGACCAGACCGCCCGCGCCATCGCCAAGAATCGCTTCGCCGTACCCTTCCCGTTCGCCTGTCGCTACGACGCGATGACCGTGGTGGTGGACGAGGATTATCACGCACTGGTGGCGATGGATTTCATGCAGCAGACCGTGGCCATGACCGGCATCGAGCCGATCGAACTGCCCACTGAAATCGAACTGAGCCGGGCGATTCCCGCCGCTGTGGCCCTGGCGCCCGAGCACCTGCGCAGCGCGGTAGAACTGATCTGCGTGGCCATCGCCGAAAACACCGTGACCGGCGATGTCGCCGCGTTCGCCCGGGACGACACGGTCAAGCCGTCGATCAAAGGCCTGATGGCCGATCACTTGCTCGACGAGGGCCGGCACTCCAGCTTCTGGGCGCGCATGGTGCGCATCTATTGGCATAGCGCCAATGACGCGGACCGGGAAACCATCGCGCAGATCCTGCCGGTGTTCATCGGCCATTACCTGACCAATGACATCCAGAAGTCCTTCGATCTGCGCCTGATCGACGCCTTGCCGGTCAGTGATGTGATCCGCCGCTCGCTCAAGGACGAAATGGCCGGGCTGGCCTTCCCGATCAATCGCCACCATCCGCTGGTGGGCAACATCGTGCGTTTTTTCCACAACAGCTCGCTGCTCGACACGCCCTGCGTGCAGCACGCCCTGCGTGACTATCTGGTGTGATGAGGAGGCCGACATGAGACGTCTCGACATTTTGCTGATTGGCGCCAGCCAGGCCATGACCGACCTGGCACAGGAACTCGAACAACACGGTCACTCATTGATGCGCAGCGGCGCCGCGCAATCGACAGTGGATCTGATCATCGACGATGGCTTCATCGGCGCCGGCGATCGCTGTGCAATCCCCCACCTGCATCTGCGCCTGGGTATCGGAAGGCAAAGCATTGGTGGTTTGCCGACACTCGACCTGCTGTGTTTCATCGGCTCGTCACTGATCAGCCGCGTGCCGATTGGCGAGGAGCCGTCCGGCAACGGTCAGGCACTGCGCCAGCGAGTGCTGACGCAGTTGGTCGACGAAGTCGCGCTGCTGGTCAGCCGCTTCTCCCGCGATGCCGGGTACTTCCAGCAGGCATCGCCGGCCACGGCGCCGGACTTCGAGCAGGTGGAAGACCTGTCGTTTCTCGACAGCCTGGCTTACGTCCATCGCCTCAACGCCACGGCGCATCCGGCATTGTTGCAACAGGCGCAGACACCGTTGATCGAGCGCCTGCAACAGAGCCTGATCGAACACGCCGAGCGACCGGCGCTGCATCTGGCCGAGCAGTCGCTCAGCTACCGCCAGTTGCACGCCCACAGCCGTGCGATCCAGCAACGTCTGCAACCGCTGCTCGAACAGCATCCGCAGCCGTGGATCGTGGGTATCTGCCAGCCGAAAAGCCCGGCGCTGTTCGCCTCGATTCTGGCGGTGCTCGGCAGTGGCGCGGTGTATCTGCCGCTGGAGCCGAGCCATCCGTTGCAGCGCCAGCAATACATCCTGCAAAACGCCGGGGCGGTGTTGTTGCTGCACGACGGCGAGCACCCGCTCGGTGAGTCGATGCCCGGGCTGGATGTCAGTCGTATCGACAGTGCCGACGCCGATCTCGACCTGCCGTTGATGCGTCAGCGACCGACGCTTGAAGCGCCATGCATGGCGCTCTACACCTCGGGCACCACCGGGCATCCGAAGGGCGTGCTGCTGAGCCAGGCGAACCTCGCGCACTTCACGGCGTGGTACGCCGATTACGTGCAGTTGCGCGCCGAGAGTCGGGTCTTGCAGTTCTCTTCGCTGAGCTTCGACTCATCGCTGATCGATATCTTCCCGAGTCTGCTGCAGGGCGCCGAACTGGTGGTGCCCGACGACACCCAACGCCGCGATCCACTGCAACTGGTGGCGCTGATCCGCCGCCGACAACTGACCCACGCGTTCCTGCCGCCGGCGCTGCTGAGCATCCTGCCGCTGGAGCAACTGCAAGGCGTGGAGGTGATGACCGGTGGCGACGTCTGCGAGCCTTTCGTCATCGAGCAACTGACCCGGCAGGGCAAGCTGCACAACCTCTACGGCCCCACCGAGGCGACGGTGCTGATTACCGCTCGCCAGCTCCAACCGGGTGACAGCAACCGCACCCTCGGCGCACCGATTGCCAACAGTCAGGTGCTGATTCTCGATGACGACTTGCAACCGGTGCCGGAAAACACCGTCGGCGAATTGTTCATCGTCGGCCCCGGCGTCTGCCTCGGTTATCTGAACAACCCGCAGCAGACCGCCGAGCGCTATCTCACCTTGCAACTGCCACACGGCCAAGCGTTGCGCGCGTACCGCAGCGGCGACATGGCCAAGTGGGGCGAGCACGGCATCGAGCTGTGCGGACGGCGCGACAATCAGGTGAAGATCCGCGGTTTCCGGGTCGAGCCGGAAGAGATCGAGCGCTGCCTGCGCGAGAGCCAGTTGTACCGTCAGGTGGCGGTGGTGATCGACAGTCAGCGGCGGATTCTGGCGTTCCTCGCCCAGCCGCAATCGGACGCTGCCCGCGATCTGTTGAAGGCGCATGCCCAGCAGTTTCTGCCGGACTACATGCAACCGGTGGCGTGGACTGAACTGGCGCAGATGCCATTCGCCAGCAACGGCAAGGTCGACCGTAAGGCATTGCTGGAGCTGCCGGTGAGTGTGCAGGACGGCGGCCCGAAATGCCTGCCGGCAAACGCCGACGAAGCGCTGCTGCTGGAGATCTGGGCGGAACTGCTGGAGCTGCCGAGCAGCGATATTTCCACCGACGAAAGCTTCTTCAATCTCGGTGGACATTCGATTCTGCTGTCGCGGATGTTGCTGCGCTTGCGTGAGGAGTTCGGGCGCAGCATCTCGATCAACCGCTTCATCGAACTGCCGACCATCAGCAAACTCGCGACGCTGGTGCGCGGTACCGACGACAGCGCGGTGCTCAGCGCCCAGGCCATGGCCGACGCCGAGCGCCCGCTGAACATCGAGCCGCTGCCGATCAGTCGCCTGGGTGATGTGCACAAGGTGATCGTCACCGGCGCCAACAGTTTTGTCGGCGTGCACATCGTCGAAGCACTGCTCGGTTGGGGCGCCAGCGAGGTGGCGTGTCTGGTGCGTGATGGTGGCGGGCAAACGGCGGCGCAGCGTTTTGCTCAGGCATTGCGCGAGAACCGTCTCGAGCACCTGGATCTGAGTCGGGTGCGGATCTATTCGGCAGACCTCACCCGCCCGCAACTGGGCCTGACCGACGACGATTATCAGCGCCTCGATCGCGAGTTCGGCGCACTGGTGCACAACGCCGCCAACGTCAACCACGTGCTCGATTACGAGTCGCTGGCAGCGGATAACGTCGAGCCGATTTTCGAGCTGCTGCGCCTGTGTGAAGGACGCAGCAAAAAGGTCTTCAACTTTGTCTCGACGCTGTCCGCTTCAAGCACCGTCGATAGCGAAGGCCGAGTGCTCGAATTGCCCGCCGCGCCGACCCCGCCGATCTACATCCGCAACGGCTACAACCTGTCGAAGTGGGTCGGCGAACGCGTCCTCGAGCGGGCGCGCGAGCGGGGGGTGTGGGTCAACCTGTATCGCCCCGGCAACATCAGTTTCAACAGCCTGAGCGGCGTCTGCCAGCCGCACAAAAACCGCTTGATGCTGATGCTCAAAGGCTCGATCCAGCTCGGTCAGGTGCCGGCCTTCGCGCTGAATTTCGACCTGATGCCGGTGGACTTTCTAGCGCGTTTCATCGCCTTCCACGCCAGCCGTTATTCGACCGAGCGCGCTGTGTTCAACCTGCACAACCCCGAACCGCTGAGTTGGGATGCCTACGTCGCCTCGTTCCGCGAAACCGGCAGTGAATTCTCGCTGGTCAGCGTCGCCGACTGGCAGCAGCAACTGGGCCGGGTCGACACCGACAACGCGCTGTTTGGCGTGCTCGGTTTCTACCTCAACGGCTTCGAGGAGGACATTGGCGACATCTCCCTGATCGGCCACGCCAACGCCGAAGCCGGCGTGCAACAGATGGGCGCGCACTACCCGGAAAAATCCCCGGCGCTGCTGCGTCGCGGCTGCGATTACCTGAAAGAAATCAACTTCATCTGATTCATCCAAAAAAGGAGCAATACTATGAGCACTCTGCAACCGGACACCCTGATCAAAAACCCTCACGGCTGCCATGTCATCTCTTCGGTGGAAGTGCCGGCGGACGCCGCGCAGGTCTGGGCGGTGGTCGGCAATTTCGCTGGCTTCGACCGCTTCATCCCGGCGCTGTCGCACATCGAAATGACCGGCGAAGGCGTGTCCTCGCTGCGCAAGAAATTCTTCAAGGACGGCAACGTGGTGGTCGAGCAACTCAACTCCCGCGATGAGCAGGCACGGGCCATGACCTGGACCACGATCTACAACACCTTGGGTGTGGCCAATCTGTGGGCGGCGATGAATGTGGAATCGTTGGGCGCAGGGAAGTCGCGGGCGACCTGGACGATCATTGCCGAGCCGGCTTCAGGTGGGGAGGAAGCACTGCCGGGGTTCAAGGATTTCGTGCAGGGGTTTGCCGATGATGCGATGGGGAATGTGTTGAAGCTGTTTGTATAAGGCTTCAGTTCTGCGGTGATTGAGCTACCGCCTTCGCGAGCAAGCCCGCTCCCACATTTTGATCGCATTCCTTCAAGAGGAACACGGCCAACCTATGGGAGCGGGCTTGCTCGCGAAGAACGATAACGCGGTCTTCAATCTGCGGATCAGATCTTGAAGCTGTCCACCAGCTGCTTCAGGCGGTTGGCCTGCTGCGACAACGCATCACAATCCTTCAATGTTTCATTGAGGTTGGCCACGCTCTGCTGGTTCAGCAGGTTGATCTGGTTGACGTCGACGTTGAGGGTTTCCACCACGGCGGTCTGCTCTTCGGTTGCAGCGGCCACCGACTGGTTCATGCCATCGATTTCGCCGATGCGCTGGGTCACGCTGACCAGGCGCAGACCGGCCTGGTTAGCCACTTCAACGCTCTCTTCGCTGGACGCCTGACTGGCGTTCATGGTGGTCACCGCTTCACGGGAACCGACCTGCAAGGAGGTGATCATCTTGTGGATCTCTTCCGCCGACTCCTGGGTGCGATGGGCGAGGTTGCGCACTTCGTCCGCCACCACCGCAAAACCGCGTCCGGCTTCACCGGCACGTGCCGCTTCGATGGCCGCGTTGAGCGCCAGCAGGTTGGTCTGCTGCGAGATGCCTTTGATCACATCGAGAATGTGGCCGATGTTGTCAGTGCTGGCGTTGAGTGTTTCGATCTGCGTGCACGACAGGCTGATCTTCTGCGACAGCTCGGTCATCGCCTGAATGGTCTGCTCGACCACCTGACGACCGTCATCGGCCTGCTCGCTGGCGCCGCTGGCGTGCTGCGAAGCATCGGCGGCGTTGCGCGCGATTTCCTGAGTGGCGGCGCCCAACTGGTTGATCGCGGCGGCCACGCTGTTGGTGCGCGCGCTTTGTTCGTCGGAACCGATGATCGAGGCGTTGGACGAGGCCATCACGCGTTGCGACAGGTCGTGCACGTGACGCGTGGCCGAGGACACTTCGGAAATCGACGCGTGAATGCGTTCGACGAACTGGTTGAACGAACTGCCCAGTTCAGCGAACTCATCCTTGCCTTCCACGACCAGACGACGGGTCAAGTCACCTTCGCCTTGGGCGATGTCCCGCATCGCACGGCCCATGGTGGTCAGTGGACGCATCAGGACGTTGATCAGCAGGCTCAGCAGCAGCGCAATCGCAGCGACCGCGACGAACATCGCGATCAGCGCCGAAGTACGGAACTGGCTGAGGGCGGCGTAGGCCTTGTCGCGATCGATCGACAGACCGATGTACCAATCGGCATTCGGCAAGTCGCTGACCGGAGTGAACGACAGAATGCGTTCCTGGCCGTTGAGCACCACGTTCTGGTTGCCCTTCTCGATGCGCACGCCGGAATTCGGGTAGATGTCCTTGAGGTTCTTCATCACCTGGTCTTTGTCCGGGCTGACGATCACTTGACCGTCACCGCTGACCAGGAATGCGTGGCCGAGGCCACCGAAGTCCACCGAGTTGATGATCTTCACCAGGGTTTCCAGGCTCAGGTCACCACCGACCACCCCCAGCAGCTCGCCATTCTTTTTCACCGGCATGGCGATGGTCACCACCAGACCACCGACCGCGGCCATGTACGGCGGGGTC
Organism: Pseudomonas sp. 14P5.3.2; assembly: GCF_057799175.1. Taxonomy (NCBI): domain Bacteria; kingdom Pseudomonadati; phylum Pseudomonadota; class Gammaproteobacteria; order Pseudomonadales; family Pseudomonadaceae; genus Pseudomonas; species Pseudomonas sp. 14P5.3.2. Next base: position 6,126 of record NZ_JBYOKU010000060.1, on the reverse strand, counting down.
AGCATGGTTTTGTCGGCAGCAACGGCTTGCTTGTACCAAGGACGCTGACGCGGGTCGTAACCGTCGGGCATCTTCGCGTCAGGGCGCTGGGTGAACACACCGTTGGCCTGACCGACGTAGGTGAACTGGAAGTTCGAGGTGAAGGCCGGTTGATCGACCAGCCCCGGGAAGTCGGCGTCCTTGCCCTGATGGGCAACGTTCTGCGCGAGGTTTTCCAGCACCAGAATTCGCCCGCTCATCCAGTTCTGCACGCTGCTGGCGGTCAGATCGCCGGCCTGCTGCACAGACGACTGGAGGTTCTGGCGAATGGTGTTGCGCTGCAGATAGTCGTTGTAGAGGGTGAACAAAGCGAAAGCCAGGACCACGACGCCCGAGGCGGCCAACAGGATTTTATGGCTGAACTTGAGATTCATTTCATGGGACTTCTTATGCAAAAGTGGGGATGCGTTCCGGGATGCAACATTCCATGTACAGCGCAGGCAGCGTTCTGATGGCCGCTCTACTTTGGTGCACGCATGTCTCACCAGTCTGTCGGCACGGTTCGCAGAAATCTTAGGGTTGTGTGGGAAATGCACGGCATTTCTGACAGATTCCCGCCGAACGGCGTGCCAGAGCGTTCGCTAAAAAGTTTTTTATGCTGGTTATCCGAGCGGAGGTTGCAAAATTCACCGCCCTTGATAAAAATGCGACTAATTATCATTTGTGACGTTCGGGCTGTCGCGTTCATGTCCTCACCTGAGTTTGCAGTGCAGGCGCTTTACAGTAGTCATCACGGCTGGCTCAACGCCTGGCTGCGAGCACGGCTGGGCAATGCCGCAGATGCGGCGGATCTGGCTCAGGACACCTTCGTACGCCTGCTACAACGTACCGAACGCCTGGAGCTCAAGGCGCCCCGCGCATTTTTACGCACCATCGCTCGCGGCCTGGTGATCGACCATTGGCGTCGTGAAGAAATCGAACGCGCCTATCTCGAAACCATCGCCCACTTGCCCGAAGCCGAAACCCCGAGCGCCGAAGCCCGCGCGTTGGTGATCGAGTTGCTCGAAAGCATCGCGCGCATGCTTGAAGGCTTGCGGCCGAAAGTCCGTCAGGCATTTCTGCTGGCGCAGTGCGAAGGTTTGACGCACAAGCAGATCGCCGAACAGCTGGGCTTGTCTCTGCGTTCGGTGGAGCGTTACGTCGCCGATGCGCTGTATCACTGCTACGTGTTGCGGTACGACAGCTGATGCCTGTGGATAACCTCTCGACCGGGCGACGCGCCGAACCGCCGCAACAGGTGGTCAAACAAGCCATTCACTGGCTGCTGCGGCTGCGCAACAACCATGGCAATGCGCGCCTGAGTCGCCAATGCGAAGCGTGGCGCGCCGAACATCACGAGCATGAACTGGCCTGGCAGCGCGTGCAGTCGCTGCAGGCCGAACTGAGCCATAACCTGCGCGCCGTGCCCGGCGCACAGGTGGCGTTCAATACCCTGGAAAACAGTGCGCAGGGGCTGGGGCGGCGGCAGGCCTTGAAGCTGCTGTCCGGCGCGGTGCTGATGGGTTCCGCCGCGTGGCTGGCCAAGGACACCTCCGTGTGGCAGCAGTGGCGCGCTGATTACGCTACGGCGACCGGCGAGCGTCGCGGCTTCCAGTTGCCCGACGGCACGCGGATCGAGCTGAACACGGCCAGCGCCGTGGATCTGGATTACACCGCGCAGCAGCGGCTGATCAAACTCACCCGTGGCGAAATCATCGTCACTTGCGGGAGTAATGATGAAGGCGCGGCGTTCAGCCGGCCGCTTCGCGTGCAAAGTCGCCATGGCACTTATGAGCCGGCCAATGCCCGCTTCATCCTGCGCCAGGAAAACGATTGCACGCGACTGAGCGTCAGCTCCGGGCGCGTCGCCATCCACAACGGCGGAGCTTCAGTTGAGGCTCTCGCCGGGCAGACCTTTCTGATCGATCACCATCAGGTGCGCCCTGCACCTCCACTGGATATGGACGTGGGCGCCTGGGTCGATGGTTTGATTGTGACCCGCAACATGCGCCTGGGCGATTTCCTCAATGAAGTCGGACGTTATCGTCAGGGCTTCGTGACGTGCACGCCGCAGGTGGCTGATCTGCGCCTGTCCGGTGTGTTCCGCCTGCAGGACACCGACAAGCTGCTGGCAATCCTGCCGCAGACTTTGCCGGTGCAATTGCGCTATCGCACCCGTTGGTGGGTAACGCTTGAGGCTGTGGCCTGAAATTATTTTGGCGGGTTTTCGCGACAAGTCCGGCTTGGTCAGTAAGCACTTCAACTCAGCCTTTGCGACTGCCTACGGAAACCTACAATGACTGTCCGCCTCACCTGTAAGAACTCGCTGAACTTCACTGCCGAATCGGGCCTGCTGGGGCACGCCATTCGCGCTGCCCTGCTGTCCACCGTTCTGGGCGCCGGTGTGCTGCCAGGCCTGAGCCTCGCCGCCAATGCCAGTGAAGCGAGCAGTCATCGCTACAACATCACCGCCGGCCCGCTGGGCGAAGCGCTGAACCAGTTCGCGCGTCAGGCGGGCATCACCTTGTCGATGACCCCGCAGCAAACGCAGGGGCGGCAGTCTCCGGGCGTACAGGGCGAATATTCCACCGATCAGGCGTTGAGCCATTTGCTGGGCGGCTCGGGTCTGGAAGCGGTCAGCCAAGACGGAAACAGCTACATCCTGCGTTCAATCGGCGAACCCGAGGCGCTGGCACTGCCAACCACCGACATCAAAGGTTTCGCCCTCGGTAACGCGCTGGGCAGCATGGAAGGCTACAACGCCACCCACAGCCAGATCGCTACCAAAACCAGTACCGCGCTGCTGGAAACTTCGCAAAGCGTATCGGTGGTGACCCGCGAGCAAATGGACGATCAAGGCTCACAGACCGTCTCCCAGGCGATGCGCTATACCCCCGGCGTGCTGACCAACCCTTACGGCGCAACTCATCGCTACGACTATGTGGCGATGCGCGGTTTCAACGACGGCTCGGTGGACAACATCTACCTCGACGGCCTCAAGTCGATGGGCGACAGCGGCACCTACAGCACCATGCAGGTCGATCCGTATTTCCTTGAGCGTGTGGATATTCTCAAAGGCCCGTCGTCAGTCTTGTATGGCCGCAGTTCGCCCGGTGGCCTGGTGGCGCTGACCAGCAAAAAGCCGTTGTACGAGGCCTATCATCAGGTTCAGGCCACGGTTGGCACCCAAGGCCAGCGCGGTGTCGGTTTTGACTTCAGCGGTCCGGTCGATGACGACAAACGCATTGCCTATCGTCTGACCGGTTTGACGGATCAGTCCGACACGCAGTTCGACCACAACAAGGAAAAACGCTTCGCCCTCGCACCGACCCTGAGCATCGACTTCAGCGAAGACACTTCGCTGACGCTGCAGGCGTATCTGCAGCACGATCCGGATGGCGGCTACCACGGTGGCGTGCCGGCGGATGGCACGATTCATCAGCGCAACGGCAACCGCATCTCGCCGCACTTCTTCGAGGGGGAGCCGGGGATTGACGGTTACTCGCGGGATCAGCAGTCGTTCGGCTATCAGTTCGAGCATCGCTTCAACGATGTCTTCACGGCGCGGCAGAATTTCCGTTACCTCGACTCCAAGGTCAACATGGATCAGGTCTACGCCTACGGCTGGACGACGCCAACCAGCAACGAACTGAACCGCTACTACACCGGCGGCGATGAACGTCTGCATGCGTTCATCGTCGACAACATGCTGCAGGCCGAATTCTTCACCGGTGCCACCAAGCACACGGTGTTGATGGGCGCCGACTATCAACGGCGCAAAACCGTGGTCGACTGGACCAGTGGCGGCCTGGCCCCGATCAACGCGTTCAACCCGGTCTACGGCAATTCGGCGATCGATATGTACGGCGATACCAGTTACCTGCGGCGCCTGGAGCAGACCGGCGTGTACCTGCAAGACCTGATCGAGATGGACCAGTGGCGCTTCTCGCTGGGTCTGCGCCAGGACTGGGTCGAGACGTCGGATGAGAACCGTATCGCCGAAGCAGGCCGTCCGGTCGGTACTGAAATCAATGACCGGCGCACCAAACTGACCGGCCGTGCTGGCGCGTTGTATCTGTTCGAGAACGGCCTGGCGCCGTACATCAGCTACTCCGAGTCGTTTAACCCGAACTCGTATGCCGACAGCGCTGGCAATCCTCTGCCTCCGACCGATGGCACACAGTGGGAAGTCGGCCTGAAGTATCAACCGCCGGGCACCGACAACCTGTTCACCGCCTCGCTGTTCCGGATCGATCAGGAAAATCTGGCGACCAAGCTGCCTCAGGAAAACTTCTACCGCGCGGTAGGCGCTGTCCGCTCGCAAGGCCTGGAGCTGGAAGCGCACATGCAGTTGACCGACAACCTGAAAGTGCTCGGCAGCTATACCTTCACCGATATCGAGTACTCGAAGTCGATGGTCAGCACTCTGAGCACGCCGACCGCCGTGATCGAGAACAAAGGCAACTCGCCGACCCAGGCGCCGCGGCATATGGCGTCGTTGTGGGCTGACTACAAGTTCGACAGCGCGGCACTCGATGGCCTGCGTCTGGGCGGTGGTGTGCGTTATGTCGGTTACAGCTGGGCGGATGCGGAGAACACCCTGAAGGTGCCGTCCTACACACTGTTCGACGCATCGATCGGCTATGACCTGGGCAAGGTCGGTTTGAAAGGTGTCGACGTGCGTCTGAACGCGAACAACCTGACCAACGAATCCTACGTGGCCTCCTGCGCGAGTCTGAACTTCTGCTACATGGGCGAAGAGCGCAACGTCGCTGCCACGGTCAGCTACCAGTTCTAAACCTTTGCCTTGTGCATAAAAAAGCCAGCCTCTGTTTTCAGGGGCTGGCTTTGTCGTCTCTGTGGGGAACATTTCATGCGCGCATTGTTGGTGTTGTTGCATCGCTATATCGGGTTGGCGACGGCAGTGTTTTTGCTGCTGGCCGGGATCACCGGAAGCATTCTTGCGTTCAATCATGAGTTGGATGAGTGGCTGAATCCGCAGTTCTACGCGGCTTCATCTGAGGGGCAACGATTGCCTCCCGGGACCTTGGTCGACGCGGTGCAAACCTCGCATCCGAAGTTGCAGGTCTGGTACATGGAGTATCCGCAGGAGGCGGGACATACCGCCATGTTGGCGGCGGTGCCGCGCAACGATCCGGCGACCGGCAAACCGTTTGATGAGCGCAATCAGGTGTTCTATCTGGACCCGGTAAATGCCGAGCAGAAGGGCCAACGTTACTGGGGTGAATGCTGCTTTGCGCGGGAGAACTTCATTCCGTTCATTCTTGAGTTTCATTACAACCTGACGTTGCCCGGCAACTGGGGCCTGTGGTTGATGGGCCTGGTTGCCATCGCCTGGGTAATCGATTGCTTCATTGCGCTGTGGCTGACGCTTCCCCGTGGCAAACCGTTCTGGAAAAAGTGGTCGTTGGCCTGGAAGATCAAGGGCGGGCACGCTTATCGGCTCAACTTCGATCTGCATCGCGCGGGGGGATTGTGGCTGTGGTTGTTGTTGCTACCGATTGCGGTCAGCAGTGTCGCGATGAACTTGCCCAGTCAGGTCTTCAAACCGGCGGTGTCGCTGTTTTCACCGATCGAGCCGAGCGTTTATGAGGCCCGAGGGCGAATGCCTCCGTCGGCGTTAGGGGTGACGCAGTTGAGTTATCAACAGGCGTACGAAAGGGCATTGCTGGAAGGGAAGAGGTTAGGACTGACAGCGGCGATCGGGGAGTTGTATTACAGCTTTGAGTACAACTTCTACGGCGCAGGATTCGGGCATCACGACACTGAAGCGCATGGCAAATCCTGGTTGTTCTTCCACGGTACTGACGGGCGATTATTAGGTCAGGAAATTGCCGGACAAGGGACATTGGGGGAACGGTTTTACCGCTTGCAACTACCGATACATGGCGGACGGATCATCGGCTTCACCGGGCAAGTGATCATCGCGGTATTGGGGGTTCTGATCGCGGGGCTATCGGGGACTGGCGTCTACATCTGGTGGCGCAAGTGGCAGGCCCGGCGCATCAGCAAGGCTCGCAAAGCGGCCTGAGTTTTGGGAGCCCTGAAACGACAAAACCCCTGTCTGCGTTAGCAGACAGGGGTTCT
>NZ_JBYOKU010000059.1:0-26076 GCF_057799175.1 Pseudomonas sp. 14P5.3.2 | reverse complement strand
CAAGCCCGCTCCCACATGGGTATTGCGTGTTACTTGTTGAGCAGTTCCAGACGCTCACGAATCGAAGCCTCGATTCCCGCTTCGTCCAGCCCGCACTCGGCCAGCATCTGCGCGGGTTTGGCGTGCTCGACGTAGATGTCCGGCAAGCCCAGATGCAGCATCGACTTGAGGATGTTCTCGCGCGCCAGGAACTCGCTGACCGCGCCACCGGCACCGCCCATGACCGCGTTCTCTTCGATCGTCACCAGCAATTCGTGGTTGCCGGCGATTTCGCGTACCAGTGCCTCATCCAGCGGCTTGACGAAGCGCATGTCGACCACGGTCGCATCCAGCTTCTCGGCGACTTTCAGCGCTTCGCTCAGTTGCACGCCGAACACCAGCAGGGCGACTTTGCTGCCCTGGCGACGGACGATGCCCTTGCCGATTTCGATCGGCTCCAGATCCTTGTCGATGGTCGCGTTCGGGCCGGTGCCGCGCGGGTAGCGCACCGCCGCCGGGCCGTTGTACATGTGGCCGGTGGTGAGCATTTTGCGCAATTCGTTTTCATCGCTCGGGGTCATGATGACCATGCCCGGAATGCAGCGCAGGTACGAGAGGTCGAAGCTGCCGGCGTGGGTCGGGCCGTCTTCGCCCACCAGACCGGCGCGGTCGATGGCGAACAGCACGTCGAGGTTCTGCACCGCGACGTCATGCACCAACTGGTCATAGCCGCGTTGCAGGAATGTCGAGTAGATCGCCACCACAGGCTTGGCACCTTCGCAGGCCATGCCGGCGGCGAACGTCACCGCGTGCTGTTCGGCAATCGCCACGTCGAAGTAGCGCAACGGGAAACGTTCGCTGAACGCCACCAGGTCCGAACCTTCCTTCATCGCCGGGGTGATCCCGACCAGACGCGGATCAGCCGCCGCCATGTCGCACAGCCATTCGCCGAACACCGCCGAATACTTCGGCCCGCCAGCCTTTTTCGGCGCAGCGGCCGGAGCGTCGAGCGGTTCGAGCTTGGTGATCGCGTGGTAACCGATCGGATCGACTTCCGCCGGGGCGAAGCCTTTGCCTTTCTTGGTGACGATGTGCAGGAACTGCGGGCCTTTCAGATCGCGCATGTTGCGCAGGGTAGCGATCAGGGTTGGCAGGTCGTGGCCGTCGATCGGGCCGATGTAGTTCCAGCCCAGCTCTTCGAACAGGGTGCCGGGAACCAGCATGCCTTTGGCGTATTCTTCGGTGCGACGGGCGATTTCCCAGGCGCCGGGCAGGCGCGACAGGACTTTCTTGCTGCCCTCACGCATGCTCGCGTAAGTGCGGCTGGAAAGGATCTTCGCCAGATAATTCGACAGACCACCGACGTTGCGCGAGATCGACATGTCGTTGTCGTTGAGGATCACCAGCATGTTGGCGTTGACTTCCGGCGCATGGTTCAGCGCCTCGAAGGCCATGCCGGCGGTCAGCGCGCCGTCGCCGATCACCGCAATCGCCTTGCGATCGCTGTTTTGCAGGCGGGCGGCAATTGCCATGCCCAGCGCGGCGCTGATCGAGGTGCTGGAGTGGCCGACGCCAAAGGTGTCGTACTCGCTCTCGGCGCGACGCGGGAAAGCGGCGATGCCGTCCTTCTGGCGCAGGGTTTCCATGCGCTGGCGGCGACCGGTGAGGATCTTGTGCGGATACGCCTGATGACCGACGTCCCACACCAGCCGGTCATCCGGGGTGTCGAAGACGTAATGCAACGCGATGGTCAGCTCGATGACGCCCAGGCCGGCACCGAAATGCCCACCGGTCTGGCCGACCGTGTAGAGCAATTCCAGGCGCAACTCATCGGCCAGGGTTTCCAGCTCGGCTTCGCCTAACCGGCGCAGGCCGTCCGGCGTGTTCGCGCGGTCGAGCAGGGGCGTGGTCGGGCGCTTGCGGGGAATCTCATGAAACGTCGTGGGCATCAGGCGAATCGTTATAGGTATAAAAGATGCGGCAGTTTACCTGATGCATCGCCCCCTGCCCACGCGTTGGTCTTTTTTGGCAGGTTGGCGTTCAGTTACGCCGCTCGACGATATACCGGGCCAGGTCGCGCAAAGGCTCGGCTGCCGCGTCAAACGGTCGCAGCGCGTGCAGTGCCTGATCGCGCAGTTCCAGAGCGTAGACCTTGGCCGCGTCCAGCCCCAGCAAGGCCGGGTAGGTCGGTTTGTCGCGGGCGATGTCGGCGCCCTGGCGTTTACCGAGGGTTTCGGTATCGCTTTCGACGTCGAGAATGTCGTCCTGTACCTGGAAGGCAAGACCGATGGCCTGTGCATAAGTCTGCAGGGCTTTGAGTTGATCCTGCTCGGCACGGCCGCTGGCCAGGGCGCCGAGTTTGACGCTGACCTCGATCAGCGCGCCGGTCTTGTGCCGGTGCATCTGCTCCAGTGCTTGCTGATCCAGCTTCAGACCGACCGAACCGAGGTCGATGGCCTGACCGCCGACCATGCCCGCCGGGCCTGCCGCGTGCGCCAGCGCCGTGACCTGTTGCAGACGGATGTCAGCGTCGAGGTTGCTCAGGCGCGGGTCGAGCAGGGCGCTGAAGGCCAGGCTCTGCAAGCCGTCACCGGCGAGAATCGCGCAGGCTTCGTCGAATTTCTTGTGGGTGGTGGGCTGGCCGCGACGCAGATCGTCGTCGTCCATCGCCGGCAAATCGTCGTGCACCAGCGAATAGGCGTGGATCAGCTCCACCGCGCAGGCCGCGCCGTTGGCTTGCTCAGCCTTGCCACCGAGCGCTTCGCACGCGGCGTAGGCCAGCAGCGGGCGCACGCGTTTGCCGCCGATCATCACGCTGTAGTGCATTGCCTCATACAGGCGCGACAGTTCCGGCAGCGGAGCCTTGAAGAGGATTTCCAGTGCCGCATTGACCCGCGCCTGACTGGTCGCCGAATACGCCGCAATCATTCTGGCTGTTCCGCGTCGAAGGGTTCCTCGGCGAGTTCGCCATCGCGCTCCAGCAGCACTTGCACCTTCTGCTCGGCCTGGGCCAGCGCTGCCTGGCAGTCACGGGTCAGGCCGATGCCCTGCTCGAAAGCGGTCAGCGAGTCTTCCAGCGACAATTCACCGTTCTCCAGACGCTCGACCAGTGTTTGCAGGTCGGCGAGGGACTGTTCGAAATCCAGTGCAGCTTTTTTGCGGGCCATGGCGGCGATTTCCGGTTGACGTTAAACCGGCGCGACACTAGCAGATAGGGGGTTTATGGGCAAATGAGCGGGGCGCGGCCGACCCTTATCCCCTCACTACAGACGCCAGTGGTCAGTTTGAGGAATCGCCCGGGTAATTGATTTTGTAGCGGGTACTCCGTCCCCCCCCCGGCATTCTTTGCAGGCAGCCCTTTTCCAGCAGTTCCGCCAGATGGCGGGTTGCCGTGGCTTTCGAGACCTTGGCCACCGCTTGATACTGTGCCGCGCTGATGCCGTGCTCGAAGCCTCGTTCTCCACCGTCGAGCAGGCGATTGAGCACTTTACTCTGTTCCACCGACAGTTCGGATTCACGGTGTGCCTGCCAGAAGCGTGTTTTGCCCAGCACGCTTTCGATCCGTGCGATGGCTTGCTGCAGGCTGCGTAAAAGAGTCTGCAGAAACCAGGTGAGCCATTGGGTGACGTCCAGCGTGGCCTTTTGGCTGGCCTCGAGCACTCGGTAGTAGCCGTCGCGGTCATCGAGAATGCTGGCCGACATCGCGTAAAAGCGGATCGCCTGGGCTTCACCTTGCGCCAGCGCCAGATCGGTAAGGGTGCGAGTAAGGCGACCATTGCCGTCATCAAACGGATGCAGCGTGACAAACCAGAAATGCGCGATGCCGGCACGTAGCAAAGGATCAAGCGCTGTTTGATGCTGGCTGGCCTCGAACCAGGCGAGAAATTTATCCACCTGTCGCTCGAGACCTTGGCGCGGAGGGGCCTCGAAATGCACAGTGGGCCGGTCGAGACGACCGGAAACTACCTGCATCGGCTCCTCGCCGCGAAGCGCACCGACATGCATTGATCGTGCGCTGAAGTCGCTTTCCTGATCCGGAAACAACCATCGATGCCATTCCAGCAGTCGATCCAGCGTCAGTGGTTCGGCGAAACGTCGCGTGGCGTCGAGCATTAGTTGCGCAAGGCCTTCGCTACGTTGACTGACTTTATCGCTATCGGGCAACTCCAGCCCCAGGCGTCGAGCCAATGACGAGCGCACCGAGCCGACATTCAACTGCTCACCCTCAATGGCCGAAGAGGTCACGATGTTTTGCAGCAGTGCGTCGAGTTCGGTCTGAGCGCTCAGGGAGTTGCCCACGGATCCAGCCATGCCCATCAATTGGCCTTGTGCCTGAACGCATTCACGCAGCAGCGGCGCCAGACGTTCTGCCTGCCAGTTGAAGTCGGGCCAATCCGGCTGCTGCCAGATCCATTGAGTGGTCATCGGTTACTGCCTGTAATAGGGGCGTGAGCCGAATAGAAATGCTATTCGGCTCATTTAGTGAGCCGAATATGACGGCTATTCGGCTCACAGTCCACCCGTACGGCGTGATTCCCACCGCAAATCCAGATGTATCCGATTGTTAAAAAACTGCCGAATCGCTAATCTTCGCGCCTTCTACGACCCGCTAGTCACGGGGTCTTTCAGACGAAACGCAGTTTCCACCGCTGTGAAGTACCGAGGATCGGGTGCAAGGTTTCGTTCAGGCATGGCAGGAGGCACTACATGCGTTCATTTCTTTTGTTGCTGATCGGCATGGCTTGCGCGCCTGCGCTGCTGGCGGCGCCGACTGCCGAACTGTCGGAACCGTCGGGCGGTTGGCGCTACAACGGTCTGCTTGATCGCAGTGAAAACCCGCAAGTCGCCTATCCGACGCCGCCAATCGACCGTGGCATCCAGCGCAATCGCACGATGATCCAGGGCCAGCTCAAGGCCATCGGCAATCAGCGCGGGCCGCACACGCTGGCGGTCAATGGCAATCCACTGAATCTGTACACCGACGATGACGGGCGATTTGCCCGGCCGTATGCGTTCGGCGCCGGTTCCAACAGTGTCGAAGTGCGCAGCGCCGAGGGGCAGTCGCTCAAGCGCGTGCAGTTCTACGAAGCGAACAACCTGCGCACTCCGGCGAAAATCCGTGTGGTGCTGGGTTGGGACGATCCCAAGGCCGAACTCGACCTGCACATCATTACGCCCGACGGTCAGCACGCGTTTTTCGCCCACACGGCGCTGACCAACGGCGGCGGTCTGGACCCGGACGGCGTCGATGGCCCCGGCCCGGAAATGTTCACCATGACCGCGCCGCTGCATGGCACCTATCTGGTTTACGTCAACTATTGGGGCAACTTTGGCGACGGCGGCTATAACTTCGAGGAGGCCAGCAATCAGAACGAGGTCATCACCTCGCAAATCACGCTGGTGCTCAACGAAAACACAGTCGACGAAAAACGTGAAACGTTCATCGTGCCCCTGCGGGCGATCGGTGATCTGCTGCTGGTCAAGACTTTCAACTATTAAGCATCCCGCTCCACGGATGAACTTCGGGTTTTGTGAACATGAGTGATAACGCTGCTTCTCCGGCCGTCCCGACACCTGCCGGCAAACCTTCCCGGCGCTGGCCGGCGCTGCTGATTGGCCTGGTCCTGGTGGCCGGGGTAGCGGGTGGTCTCGGCTGGCTGCTGCACAAGCCCAAGTTGCCGGCGGCTCTACTTGCCAGCGACAAGCTCGGCCTGAGCCGCCCGGACGCACTGCTGGAAACCCGCTCCCTGAGCCAGTTGCCCAAGGACCTGCTGACGGTGCCGTTCCTCAAGGCCACGCTCACCGAAGATTTCGTCTTCTATTACGAAACCCACGCTGACCGCCTCGGCCTGATCGGCAGCCTGCGGCGGATCATCTACGAGCACGACCTGAAGCTGCAGGACAGCCTGATCGAGCAGCTTTTCGATCAGCCAGCCGATGTCGCGTTGTGGCGCGGTGCCGATGGCCGACTCAAGGATTTCCTGCTGGTGATGGATCGCGGCGGTCTGGCGAAACTGCTGGAGCCGCTGGCGAAAGTCGCGCTGGATGACTCGCAACTGAGCAAGTTCGGCACACTGAAAGTCGGCAGCGACGAGGTGACGCTCTATCAGCTCAGCTACAACGCCAGCAAATCGCTGCTGTTCGCTTCGCGCGGCGACAAGCTGGTAGTGCTGTCCAATCCGGCCAAATACTACGACGCCGACAACGGCGCCTCGGAGGAGTCGGGCCACGTGTCTTCACAAGCGCTGGCAGCGTTGCTCAATGGCGACAAACTGTTCCCCGAAGCCTTCGGTTTGGCAACGAAAGCGCCGGAAATCAAACAGCGCCTGTCGGTGAGCTCCAGCGTGCTTGCCATGGGGTATCAGCGCTTCATCCCGAACTTCGCCGGACTGCGTTTCGACATGGACGACAAGGGCTGGCACAGCTTTCTGGCCATGGACGAACTGGACAATCAGCCGGACTTCGATTTCAAACCGGTGTGGCAAGCCATGCCGCTGGGCGCCAGTGCCTGCGTGACCTTGCCGGTGGCGGCCGAACCGCAGAAACCATTGCTGGTGAAACTCGGCGCCGATGAGGCCGTGGCCGGACGCATGATCACCCACGTCGCCGGTGCCGCCGGGCTGTGCTGGTATGCCGACTCACGCCTGTACACGCCGTTGCTGGTGGCGAGCCTGAAGAACGAGGATACCGGCCGTATCGACGGTGAACTGGGTGCATTGTTCAGTTCGATGATCGGCGCGTATGAAAACAACGTTGAGTACCACGCATTCCCGGTGGTCGAGAAACAGGAAGGCCAGAGCCACGTGTGGCAGCGTCAGGTCAGCTCGAACTTTGGCCAGTACCCGGCCAAGGATGCCGAGAACCCGGACGCGATCACCGGCAAGGCGTTCATGAAAGTCAGCATGGCGCGTCACAACTCGACCCTGCTGTTTTCCCTCGACGACAAACTGGTGGAAAAGGCGATTGGCACCCTCGACAAACGCTTCCCGCCGATGGCCGACGTGCTGCCCAAAGACGTGCTGATGCCGATCTACTTCGGTCCGGATGCGATGGCGCAACTGATGCAGCAGGAAACCCTCGACAGCCTGCCGCAGGACATGGAGCCGGTGTTCTACAACGCCGCGCAAACCTACCTGATCCCGAAACTGCGCACCCTCGGCGGTTATGGCAAATACGCGCTGACCCTGCCCGAAGGCAGCGAGCCTGACGGCCACTGGCAATGGCTGCCGCTGGAATGGAAAGCGCTGTGACGACACTGATCCGCAGCCTCGGCCTGCTCGCGCTGTTACTCAGCGCCGGCGCCCGAGCCGTCGAAGCGCCGGCGCTGGATCCGGCGCAGTCCCAGGTGTTCCGCGCCTGGTTCGTGCGCATCGCTCAGGAGCAACTGAGCCAGGGGCCGAGCCCGCGCTGGTATCAGCAGGATTGCGCGGGGCTGGTGCGTTTCGCTGCCAACGAAGCGTTGAAAGTCCACGACGACAAATGGCTGCGCAGCAATGGCCTGTCCAATCGCTACCTGCCCCCGGAGCTGACGCTCAGCGATGAGCAGCGCAAGCTCGCCCAGCAATGGCAGCAGGGCGGCGGCAAGGTCGGGCCATACGTCAACGCGATCAAACTGATTCAGTTCAACAGCCATCTGGTCAGCCGTGACGTGTCCCAGGCACGCCCCGGCGACCTGATGTTTTTCGATCAGGGCGACGACCAGCACCTGATGATCTGGATGGGCCGTTACATCGCCTATCACACCGGCACGACCACCCCCACTGACAACGGCATGCGTTCGGCAAGCCTGCAGCAACTCATGACATGGAAGGACACCCGATGGATACCCGACGCAGCCAACCCCAACTTCATCGGCGTCTATCGACTGAACTTTCTCTCCCAATGACCGGTGCCCGCATGCTGCGATTCTGCGCTCGAATTCCCCTGCTGCTGGCGCTGTTGCTGCCACTGGCGACCGTCAACGCTGAAGACTCGGTGGAGCCGAGCGGCTACACGCCGGTCTCTGGCGAAAGCTTTTTCCTGCTGGCTGACAGCAGTTTCGCCGCCGACGAGCAGGCGATGGTCCGTCTCGAAGCACCCGGTCGCGACTACCGCCGCTTCCGCATGGAACCGTACGGCGGCGCCGACATTCGCGTGTACCGCATCGACAAACCGCTGGATTTCCTCAAGCGTCAGAAGAACCTGCACCGCGTGGTCAGCGACGGTCAGTTCAAGGGCGAAGGCCTGTCCAATACCCTCGCGTACCTGTGGGACAACTGGTACCGCAAATCGCGGCGGGTGATGCAGCGTGCGTTCTCCTACGAATCGCGCAAGCAGGTCACCGAGGAAGTGCCGGAACTGAAGATGGGCAACGCCATCGCTGCGCCGACCCCGTACGACGCACAGCCGCAATTCGCGTTGATTCCGGGTCTGCCGGTGGTCAGCCAGTTCCGTTATCCGCTGTGGCAGGCCAAACCGATTCAGCCGCCGGCCGGGGTCAATCTGGCCGGGTCTTCCAGCGAGTTCGTCAGCGTTGCGCCGGGTAACGTGTACATCCCGTTGGGCAAGCTGAAACCGGGCCTGTATCTGGTCGAAGCGCTGGTCGGCAAGTACCGCGCGACCACCATGGTTTTCGTCTCCAACACCGTGGCGGTGAGCAAGATTGCCGGTGATGAATTGCTGGTCTGGGCCGCACGCAAACACGAAGGCAGTTCGGTGCCGAAGGTCAATGTGCTGTGGACTGACGGCCTCGGCGTGATGAGCAGCGGCGCCACCGATGCCGATGGTTTGCTGCGTCTGAAACACGTCAGCCCCGAGCGCTCGTTCGTGATCGGCGAGGACGAAGAGGGCGGGGTGTTCGTCTCCGAGAACTTCTATTACGACAGCGAAATCTACGACACCAAACTCTACGCGTTCACTGATCGACCGCTGTATCGCCCGGGGGATTGGGTGTCGCTGAAAATTGTCGGTCGCGAGTTCAAGAATGCGCGGGATTCGGTATTGCCGGGTGCGGCGGACGTCACGGTCAGCGTACTGGATGCCACCGGCACCGAGTTGCAACACCTTGACCTGAAACTCGATTCCAAGGCCGGTACTCAGGGGCGTTTCCAGTTGCCGGATAACGCCGTGGCCGGTGGCTACGAGATTCGTTTCAACTACAAGGATCAGGCCTACAGCAGCGCCTTCCGCGTGGCCGAATACATCAAGCCGCACTTCGAGATTTCGCTGAACCTGGCCAAGCAGGATTACCGCACCGGCGAGCCGGTGAAGGGCAGTCTGGTGCTGCTCTATCCGGACGGCAAACCGGTGGCCAACGCCAAACTGACCTTGAGCCTGCGTGCCCAGCAACTGTCGATGGTCGACAACGAGCTGCAATATCTTGGGCAATTCCCGGTGGAACTGACCAGCACCGAACTGACCACTGACAGCAAGGGCAACGCGACCCTCGACCTGCCGGCCGCCGACAAACCGAGCCGTTACATGCTCACCGTGTTTGCCAGCGATGGCGCGGCGTATCGGGTCAAGACAACCAAGGAAATCCTCATTGACCGTGGCGCCGCAAGCTTCCGTCTGAGCGCGCCGCAACGTTTCAGCGCGGTCAACGACAAAGTCGCGTTCAGCTACGTCAACGAGGGTGGCAGCGAGCAGAGCAAAGCCGTCACCCCGAGCAGCTACAGCTGGGTGCGCCTGGAAGACCAGAGCACCGCTGAAGGCAAGCTTGCGGCGACGGACAAGGGTTTCAGCATTGCCTTCGAACGTCCGGGTACTTACAACCTGACGCTGAAGGATCAGCACGGTCGCGTCCTCGGCGCCACCGGCCATTCGGTCACCGGCGACGGCGTCAAAGCGGTGCCGGGCACCGTGGAAATCGTCCTCGACAAACCCGAGTACAAGGCTGGCGATGAAGCGCTGGCGCTGATCACGTTCCCGGAGCCGGTCAGCGATGCACTCCTGTCGCTGGAGCGCGACAAGGTCGAAGCCACCGCGCTGCTGGCCAAGGGCGGCGACTGGCTGAAACTGGAAAAACTCAGCGACACCCAATACCGCGCACGCATTCCGGTGAAGGACAATTTTGCGCCGAACCTGACCTTCTCGGTGCTGTACACCAAGGGCGGGCAGTACAGCTTCCAGAACGCCGGGATCAAAGTGATCGCACCGCAAATCGACGTGGCCATCAGCACCGACAAAGCGGTGTATCTGCCGGGCGACACGGTCACGGTTGACCTGACCACGCAGTTCGCCGGCAAAGCGGTCCCGGCGCATCTGACCGTCAGCGTCGTCGATGAAATGGTCTACGCGCTGCAACCGGAAGTCGCGCCGACCATCGACCAGTTCTTCTACCACCCACGCCGCAATAATGTGCGCACCAGTGCCAGCCTGTCGTTCATCAGTTACGACGTGGCGTTGCCGGGCAGCCCCGGCGCGCCGGGCAAGGCCAACCGCAGCGAGCGTGGGGTGAAAGTGCTGGAGCGTCCGCGTCGCGAAGACGTCGACACCGCTGCTTGGCAGCCGGAATTGTTGACCGGTGCCGACGGCAAAACCCGGTTCACCTTCAAGATGCCGGACTCGCTGACCCGCTGGCGCATCACCGCCCGCGCCATTGCCGATGACGGTCAGGTCGGGCAGAAGAAGCAGTTCGTCCGTTCGGAAAAACCGCTGTACCTGAAATGGAGCGGGCCGAGCAAATTCCGCAAGGGCGATCAGCCGCAACTCGGTGTGTTCGCCTTCAGCCAGGCGGAAAAACCGGTCAAGGCTGAGCTGGTCACCCATTACGATGGCGCCGAACAACGCCTGCCGCTGACCCTGAATAACGGCATCAACTACGTGCCGCTGCCAGCGTTCGCCCTGGCCTCGGGTGAGTGGACTGCCGAGCTGGTGCAGGATGGCAAAACCGCGGACTCGCTGGCCGTGCGCCTGAGCGCGACCGGTGACGGCTGGCAAGTCACGCAAACCCAAAGCCTCGACGTGGCCAGCGGCGACACCCCGTTGAGCCTGCCGGCGGACGCCACTGACATTCGTCTGCGTCTGGATGACAGTCCGCAAGCGCTGTTCCGTTCCGCACTCGATGATCTGCTGAGCTACCCGTACGGCGGCGTCGAGCAGACGGCCAGCCGTTTGCTGCCGCTGAGTATCGCTTATCCGTCGCTGGCGTCGAGCCCGCAAATCCGCGATCGCCTGCGCCTGATCATGCAGAACAGCCGCCTGCGTCTGGTGCAAATGGCCGGGCCGTCGGCGAGCTTCACCTGGTGGGGCTTCGACGGCGAGCCGGACGCGTTCCTCACCGCTTACGCCTACTACGCCGACTGGAATGCCAGCCAAGTGCTGGAGCTGACCTTGCCACCGGAGCACTGGCAGCGCGTGCTGGAGGTTTACGCCAAGCAAGCGGCGAACACGCCGCTGCTGCAGCGGGCACTGATTCTGTCGTTCGCCAAGCAGATGCACCTGCCGGTGAATACCCTGCTCAGCGGTTTGATGGACGATCTGGCCAAGGCCGGTGAGGGCAATGCCGAAACCCTGATGGACGACGGCGAAGACAGCCTGGTGATGAGCGACCCGGATTCGGCGCTCGGTCTGGCGGCGGCGCGGGTGTTGACCGCGGCGCTGGCGACGCAGTCGAAAGTCGCGTTGCCGGAGGCATTCAATCGTCAGGTTGGCGCGGCGCAACAGCGTCTGGCGGTCAGTTCGCAGCCGTTTGCCGAAGCGCTGAACCTGTCGCTGCAACCGTTCGATCAGGCCCGTGCGACGGCGTTGCTGCAACGTCTGCTGCCACAGCAATCGACCCTCGAACGCGCCCTGGCGCTGAGCTGGTTGCAACGCGGCATCGCCCAGGCCTCGCCGACCATCGCGCTGATGCCGGGTGAAGGCTGGAAGAAAAACTACGGCGCGACCGGCGAGATGTTCTGGACGTGGCAGGGGGCGACACCGGTGCCGAGCGTTTTGTCGGTGTCCGGCACTCAGGAGCGTCCGCTGCGGGCGGCGCTGAGCTTCCAGACCCGGCAACCGGCGGTCGATCCAATGGCCGTGACCATCACCCGGCGCCTGTCGCGACTGGTGCCGGGCGACGAAGCCTTCACCTTCAAACTGGAGCCGGTCGGCAGCAAACCGCTGTCCAGCGACAGCCTGTACCTGGACGAATTGATCCTCACCAGCAAGGCGCCGAAACCGCTGCGCTACGGCATGCTCGAAGTACCGCTGCCACCGGGTGCCGATGTCGAACGCACCACCTGGGGCATCAAGTTGCAGGGCAAGGACGGCACCGAACCGACCGCGCTGGAGAAAGCACGCTTCGAGCCGGGGCAACTGGCTTACGCGGTGCCGGTGGATGCGCTGAGCGGCGAATTGCGTCTGCGCCATCTGGTGCGTTTCTCGCAGAAGGGTCAGTTCAACCTGCCGCCGGTGCGTTTCACTCAGGTCTATGCGCCGCAGCATCAGGCCCAGGAAGCGCAAGCCGCCCTCGGTCAGGTCACGGTCAACTGACATGAACCGGCCGCTGCTGTGGCTGCTGATGTGTGTGATGCCTGCGCTGGCGACGGCGCAGGATGAGCCGTTGCGGCTGGCGTACAAGGGCGAGTTGCTGTCGTTGAATCACACGCAACTGATCGCTCGCGAACCGTTGCCGTCGACGCTGGATACCCCGCTGGGCAGTCTGTGGAAATTGTTCGTCTATGCGTGGCTGGTGGATACCGGCGCGCGCGAGCCAGCGTATGAATGTCGCGGGCAGTCGAAGGAGGAGGTTTATTGCTGCTCGGCGGGCGGCAAGATCGAGCGCGATCAGGCGTTGGTGAAATCCTGCGGCTTGTACTTTGAGCCGGCGCGATTGGGCATTGCTGCTGCCGATTGGCGCACGTATTGGCAGGCGCGGCAGGCACCGGCGTGGTTGCAGGATTTGCCAGCCGTGCAACCGGCTACCCGGGTTTCCGTGGCTGACTTGCTGAAGGTGTTGTCGGTGCTGCCGGCGCAGGAGCAGATGCGCCGGGTGTTGCTCGACGTCGTGCTGAATGCGGCGGACGGCAATGTCGTCGGCGAACTCGGTGGTCGCCTGCGGGTGAAAACCTGGAGCTGGCTCGGCGATCAGGATCCGCAATCGCGGCAGGGTGGTTTCGCTGGTTGGACGGCAGATGGCTCGCCGATCTGGGCCGGTGGGCGTGGCACCAGTCAGATGGTTTTGCGCCATTACGGGCAGGCGTTGGCGTCGGTGTTGCCAACAACGTGGCCGGCGGAGGCGGGGCGTTGTGTCGAGGTCGGACTGTTCTCGCGCTATCCGGTTTTGCGAGTCCTGTCGGGTGAGCGCGTTGCTGGCTCCGGGCCTTTGCAGGGCGACTACCGCGTGGAATTCGCCAATGGCAATGCGCTGGATATCCACAGCGCCGGCGAACTGTTTCTGCTCAACGACAAACTCGTCGCACGGCTCGATCGCGAAGAATACGTCGCCCGCGTCCTTGAGCGTGAAGCCAAACCCGAACCCGCCGAAGCCGCCAAGGCGCTGGCCGTGGCGATCCGCACCTACTTGCTGCAAAACGCCACGCGCAATGGCGATTGTCTGAGTATCGACGACAGCAGTAACCGTCAGCGCGTCGCGCCACGCCCGGCTTCCGCCGAGGCGCGCAACGTCGCGGCGTGGACCGCGGATCTGGTGCTGGCCGGCAGCACCGTCACCTATCACTCCGACCAACCCGGCCCGGACAAACTCGCCTGGCAACAGGCCGTCGAACAGGCCAACGCCGGTCAGCGCTACGACGCGATTCTGCTGCACGCCTATCCGCGCGCCAGCCTCAGCCGCTGGGACAACCCGGTCGCCTCCTGCGAAGCACTGCCCGCCGCGCAAGACTGGCTGCAAAAGCAGCGTCGTGGCTGGCGTCCTAAGCTTGAAAGCGAAACCGGCTACAACGAAGTCAGCACCTTCGCCGTGTGCAAACTCGCTTTCGGTCGCCCCTTTGTCGATCGCGAACGCCAACGTATTTACGTGCGTGGCGTGCTGACGCTGCAGGATCGCCTCGACCTGACTCACGAATACCTGCACCTGGCCTTTGAAGCACATCCCAATGGCCAGGATGAAACCTACATTGAAGGGCTCGCCCGTCACCTCTTGCTGGAATAGACCATGACACTCCGTTATCCACAGGTCTTGCTGTTGCTCTGCGCGTTCAATGCATTGCCGATGGCAATGGCCGCCGACAGCGTCAAACTCGACACCCCGGTCGGCGGCTGGCGCACCGGCGCGCCCGAGGGCGAAGGCGAAAACTTCCGCCAGACCGTCAACTACCCGGCCTCCTCGGTCAATACACCGGTTGGCCAGGCCAACACCGCACGCATCAGCGGTGAAATCAAAGCCACCCCCAAGAGCAAGGAGCCGGGCCGACTGATCGTCAACGGCGTCAGCATGCCGCTGAAAATCGACGACAGCGGCCACTTCGACCGTCCGTTCTCCTTCCCCAACGGCAGCAACAGCGTCGAAGTACGCAGCCCTGACGGTCAGCAACGCCATCGCACCCAATTCCTCAACGCCAGCGGCGGCTCCACCCCGGCCAAACTGCGCGTGCTGCTGTCGTGGGACAGCGACGGCACCGACCTCGACCTGCACCTGATCACCCCCGACGGCGCCCACATCTGGTACGGCGACCGCGTCGCACCCAACGGCGGTACGCTCGACGTCGACGTCACCACAGGTTATGGCCCGGAAATCTTCGCCATGCCGGCACCGATCAAAGGGCAGTATCTGGTGTATGTGAATTATTTTGGTGGCGGCTATCGTGGGGATGACGAGGGTGGGGAAGAGGCGGTGCAGCCGTTGACCACGGCGCAGGTGACGGTGATTACCGAAGAAGGTACGCCGAGCGAGAAGATGGAGACGTTTGTGGTGCCGATGCGGGCGGTGGGGGAGTTGACGTTGGTGAAGGCGTTCAGTTATCCCTGAGCAGCTACCTGCTCAGGGTTGCACTAGAAACCGGGCGGAATGTAACCGGGCACGAACGGGACGTTGATGCACTTGCCGTGAATGATCTTTCCGTCCTCGATCCTGAACAGCACGATCTTTTTCGCCTTGTTGACGGTAGCTTCGAGTTTGCAATCCGAGCTGTGGCCGACCGTCTCGTAATACTCGGTATAAACCATGCCGTTGCCGGTGTGATTCATTGAAGTACCGGCCGCTTCCGTGGTGGTCCAACTGGACGATTTATACCAGGTGAGCACAGCCAGATTCTCGCCGTTGGCACCGGTCTGTTTTTTCATCGAGTCCGGTTTGCCGAACAGGTCTAGCGCTTCCTGAACATCACGTCCTTCCCAGCGCGACTGCGCAATCAAGTGGCAGCCATTGATCAGCAAAACAGCGGGCGTTATCAGCAGCGCCAATAACGTTTTAGTCCATTGATTCATCATGATGCCCGCCGCTTACTTGTTACCCAGGATCGAGTCGAGGTTGTCCATCATCTGGCCTTTTTCCTGAATCGGCGCGAGCTTGAAGAACATCTGCTGCAAGCCCTGAATCATCTGCAGATACTCCATCTTGCCCAGCGCAATCATGTCCTTTTTATTGGGTGAGCAAACAAACTCGCTGGCGCGCTGCACCCAGAACTCCTTCGGCTGCTGCCATTGGTCATTAACTTTCAGGTCGCGCATCATGTAGGCGATGCGATCAACCGACTGGCCGTTGAGAATTCGGACCTTGTTCGTCGAACACTGAACTTCGAGGTTGTAGGCATCGATCATCGGTTTGCCGGGTTCCTCATACACCAGCGTTACGGCGACCAACTTGGCCCCCTTGGTTTGCTTCGACGGCACGACTGAAGTGCTGTCGGCTACATACATGATGTTCTTTTGGGGTATGCCATTGCCGTAAATGATCCACCAGTCACCTACGAGCTTCTGCTCCTCTGCCAAGGCTGAAGTGCTAGCGGTCAGGAGTGCGGTCAGTAGAACAGCGAATTGATTGAGTTTGAAAACCGACGACATGGTGTTGCTCCATTCCTTGGCGCTTTTGTAATGCACAAAAACAGAATGGAAATTTAGTGGTGAGGTTGGGCGCGGGGCAATTAGGGCGGATGTGCTAATGGCTTATTGCAATGCCCGTTTCAGTCTGGGGACGGTAAGGGGGCAAGTACTTCTTGCCCCCTTTCATAACGATATCAGGCCGCTAGTTCCGGGCTGAAACTGCTGGATGTCAGACGAGTGATCGCGATTCCCAGTGCCTGATCATCGAATAACTTGTTTTTACGCACCGCAGCTCCTGACCCACCGTCCCAGTTCTTCAGTGCTTTACGTACCGCAGGAACGGTTGGAGCAATCCTTTCCCGAATCAGCAACCAATCAACGGTGGCCAGCAACTCCATGCCGAAAGGTGACTCAAAACCATCGATCAATTCAGCCGTTCGCTCTAAAGCCTGGGAGTATTCCTTGGCTTCGGTTTTGAGGTAGGTCTGCAAAAACGTTTTGCGATCTTGATCAAACCAAATGACATCGGTGATTCCTGCATCACTGATGCGCTTGTCGCAATGTAGATAGCTGCCATCAAGATTGTTGAGCAGATGCTCCAATCGATTGGCATACGGGCCGAACTTATGAGCGACAAATTTGAGGTTTAGCGGATTCTCGGTACCTGGAATTTTCTCGATGGCACGCTCAAGAAACCAAGCCAGTTTCTGAATTTCGAGCAGGCTGCATTCCATGCCTAGAACCCAATAACGCCGGACCAGTTCAGCAATCAGTGCGCGTGCCGGAGTGAGTTGCTCAACGCCATCGCGCTTAGCGACATTCAGATACTGATTAGAGGGTTCGAACACTAATACATCGACATCCAGGTCACCCAGCACTTCTACAATCTGCTCGCGTACTTCAGGCCACTTCAAACCGCCGTTACCAGCACCGAGAGGTGGGACGGCGACAGATTTCACGTCGTTCTCAAGCAGAAACCGACGCAGATCATGCAAGCCTTCAGTTATCCACGCCATTTGCGACGGTGAACGCCAATGGCGTTTGGTAGGGAAGTTCACGATCCAGCGTGGGCCATCGAGTTCATTGGTGGCCGTCACGTGCATCTTGCCGGTTTCTACTTCCCCGGCCTTACATGCCGCTGCATACACGCGGTAATTTTGCGCAAAGCGCTCTTTGAACATCAGCGCGATGCCCTTACCCATCACGCCCACGGTATTCACCGTATTGACGAGGGCCTCGGTTTTGGCTTCCAGCAGGTTGCCTTGGGTGAATCTGATCATTGGAAATACCATTTGGGGCGCGCATGAACCGGCAACGTCAGGCCTCTGGCGGCAACGTCTGCTTCTATGCGTACTTTCATTGCATCGGTGTGGCACATGATGCCCAGTAGTCCCGTAATCGGTAAGTGATGGTGGATCAGAGCCTCAGCCTGATAACGCTCCATTTTTCGAGGGTCATCAGGGTCGCGCTTGAAGTCGCGCTGTTGAAGGATAGACCAATCGATCTGGTCGAGATTCGCCAGATCGCTGTAATAGTTTGTCCAGCTCGGATAGGCGTGCGCGTTTGTGAAGACAAACGGTAGGCCGAGCTCTTCAACGCGATAGAGGCTTGAGACCAGAATCACGATCTCGTCGTTGCTGCGTTGCTGAACACTCCAGCCAGAGTGAATGTTCTGCATCATCACCGAGAAGGGCGTGAAATAGAAGGGCACGTAGTCGGCCAAAACACCTTCGGGAGCGATGGGCACCTGACGGGAACGGCGCTTGTCGATCAAATCGACGTTACCGATATTCACGTACTGAGGTGCCTGTGCTTCCGAGTTTGCGCAATGCAGACCGTTGTCCAGAATCCAGTGCAGGTTATCGCGGTGGACGATACGCCAAATCAGAGCTTTCTCTGGATTCAGGTTGGTGTAGATCATTGATAAAACATTCTCTGGTTCACGCTGGTCTGCACATTAACATCGGCCGCCTGCAATTTAGCTACGCAAAGTGCATCGACTTCTTCGCTGGGGGTGAAGATTTTGAAGAAGGCATCAGGTTTAACAACCCCCGGTGCGAGACACTCTGCCATGCAGATGCTTTTGCAATGAGGGTCCAGATAATCGCGACTGCTCATGACATCCCACTCGATGGCTTCGAAACCCTGTTCATAATCAAGTAGCTGTATTGAGTCGCCTGCTAACGGGTGGCGTGGAATGACTTTCCAGCCGTATTGCTTGGCTGTTGATCTGTAGACCGAGATCAACACAAATTGGGCCTCTGGCCTGTTGCGCTGTACGCTTCCGTCAAATGGATTCTTCGCAAACCAGTGGAAGGGAACGTAGTTGTCGAGCTGCAGAGTCTGCCGCTTTTTCAGGATTTCAGCATCTGCGACGTCTTTGAAGCCCGAGAGGCCGGCGCGAGGTTTCAAGCCCTCCCTGAAAATTCCATCCAGGTTTTCAACTGAAGTGAGATGGTAGAGAAGCTTCTGATCCTTGATGCTCTTAACGTCCGACATAGTGGTCTCCTTGACCTGCACATCAACCTAAGCTGGATTCAGTCCCGACCTTGCCCCGCGCTGATGTAACCCTCGATCCGTGGGGGTTGGTAGAACAGTTGGTGTGATTCTAGTGTGCCATCACTTTTAGCCACAAGCTCAACGTGGAAATTGGTTAGCAGGATCCGTCAGCAAGACCTTTGATCTCACTCTTCATCAAAGTAATCGCGGTCCAGCGTCGGCAGCCGCAACAAACGCGATGTCACGCCCACTTCATGATCCATCATCAGATGCACCAGCCGCGTACCGTCTACCAGCACAATTCCGTCCACCGATTTGGCAAAGTCGACAGCGTGCGCTGTGAAGCCGGACGTAGTGATGAAAACGCCACGCTTGGCTTTTTGCCCCGCGAGCGCTCCGTAGAACGCCTGCAGTTCAGGCCGGCCAACCGTGTTCTGCCAGCGCTTGGCCTGAACGTAAACCTTCTCCAGCCCCAATTTATCGAGCGAGATAATGCCGTCGATACCCGCATCACCGGAACCGCCGACACGTTGCAGATCATTACGACTGGCGCCGTAACCCAGGCGATGAAGCACATCCAGCACGATCACTTCGAAGCGGTTGGGGCTGACTTGCAGCAAGTTATCCAAAAGGTCGGCCGCCGTGGCATCGCGCAATTCTTTTAGCGCTCGCTCCAGTCGGTCGTCGGGGCTTTCGGTGGCGGAGGCCAGATCTGGCTCAACGTTTGGTTGGTTATCCAGTGGCTCGGCATCAGGCGCGACTTTCAGCTTCACATTCATGTAGCCGATTGCTAAATGCTCCACATCCTTGGCCGACAGCGGAAATGCATGCTCCTTGGCGTACTGCACACCTGCATCGGTCAATTTCCAGTAGCCGCGTTTGGCACTGCTGGAAAGACCGGCACGCTTGAGACGGTCGTGTGCCCAGCCTGACCGGTTCTTGTAGGTGAACTGCCCACTCGCGAGCTGTTCTTCACGCCGTGTCTCGGCTCATTTGTATGCCGAATGGCTGAATAGAGCATTTTTTAGCGGGCATTAAAAAGCCGGCTTGTGGCCGGCTTCTCGGGGACTGGCTTGGTTTATTTTTGGTAAACCGCGCCAGCCTTCAAAACGTACACCCGGATCTGCGTCCGGCTGTGGGACTTGGTCAGACGTTGGTCTGCCGCGTCGGGCGTCATCTGGGCCGCGGGAGCGGGGGATGCGCAAATGTGGGGCGCAGGATACTGAGTTTTGTGGGGGATTCCCAGTCTCAACTGCGGAATAGAGCCACTGCGGTGGTCGATATTTGTAATTTGTACTGATTTTCGGGGCCTCTTCGCGAGCAGGCTGGCTCCCACAGGGTTTGGTGCAGGGTCGAAGGTCCGTATTCGATCAGAGAAACGGCACCACCGGCCGGCGTTTGCCCAGAGTCGACCACCAGAATACCCAGCCCAGAATGTGTATCCGTTGCTCATCGATCTGCGCTGCGCGGAAGATTTCGTCCGGGTATTCGGCGCTGTTGTGGCTGCGCAGGCGCAGGGCGTTGCCGGGCATGCGGTGCAGGTATTTGATGCGCAGCATGCCGTCGTGTTCGATGGCGTAGATTTCGCCGTCGACCACCTGGGTCAGGCCGCGGTCGATGCCGATGATCGAGCCGTCTTCGATGCGCTCGGCCATGCTGTTGCCGATCATGTGTGCGCAGATGGCGTCGCCGGGGCGGATTTCCAGTTGGGCGAGGTGGGCGCGGGGCAGGCGGACGGTATGTTCGGGGTCGAGGATGACGTGGGTTTTGTCGGCGCCGGCGCTGAGCGGTGTTTCCTTGAAAAACGGCAGTTCGATGTCGTTGGGGTCGATGATCGAATAGACGCCGTTGACGGACTGCGCGTCAAAGATGTCGCCGTTGCTGGCAGGGGTGTGCAGGCGGGGTGATTCCTTGGTGCCTTCGCCGGTTTTCAGCCACTCGCTGTTGACCGAGAGCAGGCGTGAGACTTCCTCCATGCGATACGCCGGGACGCCCCGGGTGTACCAGTTATGAATATTTTGGGCTTCCGTGCCCCAGAACTTTGCGAATCCCGTGGTGGTGATGTTCGCTGCTTCCAGGAGTGCCTTGAATCTTGGACCGCTAGTGTTCTTTCTCATAAACACGGAGTCTACGGCCGTGCTAGAGCGGTTTGAATAAACTGGGTGTTCAAAAAGCGGCTGTATTTTGCGACTGGATGTAAGACGTGCTTGTGGGAAATTACACGCCTTAAAACTTTTCTGTAGTCCGCCGTAAACACGCTGTTTAAGACGACTTTTCCCAGGCACAAAAAACCCCGGATCAACCGGGGTTTTCTTCAAGCGTCATGCAGCAAGCAGGCGCTTAGCCCTTGTAGGCAGCAACCGACTTGGTGATCGCAGCGCGAGCGGCGTCAGCGCCGTCCCAGCCTTCGATCTTGACCCATTTGCCTTTTTCGAGATCTTTGTAGTTTGCAAAGAAGTGCTCGATCTGCTGGATCAGCAGCGGTGGCAGGTCGGTGTATTCCTTCACGTCGACGTACAGCTGGGACAGCTTGTCGTGTGGGACTGCGATGACTTTGGCATCGCCGCCGCCGTCGTCGGTCATGTTCAGGATGCCGACTGGACGCGCGCGGATCACCGAGCCTGGAGCAACCGGGTAAGGGGTCACAACCAGCACGTCGAGGGGATCACCGTCGTCAGCCAGGGTGTTCGGGATGTAACCGTAGTTGGCCGGGTAGAACATTGGGGTGGCCATGAAACGGTCAACGAACAGGCAATCGCTGTCTTTGTCGATTTCGTATTTGATCGGCGCGTGGTTGGCCGGGATCTCGATCGCGACGTAGATGTCGTTCGGCAGGTCTTTGCCAGCCGGAATCTTGCTGTAGCTCATTGGGCGTTGCCCCCGTAGTTGACCAAAAACACTTGGCCGGATTGACCAAAAAGTGGCGGCGATTATAGGCATATTCCTAAGCCGACGCCACGTACCAGAAGTCGTGCAGCGCTTACTCGTGCGCCTGATAGACCGGGTCTGTGGCCTGAAGTTGCCGCAGCCTGCCCAGCGGATCCTGCCGGTAGAAAAGCTGCAGTTGCAAGTAGACCTGTGGATAAGCCGCGTGCAGCAGATCCGGGGCGCTGAAGAAGTATTCGCTGGTGACCGCAAAGAACTCCGCCGGGTTCTCGGCGGCGTAGGGGTCGATGGCGGTTTCGGCATCGGGGTTGCGGTCGAGCTGGCGGTTGAGGTCATCGTAAGCGTGTTGCATGACCTCGGCCCAGTCGCTGACGCGCATGTCGGCGTGCAGCGGCGGCAGGCCGTTGGCGTCGCCATTGAGCATGTCGAGTTTGTGCGCCAGTTCGTGGATCACCAGGTTGTAGCCTTCCCAGCCACCACTGGCCATCACGCCCGGCCAGGCGAGGATGATCGGCCCCTGTTGCCAGGCTTCGCCGCTGTGCTCGCCGTCCCACTCGTGCTCGACCCCGCTGGCATCGCGATGCCGTTGCGGGCTGAGGAAATCATCGGGGTAGAGGACGATTTCGTGGAAACCCTGATACCAGTTCAAATCGCCCAGATTGAGCAACGGCAACTGGGCCTGGGCGGCGAGCAGCAGGCGTTGTTCCTGATGCAGTTCGACACCGGGCAGGGCGGTCAGGTGTTTTTCTTCGAGGAACAGGACGCTGGCTCCACGCAGCCACTGGTCTTCGGCGGCGCTGATGCCGTCGAGAAAGCTCAGGTGATGGCGCACCCGTTGCCACATCTCGTCGGCAATCGGGTGCCTGGTCAGAATGCGCCGGCGACGCCAGGCGCTCAGTGACCACATCGGATCAGTGGGTTTCGGCTTTGGCGCCGCCGAAACGGCTGCGCACCACACCGATGATCATCGGCACCAGCGACAGCAGGATGATGCCGACCACCAGCAGCGACAGGTTCTTCTTGATGAACGGCACGTTGCCGAAGAAGTAACCCAGGGTCACCAGGCCGCCGACCCAGAGGATGGTGCCGAACACGCTGAAAGCGAAGAAGCGCGGGTACGGCATTTTCCCGACGCCGGCGACGAACGGGGCAAACGTGCGGATGATCGGCAGGAAACGCGCCAGAGTCACGGTTTTACCACCGTGCTTGTCGTAGAAATCGTGGGTTTTCTGCAGGTAGTCGCGACGGAAGATTTTCGAATTCGGGTTGCTGAAGAGTTTTTCACCCGCGGTTCGTCCAATCACATAGTTGGTGCTGTCGCCAAGGATCGCCGCGAGCATCAGCAGACCGCCCAACAGCACCGGATCCATGCCACCGCCCGCAGCAACGGCACCGGCGATGAACAACAGCGAATCGCCCGGCAGGAACGGCATCACCACCAGTCCGGTTTCACAGAAGATGACAGCGAACAGAATCGCGTAGATCCACGGCCCGTAGTTGGTTACCAGCAAATCGAGATACACGTCGAGATGCAGGATAAGGTCGAGCGGGTTGAAATCCATGGGGGCACCTGTGGTGATGGCCTGACTCGGCAAGCCTGTGCGGATGATTCGGGTGTAAGCCTACAGCGGGGTGTAGTTTTTCTTACAAGCCGGAAAGCTCGGGATTATACGGGCTGAGAGGTGAAAAGCGCGTTGGTTTTGTAGCGAGGGATGTCGGGGTGTGAACAAATGTCAGGCAGGCATTGATGGTGGCGGCAAGGTTGATGTGGCGAGGGAGCTTGCTCCCGCTGGAGGGCGGAGCACTCCCAAGCCTTGATTTGCCTGACCTGTTGAGATGACTGAGGTGGGGCCGCTTCGCAGCCCGGCGGGAGCAAGCTCCCTCGCCACAACAGGCCCTTGATGAGTGCTAGAGCTCGTCGCTGATCGGCAGCACGTAGTTCTTGAACTCGGTGTCTTCCTTGAAACCGATCGACTCGTAGGTCTTCTGCGCCACTTCGTTATTGCTGCTGGTGGAAACGCGCATGCGCACGGCCTGGGTTTCCTTGGCCATTTTCTTCGCGGTGCGGATCAGGTTGTCGGCCACCAGTTGGCGGCGGGCGTCTTCGGCGACATAGATGTCGTTGAGGATCCACACGCGCTTGAGCGACAGCGAAGAAAAGCTTGGATACAGCTGACAGAAACCCATCAGTTTCTTGTCGTCATCATCGGCCAGGGCCAGATAAATCACCGATTCCTTGCGGCGCAGGCGTTTTTCGAGAAACGCGCGGGAGGAATCCGGGTAAGGCAGGGAACCGTAGAACTCGCGATATTTGACGAACAACGGGGTCAGCAAATCCAGGTGTTCGAGGGTCGCTTGAATAATCCGCATGATAGGTCTCGTCTTCAAGTGGCTGTCTTCAACTGCTCTGACGGCGATGGGAAACCCTGCGGCCGTGCATCGATCCTGCCTTAAAGCAGCGCAGAAACGCAATGCGGAAACGGTTCAGGTTGTGGGCGGATCAAGTAGGAAGTTTCCCTTCATGTCCGCACCGGCGTCCGACTCCAGCGTCTGAACCTGTGCTTCGTCCTTCAGATTGACCCCCGACAGCTGCCGCCGACAGGCTTCGCGCATCAGATACAGCAAGCGATGTGCCGCCATCCCGTAACTCAAACCCTCGAGCCGCACGTTGGAGATGCAATTGCGGTAGGCATCGGTCAGCCCGATCTTTGGATTGTAGGTGAAATATAACCCCAGGCTGTCGGGCGAGCTGAGGCCCGGGCGCTCTCCGATCAGCATTACGAGCATTTTCGCGCCGAGCAACTGGCCGATTTCGTCACCGACGGCGACACGGCCCTGTTCCACCAGCATCACCGGGGCAACCGACCAGCCATCAGCGGCCATTTGTTCCTCCAGACGGCCGAGAAACGGCAGGGTATGCCGATGCACTGCCAGTGCCGACAAACCGTCCGCCACCACAATCGCCAGATCGACGCCGCCAGGGTGCGCCGCAGTGTAATCACGCAGGGTCTGTGCCGACGCGTCGCTGAGCTTGCGCCCCAGATCCGGCCGCTGCAGATAGCTGTTGCGATCCGTTGCCGCGCTGTGCAGCAACAGGCTCTCGCGCCCGCGTTCGCGCAGTTGCGCGCTGAGCCCGGCATGATCGAACGGCAGATGCACCGCATCCCGTGCCTGAGCGTGGGCAAACTGGAAATCCAGCTGGGCGCTGGTCGGCAGGCTGGTGCCGGTGCGGCCGAGGGCGATGCGCGCCGGGGTCAGGCGGCGCAGTTCCAGCCATGGGTTTTGCGGGTCGACAGGCGGTTTTTCCATAACACTCATCCCAGTTGCGCCAGCGCCTGGCGGAAGGCCGGCGGCAGGTTGTTGCCAAAGCGAACCTTGCCGTCCGCCTGGGTGAAGATGCCCATGTTCGCCAGCCATTGCTCGAACTCCGGCGCCGGTTTCAGGCCCAGGGTCTGGCGCGCGTAGAGCGCGTCGTGGAACGAGGTGGTCTGGTAGTTGAGCATGATGTCGTCGGAGCCGGGAATGCCCATGATGAAGTTGATCCCGGCCACACCGAGCAGGGTCAGCAGGGTGTCCATGTCGTCCTGATCGGCTTCGGCATGGTTGGTGTAGCAGATGTCGCAGCCCATCGGCACGCCGAGCAACTTGCCGCAGAAATGGTCTTCGAGGCCGGCGCGGATGATCTGTTTGCCGTTATAGAGGTATTCCGGGCCGATGAAGCCGACCACGGTATTCACCAGAAACGGCTTGAAATGCCGCGCCACGGCGTAGGCCCGGGTTTCGCAGGTTTGTTGGTCGACACCATGGTGGGCGTTGGCCGACAACGCGCTGCCCTGACCGGTCTCGAAATACATCAGGTTCTGCCCCAGAGTGCCGCGTTTCAGGCTCAGCCCCGCGTCATAGCCTTCCTGCAAGACATTGAGGTTGATGCCGAAACTGGCATTGGCCGCTTCAGTGCCGGCGATCGACTGAAACACCAGATCCAGCGGCACACCACGGTTGATCGCCTCGATCGAAGTGGTGACGTGGGTCAGCACGCAGGCTTGGGTCGGGATGTCGTAGCGCTGGATGATCGCGTCGAGCATTTCCAGCATCGCGCAGATCGAGGCGATGCTGTCGGTGGCCGGGTTGATCCCGATCATCGCGTCGCCGTTGCCGTACAGCAGGCCGTCGAGAATGCTCGCGGCGATGCCGGATGGCTCGTCCGTCGGATGGTTCGGTTGCAGACGGGTCGACAGGCGCCCGCGCAGGCCGAGGGTGCCGCGAAACCTGGTGACCACGCGGATCTTCTGCGCCACCAGCACCAGATCCTGCACGCGCATGATCTTCGATACGGCGGCGACCATTTCCGGGGTCAGACCGGGGGCGAGGGCGCGCAGGCTGGTTTCGTCAGCGGCGTCGCTGAGCAGCCAGTCGCGGAAGCCGCCGACGGTGAGGTGGCTGACCACGGCGAAGGCTTGTTTGTCGTGGGTGTCGATGATCAGTCGGGTGACTTCATCAGACTCGTACGGAATCAGCGCTTCCTGTAGGAAGTGCGTGAGCGGGATGTCGGCCAGTGCCATTTGTGCGGCCACGCGTTCGCCGTCGTTGAGCGCGGCGACGCCAGCCAGAAAGTCCCCGGAGCGCGCCGGGCTGGCCTTGGCCATGACGTCCTTGAGGCTGTCGAAACGGTAGGTCTGGGCGCCGACGGAATGGGCAAATGTGGCCATGGGGCGGTGTCCTCCTGATTCTGTGGGTAACTCGGTCTCCCTGTGGGAGCGGGCTTGCTCGCGAAGGCGGTGGGTCAGTCAACAACAATTTTTGGGA
>NZ_JBYOKU010000058.1:0-30110 GCF_057799175.1 Pseudomonas sp. 14P5.3.2 | reverse complement strand
GTTTGGATTTTTTTTTTTCCTTCCCTTCTTTTTTTTCCCCCCCCCCCCCCCCCCCACCACCCCCGCTCCCACAGGAGATTTGTGGTGTGTGAGGGAGATAACTCAGGCACAAAAAAACGGGAGCCCTTGAGGACTCCCGTTTTTTGTATTGCCGATGCAATCACTTCGCCTGGTAAATGATCCCCGGGCTGCACTGAACCATCTGGTAATGATCCGGCAAACCGTTCAGCGCTTCGGAAGCGCCGAGGAACAGATACCCGCCCGGCTTCAGCGTGCTGTGAATACGCAACAGGATGTCTTTCTTCACCTCGGCGGAGAAGTAGATCAGCACGTTGCGGCAGAACACGATGTCGAACTTGCCAAGACTCGCATAGCTGTCGAGCAGGTTGAACGAGCGGAACTCCACGCGATTCTTGATCGGCGCCTTGACTGCCCAGCGCCCCGGCCCTTTCGGGTCGAAGTAGCGCTGCAGACGATCGGCGGACAAACCGCGACCGATCGCCAGACTGTCGTACTCGCCGGTCTTGCAGTTGTTCAGCATGCTGCCGGACAGGTCGGTGGCAACGATCTGCACACCCATCTTCAACTGACCGAGGTTGCTGCGCTCGAACTCATCGATCGACATCGACAGCGAATACGGTTCCTGACCCGACGAGCACGCCGCCGACCAGATCCGCAGACGCTGGTTGGGACTGGCCTTGATCGCCTCGGGCAGCACCTTGTTCTTCAAGACTTCAAACGGATAGGTGTCACGAAACCACAGGGTTTCGTTGGTCGTCATGGCATCGACCACCTGCTCGCGCAAACCGCTGCGCGGCTGGGTCTGGATGCGCTGTACCAGCTCACCCAGGGACTTGATGCCTTGCTGCTCCATCAGTTTGTTGAGACGGCTCGAGACCAGGTACTGCTTGTTTTCACCGAGCAAAATGCCACAGGCTTTTTCCAGGAAGACCCGGAACTGTTCGAAATCCAAATTACCCGTAGACAATGATGCCGCCTCTTAAATCGTGTTGACCGCCAGGGGCAGAAGGCCCCTAGCTGATATCTGCTGCTTTGATCCGGTCGACTACCCGGGATGCCAGGTCATCAGGACGGAATTTGGCCAGGAAGTCATCGGCACCGACTTTCTTGACCATCGCCTGATTGAAAACCCCCGACAACGAAGTATGCAGGATGATATGAAGCTTTTGCATGCGCGGGTCGCTGCGGATCTCCGCCGTCAGGGTGTACCCGTCCATCTCCGGCATCTCGATGTCGGAAATCATCATCAGGAACTCTTCTTCCGGCTTCTTGCCCTCATCGACCAGCTTGCGCAGATAATCCAGCGCCTGCTTGCCGTCGTTCAGCGCCACCACTTCGACACCGACCGTCTGCAGGCAACGCGTGACCTGCTTGCGCGCCACCGACGAGTCATCGACCGTCAATACCCGCAGCGACAACGCCTTGCTCTGGGTCTCGACATCGACCACACCGACCGAAATCGCTTCCGGCGTCGGCGCGACTTCCGCCAGCACCTTCTCGACGTCGATGATTTCGACTAACTGATTGTCGACTCGAGTCACAGCGGTCAGGTAATGATCGCGCCCCGTGCCCTTGGGCGGCGGATGGATCTCTTCCCAGTTCATGTTGACGATGCGCTCCACCGAGCGAACCAGGAAACCCTGGGTCTTGGTGTTGTACTCCGTGATGATCACGAACGGATTTTTCTTGTCTTTCAACGCCCCGGAACCGGTCGCCATTGCCAGATCAAGGATCGGAATGGTCGCCCCCCGAATATTCGCCACCCCGCACACGACAGGACTGGACTTGGGCATCAACGTCAGCGACGGGCATTGCAGCACTTCCCGCACCTTGAACACGTTGATTCCGTAGAGCTGTTGACCGTCGAGACGGAACAACAACAGCTCCAGGCGATTCTGCCCTACCAGTTGCGTGCGCTGGTTCACCGAATCCATTACACCAGCCATGCCCAGACTCCTACACCAACGCCAAGTGTTGTTGCGACGCACATTCATTGCTAAACGGCACGGCGCTTGCTTTTTAACTCGTATGAACGCTCAAACGACATTTTTCCGACGCCTGACCTCCCGCACCCGCAAAGCGTTGTGCGCGACGTCTGCCGTCTGCTTGTTTTTCGCTGGCAGCCCTGCCGGTGCTGATACGGTTACCTTGCCTGACATGCTTATCGGCGTCACTCAGGGCTTTCTTGAGTTCACCGTAGAAGACTATCTGGCTACCAGTCAAACCGAAGGCCGCTACGAAATCGAGGTCAACCAGCTCGATCCACGTATGCGCATGCCTATGTGCGACAAGGAATTGACAGCGTCGCTGGAGAGTCCGGCACGTCCGCTGGGCCGGGTCACGGTCAAGGTCCGTTGCGAGGGAAGCTCGCCCTGGACGGTGTTCGTGCCCGCTCAAGTCCGCCTGTTTCGCGAGATTGTCACCACCACACGACCGCTCAAACGCGCCGGGATTATCGAGCCGCAGGACGTGACCTTGCGTGAACGCGACGTCAGCCAGATCAATCAGGGTTTCCTGACGTCAGTGGATGAAGCCATCGGGCAAAAATTAACCCGACCAACGGTCGCCGATCAGGTCATTACCCTGGTGCATCTGGAACAGGCTGAAGTGGTGCGCAAGGGCGATCAGGTGGTCATCATCGCCCGCAGCGGTACGCTCGCCGTACGCATGCCCGGCGAAGCCCTGGCCAATGGCGGTCTGAAGGAACAGATCCGGGTGAAAAACCTGAACTCGAACCGGGTGATCAAGGCGCAGGTCATCGCGCCGGGCCAAGTGGAAGTGGCCATGTAAAACGCTCACGCAGAAAACTGGCGCCGGCCTCGACGCTTCCCTAAACTGTGCCGAAGCAGGACACGCTTCGACGCATGCAGCTCATTGCAAATGAGCCTAAAGTTTTCCAGGGGATGGCCGAGAACATGGCAAGCGTCCAAATTCCCAGAGGTTTTTAACATGGTCATCGATTTCAGCCGTTTGAACAGCTCCTCGTCACTTACGGGCAGTACACGTACCAGCAACGCCAAGGAAACCGCCGATACCGGCACCTCCGCGCCGCTGAATACCCCGGCCGAAACGGCCAGTACCGTAAAAAGCGGGGAATCGGTACACCTCAGCAATGAGGCTCAACAGTTGCAGAAGGTCACTGACAAGCTGCGCGATCAGCCTGCCGTCGACAAAGCCCGAGTGGCCGAGTTGAAAGCAGCGATTGCCGATGGCAGCTATAAAGTCGACAGCAACCGTGTAGCCAGCAAACTGCTCAACTTCGAAGCCCAGCGCTAGGCTTTTGCCGGCGCCAGGCTTTTGGACGCTTAGAACCCAAGGCCAGCCATGCACGACACTAATTTATTGCAACTGATCACCGACGACTTTGCTCCAGCTCAACAATTGCTGGAGTTATTGCAAACCGAGTCCCTCGCCTTGCACGGTCGCGACATGCCCTTGCTCGAAGATATTCTGGCGCGCAAACAGGCATTGATCATTCTGCTTGAACAGCATGGCCGCAAGCGCAGCGAAATCCTCGCCAGCCTCAATTTGCCGCTTGATCGTCAGGGCCTGGAGCAACTGGCCAGCCAGTCGAGCATTGGCGATCAGTTGCTGTCCCAGAGCGACGTACTGACAGACCTGATTGCCCAGTGCCAGGCGGCCAATGTCAAAAACGGTCAGTCGATCCAGATTCAGCAGGCCACCACGGCCAATCAGCTGAAAATCCTCACCGGGGGCGAGCCACCAGCGTTGTATGACGCCACAGGCACTTTCGCCAAGCCCACCAAGCCGCGTACGCTCAGCCAGGCGTGAGCCATTCGATGTGCCTGCACTATCAACCCGCGAAACATGCTGGCAAAATGCTGGCTAGTCGTAGTCAAATTTTGTCTGGAGATTGAGAAAACGTGCCAAACGCCCTAAGCGCGGATGATACTCCGCAGCCACCAAAGGTGCTGACCACGCCCCTGGAAATCTCCAGCAACCTGCGCCAGCTGCAAGAAAGCCACGATCCGCTGATCATCACCTTTCACGAGCGCAGTCAGCGCTTCCAGAGCTACCTGATCAAGGTTGACCGGGAAACCGCGACGATTGCCCTGGACGAGATGATCCCGCGCGATGGCGAGCGTTTTCTGCTGGCGGGCGAACCGTTCAAGGTCGAAGGCTTCCACGAAGGCGTGCGTATCGCCTGGGAATGCAACGGCACGTTGGACATTGAAGAATCAGAAGGCGACCGCTTCTACACCGGCGAACTGCCGACCGAAGTGGTTTACCACCAGCGCCGCAACGCTTTTCGCGCAGCCCTGAAGCTGACGGACCTGGTCAGCGTTGAACTCGGTGGCGAAAAGCTCAAGGCACCGATCAACGGTAAACTGCTGGATATTTCCGCCACCGGTTGCAAGCTGCGCTTTGAAGGCGACATCACCGACCGCCTGCAACTGGGCCAGGTTTATGACCGCATGATCGCCACCCCGCTGTTCGGCAATCAGCCGACTTCGGTCGAACTGCGTTATCTGCACTTCGAAGAAAAGCTCAACATCACCTTCGCCGGCCTGCGTTTCCACAACATCAGTGGTCAGGCGGCGCGCAACGTCGAGCGCTTCGTTTATCAACTGCAGCGTGAAGCACGCCGGTTCGATAAAGACGATCTGTGATTCGTACAGGCAAATAGAAAGGGCAGCCCCTCGCGGGACTGCCCTTTTTTATGCCAAAAATCTTTCTGCCAGCAACGGACACCTGTGGCGAGGGAGCTTGCTCCCGCTGGGGCGCGAAGCGCCCCCCACCCTTTATCTGGCAAGCGGGGCCTGCTGCGCAGTCCAGCGGGAGCAAGCTCCCTCGCCACAGTTACAGTGTCTGTCTCTGAACAGCCTTACTCTCACCCGACTCAGGGTCTGGCCCCACTGATGTCCGGTGTCGGTTTATCACCCTCATCAACCGAATCAGTTTCTCCCACAGCTTCAGGCTGAACCTCGGGCTCCGGCTCCGGCTCCGGCGTAACCGTGGTCTGCATCTGCTCCTGCACCACCTGCTCATCCACCCGCGGGTCGAGTGCTGCCACCAGCGGCGAACTCGACATGCTGTCCGGCATCGCCACGTGATGCAGCGGTGCGTCGTCGACCTGATGCAGATTGGTCACGGCTTTCGGGCGAATGCGCCACACCAGCACCAGTGCAAAGAAGCTGAAGAACGCGTACAGACTCTGACTGCCGAACAGCTTCATCAGCACACCCGCCAGCAGCGGGCCGATACTCGCGCCGACACCGTAGGTCACCAGCAACATCGCCGTCAGCGACACCCGGCGATCGCCCTCGACGTGGTCGTTGGAGAACGCCACCGCCAGCGGATACAGGCAGAACTGCACCAGTGAACAGAGGAAGCCAACCACAAACAGCACCTCCAGCGGCACCTGCGGCAGGATCGCCAACGGCAACGCCGCCACCGCGAGAAAACCGGCGAAGCAACGGATCAGCAGCGCCCGGTCATAACGGTCGGACAACCAGCCCAACGGCCACTGCACCAGCAGTCCGGCAAAAATGCAGCTACCCATGAACAGACCAACCTGCTCGGTCGACAGCCCCTGCTGCGACGCATACAGCGGCGCCAGACCGTAGAACGAGCCGATGATCAGACCGGCCCCCAGCACCGTGCTCAACGACTGCGGCACCCGCTTGATAAAGAAGCGCGGCTCCATCGGTGCCGGATGCAGTGGCGCCGGGTGGATCCGTCGAGTCAGCGCCACCGGCACCAGACACAAGGCAAAACACAGCGCGACCAGCATCAGCAGTTCCAGGCCGAGGCCCGGGTGCATGACCAGAATCAGCTGACCCAGCACCAGCCCCAGATACGAAGCGATCATATAACCGCTGAACACCAGCCCGCGCTGGTTGGCGTCGGCCTGCTCGTTGAGCCAGCTCTCGATCACCATGTATTGGCACATCATGCCCAGACCGACGATGGTCCGCAGCACCAGCCATGCCGGCAGCCAGTCGACCAGACCATGTCCGAGCACCGCCGCGCCAACGATCCCGGCACACGCCGAATACGCCCGAATGTGCCCGACCCGGGCGATCAGCCGGTGCCCAATCTTGCCGCCCAGCACCAGGCCGAAATAGTTGGCCGCCATCAGCGCACCGACCCACAGCCCATCGACATGGTCAGCGGCCAGGCGCAATGCCAAGTATGTAGATAGAAGGCCCGAGCCGATCAACATCATCAGCGAGGCGAAATACAGCGCTCGAAAGGATTTCCAGATTTGGCGCATCGGCGTTCCGAGCGGCTCCTTGCAGTAAGTATCGGGCTATCCAAACGATAGCCCGATGACGACAGTTCGTCAGGCCTGGGCTGCTAGAACACGCCGTTCCCAGGGAGTGATTTCATCAAAGAAGCTGGTCAACTCCATGGTCTTCGAAGCGATGTAGCCTTCGATGAACTCCTGTCCGAACAGTTCCCTGGCCAATTGGCTACGTTTCAGACGCTCGAGCGCGGCATGCAAGGTACACGGCAACGAAAGATTGTCCGGCACTTCGAATTCGCCCTGAATCGCAGCGCTCGGCTCCAGCTCATGCTCGATACCATGCAAGCCGGCGGCCAGGCTCGCGGCAATCGCCAGATACGGATTGGCATCGGCGCCAGGCAAACGATTTTCGACCCGCCGGGCCACCGGCGAACTGGCCGGAATCCGCAGCCCTGCCGCGCGATTGTCGTGGGACCAGCAGGCATTGTTCGGTGAAGCATACGGGTGACACAGACGCTGATAGGAGTTCACGTTCGGTGCAAACAGTGCGGTGAAATCAGCCATGCCCGCCTGCTGCCCGCCGATGAAATGGCGGAACATTGCGGTCGGCTGGCCGTTCTCGTCGCTGAACACGTTGTTGCCAGTGGCGATCTCGACGATGCTCTGGTGAATATGCATCGAACTGCCCGGCGTGTGTGCCAGCGGCTTGGCCATGCACACCACGCTCAGACCATGCTTGAGCGCGACTTCCTTGAGCAGGTGTTTGAACAGGAAAGTCTGGTCGGCCAGCAACAGCGGATCACCGTGCAGCAAGTTGATCTCGAACTGGCTGACGCCCATTTCATGCATGAAGGTATCGCGCGGCAGACCGAGGGCCGCCATGCATTTATAGACTTCGCTGAAGAACGGCCGCAGACCATTGTTGGAACTGACGCTGAACGCCGACTGACCATCCTCGCGGCGTCCATCCAGGCCTACCGGCGGACGGAACGGCTGAGTCGGATCGGTGTTCGGGGCGAAGACAAAAAATTCCAGCTCGGTCGCCACCACCGGCGCCAGACCGCGCGCGGCGTAACGGGCGATGACTTTTTTGAGTTGGCCGCGAGTCGACAGATTGGAGCTTTCGCCGCTCAGTTCGTCGGCATCGCAGATGGCCAGGGCACGTGGCTCGTCGCTCCATGGCAGAGGGTGAATCATGCTCGGCTCGGCCACCAGTGCCAGGTCGCCGTCATCGCTGCCGTAAAACCGCGCCGGCGGATAACCGCCCATGATGCATTGCAGCAGCACCCCCCGTGCCATCTGCAAACGCCGCCCTTCGAGGAAACCCTCGGCGGTCATCACTTTGCCGAGCGGCACACCGTTCAAATCCGGCGTGACACATTCAATCTCATCAATGCCGGTCAGTCGCTGCGCGAGTGAACGCTGGCCATCGGTTGTCATGACGCAATCCTTGTTATTGTGCGAGCCGCGAACGGCGACCCGTACAAAATAGGCTCCGGCTGTTCGGAATATCAAGCAGCGTCAAACAAAAACCCGGGTCACGGCAGATAAAGGCTGAACACCCCGCCACCCAGTGGTCCGCCATTGCGAATTTCGGTGTGCCCGACCACGCCATTGCGCTGATGCAACGCGGCAATCCGGTTGGCGAAATACAGACCCAACCCGGTGCTGCCACTGCCGTGATTGATGCCCTGCACGTAATCGGCCTGCCGCTCGAGCATCTCGGTCGGGTAGCCGTCGCCGTCATCGTTGATGCTCAACACCAGTTGCCCGGCCTCGTCGCTGACGGTAATCAGCAGCGACTCACGGGCATAACGAATCGCGTTGTTGATGCAGTTGCCCAACACCGAGGCAACCAACTCGCGATCGAAGAAACCCAACGGACTCAGCGGATCGACTTCATAGGTGGCGATGATCCCGCGACTGGCGAACACTTCTTGGTGCGACGCCAGTTGCGCCTCGATGAAATCATCAAGTTCGTGATACGCCGGTTGCAGCGGCATCTGGTTGACGCCGAGCTTGTACAGCCCGAGCAACTGCACCAGCATGCCGTTGAGGTGGGCGAACTCGAAATCGATCACACCCTGCTCCGCCCCACCGCGCTGCCCTTCGGGCAACCGCGCCAGCCACTGGCTGTGGGCCTGCATCAGCATCGCCAGCGAGTTTTTCATATCGTGAACGGTGGAGGCGATCACCGTGGAGAAATCCAGCGCCTGCTCGTCTTGGTTCATTCGCCAAACGCCTTGCTTTTCAGCTTCTGATAACGCGCATAACGCGCGTCGGTGTCGGGCATCAGGCCGACCATTTTCAGGCAGGCCCGACATTCTTCCAGCTCCGTCGACGGCACACTGGTGTCGGTGCCGTGCAGCAGCGACTGGGCCATGTTCAGCGCGATACTGATGTTCTTCGGTTGCAGCTTCAGCGCCTTGCGGAACACCTCGCGGGCCTCCACCAGATTGCCGGTCTTGTACACGCGCACGCCCTGACGGTTGAGGTCGGCGGCGGCGTTGCTCGAACTAAGAATAGTCGGGTCATCGGTGAGCTTGGCGATGTCTTTCATCACTGCCGGATCGTCGCCGTAAATCTCCGCACAGCTCTTGAGCATCGAAGTGCCCGCCTCGGCCTGACCGAGCATCTGCAACTGCTTGGCGACCAGCAACGCCGCCTCGGGACTCATGAACTGCTCCATGCCGTCGAGGCGCATCAGCGCTTGTTCGGTGAGCTTGTCGGCGGTCTCGGCATCGTTGAGCAGCAGACTGGTGGCCTTCATCAAGCGCGCACGAATCTGCAGGCCCGGGTCAGAAGGGTTCTCTTTGGCGACGGCGCTGAGCGTGGTGTTGATCTCCAGCCGCGTGCGCGTGTCGAGACCGCGCTCACTGCCCTTGCTGATCAAGGCATGGGCCAGGCCGAGGTTGCTTTCCGGGTCCTTGAACCGCGACTGCGCGCCCTGCGCCACGGCCTGGCGATAGGCCCGGGACGCGGTGTCAAAGTCTTCGTTGGCCATCGCCAGTTTGCCGAGCAACGCCTGCCGGCGCACCGCCAGCGGAGACAAACGAATGGCCTCCTCAAGCACCCGCTGCGCGCCTTTGGTATCGCCCTCGGCGACCAGCACATCGGCCATGCCGTCATACAGCGCCGGCATCATCGGGAACACCTTGAGCGCTTTTTCGTAGACACCCTTGGCCTGCGCCACTTGCCCACGCTTGAACAACAACTTGCCCAGCCCGGCAAACGCCCACGGCAACGGCCGATCAGCGATGATGCTGTCGTAAAGGCGTTCAAGGGCTTCGTTCTGATTCATGTCACGCAGCGCATCGGCGCGATAACGCAGGCACAGCGGCGAATAACGGATGTCCTGCTTGCACAGCGCAATGCAGGCATTGAGCACCTCGACCGGCTTACCGCGATCAAGGGCTTGCAGAATCGGTTTGAGCAACGTCTTGCGCTGCTCCAGACGCTCCAGGCGCTGCGCCAGGCCGGAGCGGTTGAACGGCTTGGTCAGGTAGGCATCCGGCTCATGCTCCAGGGCACTGAGCACCATCGCCTGACTGGTCTCGGCCGTCACCATGACAAACACCGCTTCATGACTGATGAGCTTTTCCGACATCAGGTCTTCCAGCACCTGCTGGCCGTTCTTCTTGCCGTCACCGAGGTGGAAATCCTGCAGGATGAAGTCATAAGACTTCTGCGCACACATCTTCAGCGCCTGCTCGCCGGTATCGGCGGTATCCACGTCCTTGACCCCCAGCTCGCGCAGCATCGAGCGTACGGAACTGCGGAAATCCGAGAAATCATCGACGATCAGAAAACTCTTTTGGTGATACGACAGCATCGAGGATTTCCAGGCAATTGAAGTGAGGGCAATTTCAGGCGCGCAGATGATAGCTGCCGGCCAAATGCTATCAAGCGATTTCACGCGACTTTTAAGTCACCGAGTGAGTTATCGGCCACAAGTGACGTTCTCTGAAGCGGACACTTCAAGATTCCTTGTGCAGCGATTACCCTGCGCACCGACTCACCTTTCCCCCTATAAGGTTTATCTCGTGTACATCAAAGGACGTTGCATCGTGTCCGCCTGTGCGCTGCTGTTTTTCCAGCAGGCGATGGCGGTCGGAATGGATTGTGCGAAAGCGGCGAGTGCCGTGGAGAATGCTGTTTGTGCGGATAAAGGGTTGTATGTGCTGGATGCGCAGATGGGTGCGGCTTATCGGAAGCTGATGAAGATCTCCGGTGATGAGCAATCTGAACTCAAGCGCACACAACGGTTGTGGCTCAAGACACGCAATCAGTGCGAAGCGGATATTGCTTGCCTTGAACAAAGTTATCGTGACCGGCTGAAGTTATTACAGGCGCAGCAGATGGATGCCGTTGCGCACAGACCGACCGGCATCGACAAACAGGTTCTGGAAGATCTGCAACGCAGCATTCAAGCGGCCAGCGAGGGCGGCAATCGCGAGGTGGCGGTTGAACGAGTGCTGGCTTCACTGGCTTTCAACTCTGAAGAGACATCGTTTTCAGGCGACTCCGACAAAGAAAACCCCAGCGAGCAAACGCACTTTCCAGCTTCGATTCCCAAAGACGTTACACCGGATGAATGGAAGGCATTGACCGCCACCGAAATCGACGCGGCAGCAGAAACCGGTCAAACCTCCTACTCGTTGCTGGACATGGACGGCGACGGGCAACGAGACCTGATCGTCCAGACTTACGCCGGTGGCACCGGCATGTTTACCTACGTGGAAACCTGGCGCCGAGACGGTGACCATTTTGTCAAAAGGTCTCCTGAGCCTGAAAGCGCGCTGTTCTATACCAATGATCGCGGAGCCAACCAGTCGGCGTACTGGATCAAGGCTCGGGGTAATATTTACCTCGCCTACCGCAACGGTGCCTACGGCGTTGATCACATCTACTTGCTCAATCCGTTGAAGATCAACCGTGAAGTGCCCACCGTGACGGTGCGATACGGCTACTCACTGAATGTGCCCACCACTCAACACAAGGATGACGGCACCAGCACCTTTGAGTTGGAGCCTGATATGCGGCTTACGCTCAACCAGGCAATCACCAAGGCGAACGAAGCACGCTCCCATAAGCCGGACACCCAGCGCACGCCTCTTTGCCCGATTCCTGCAACAGGCGCAGGCGAGAGCGATTACTACAGCTACGGCCCGGTGCATTACTCGGTGGAAGATGTTTTCGACCTGACGGTGATTATCGGTAACGAATGCTACATCGGAAAACTGGTTGACTGGTTTGGCAGCTACGACGAAAAACATGGCTTGTTCGCACAACTGGCACTGCGCAAACCGGACGTTGATACAGAGGGGCGCAGTTACGCGGTCAACGGGCGCCGGCATGTGATCGAGGTCAGCACCTCAATTGGCAAGGCCGACGGTGGAGCACTGAACTGAGCCAATTATTACAAGCATGAAAAAGCCCCGACAGATCATCCTGTGCGGGGCTTTTTTCGAACCGTTGCAAGGCTCTGAATGATGGTGTCCCAGGGCAGGTTCGAACTGCCAACCTTCCCCTTAGGAGGGGGATGCTCTATCCAATTGAGCTACTGAGACACTG
Organism: Pseudomonas sp. 14P5.3.2; assembly: GCF_057799175.1. Classification (NCBI taxonomy): domain Bacteria; kingdom Pseudomonadati; phylum Pseudomonadota; class Gammaproteobacteria; order Pseudomonadales; family Pseudomonadaceae; genus Pseudomonas; species Pseudomonas sp. 14P5.3.2. The sequence continues at coordinate 18,304 of NZ_JBYOKU010000058.1, read as the reverse complement.
AGTTATCGCGGCCGGACACGGCGCGACGGACGGCGTGCATGTTAACGGCCAGCCCTTGATTTGTCATGTCGTCCGTGGGCTTTTTAAGTGTAGGCAGGCGCCTTGCAATGCTGCGGGAAGATTTACCGTGCAATTTGCACTCCCCCAAAGAGCCATCATTGCAGATTGCAACCCGCGCCTTGTGAAAAACCCTTCCAAATGCTTGTTTTTAAAGGACTTCACAGCGGTTAGACTGTTGGCACGACGGCTGCTATGTCTGTTCTCATAACAGAACAAACGGAGTCCGCCCCATGAACAGCACTCTCCTGCTCGCAAACGCAATCGCACTAGCGGTTTTGGTTGGCTTTCATTTTGTCCCCGAGAGTGCTGAACCGGTGGCTCAGCGTATGCCGCATTACTTGCAGGTGCAGAAAGCGCCGCAGTGGGCGGTGCTGAGCAATCAGAGCGACTTCGCGGCGCAGGCGGTCAATGAGCCTGAGCAAGCACTGCCGACGCGCGACACCGAACGTCTGGTTTTTTGAAATATCTTCAGGAGTACAGCATGTCCAAATCAGCCGCAGGGTTTCTGATCCTCGCCTTATTGAGTGGCGTTGTGCATTTTTCGCTGTTCGAGGAAACCGCAGTCACCCTTCCCCTGATTGGCTGCGGCGTATTTGCAGTGTTGTTTGTGCTGGCCCTGGTGGCCGGGCGCAAGATTAAATTTGATCCGGTGCTGCGTTAAGCCGGATCAAGTTAAGCAGTTGCTTAACGGCGTTCGCCAGGTCGCCCGAGTTGTCGATCAGATGCACGGGCAAATCAGTTGCCCTTCTGTCCTTGAACAGCGCATTGCGCGCCAGCCTCGCATCAATCTGCTCAGGCGTCTCCCGGCCACGCCTGAGCAGGCGTTCACGCAAGACCTCGTCCTTGACCGTCAGCAGCACCGGCAGCAGTTTCGGGTAGCGCTCAAGCGCCTGACGCAGGTTGGCGCGTGAGCCGTTCACCAGTACGCGTCGCCCGGCACGCAACCATTCGTCCATTTCTGCCGGGATGCCATAAGCCAGCCCATTGGCGTGCCAGGCCAGCGAGAAGCCCCCGGCTTGCTGGCGTCGCTCGAACTCTTCGGGCGTTACGCCGATAGCGTCCTCGCCCACGGATTCCGCTGATCGGGTAATTACTCGACGCATGACTTCGCAGTTCAACTCGCGCAAAGGCTCACGCGCGGCCTCGATCAGGCTGTCCTTGCCTGAACCGGAGGGTCCCATCAGATAAATAAGCTTGCCATCCATCCTGAAAACGCCCTCCGGCCGGTGTTTGCCCCTAGTAAATCGGCAAATTGCCACTATCCTGTACAGGTAAGGAACAAGGATCGAAAGCCGCATAGCATGCACGTTCTGACGTCTTTGGACATCAACAGATGTGCACCCGGAAGCGGTCATTGATGCGGACCAAGGCAAAGTTTTCAAACCAGTCCGCATTTCTGATAATTGGTGCTGGCATTACGCCTTTACCCAGCTCAATATTTGTCACAGAATTGACGCCAATGATCTGGCAATTTTGAGGCATGATGCGGGCCTCTTAACAATTCAGGTTGAACCATTTGGCGCGGATGCTTGTCCTACCACACATCCTGCGGCCAATCCCGAGAACCGCTCCCCTGAACTAACCGGTTAAATATATGCGCCCATTGAAACAGGCAATTTATTCCAGCCGTACGGCTGACAAGTTCGTCGTACGTCTGCCAGACGGGATGCGTGAACGCATTGCCGAGGTGGCTCGCAATCATCATCGCAGCATGAACTCCGAAATCATTGCGCGCCTTGAGCAGAGTCTTATTCAGGAAGGTGCACTGGGCGAAGAGTTGAGCATGCGCCTGGACAGCCCTGAGCTTTCGCTGCACGAGCGTGAGCTTCTGCAACGCTTCCGTCAGCTGTCGCACCGTCAACAGAACGCCCTGGTGTCGCTGATCGCTCACGACGCCGAAATGGCCGCAGACGCGTCCTGAGCCACACCGAACATCTCAAGCCAGCATAAGTGCTGGCTTTTTTTTGCCCGGATTTTAATAACGACAATCCGAGGTAGATCTGTAATGAGGGGATTTATCCCCGATGGTACCAAGGCCTCTCCTGAGGTCGCTGCGCAACCCATCGGGGATAAATCCCCTCGCCACAGATAAATACACAGGCACAAAAAAGCCCGCCAATTGGCGGGCTTTTGCATTGCGGCGAATCAGAGCAGGAAGATCGTCGCCAACCCCAGAAAGATGAAGAAGCCACCGCTGTCGGTCATGGCCGTGATCATCACACTGGCGCCCATCGCCGGGTCGCGCCCCATCTTCGCCAGCGTCATCGGGATCAGCACCCCCATCAACGCTGCGAGCAGCAAATTGAGGGTCATCGCCGCCGTCATTACCACGCCCAGCGACCAACTGCCGTAGAGCAAGTAAGCGACCACACCGATCACCCCGCCCCAGACCAGACCGTTGATCAACGCCACCGCCAGCTCCTTGCGCATCAAGCGCGAGGTGTTGCCCGTGCTGACCTGGTCGAGCGCCATGGCGCGCACGATCATGGTGATCGTCTGGTTACCGGAGTTACCGCCAATACCCGCCACGATCGGCATCAATGCCGCCAGCGCCACCAGCTTCTCGATCGAGCCTTCAAACAGGCCGATCACCCGCGAAGCGACAAAGGCAGTGATCAGGTTGATTGCCAGCCACGCCCAGCGGTTGCGCAGGGATTTCCAGACGGAGGCGAAGATGTCTTCCTCTTCGCGCAGACCCGCCATATTGAGGACTTCGCTTTCGCTCTCCTCACGAATCAGGTCGACCATTTCGTCAATGGTCAGACGGCCGATCAGCTTGCCGTTCTTGTCGACCACCGGGGCCGAGATCAAGTCGTAACGTTCGAACGCCTGAGCAGCGTCATAGGCGTCTTCGTCCGGGTGAAAACTCACCGGATCGCTGGCCATGACTTCAGAAACCTGTTTGTCCGGATCGTTGACCAGCAGACGCTTGATCGGCAGCACACCCTTGAGCACACCGTCGTAATCAACCACGAACAGTTTATCGGTGTGCCCCGGCAGCTCCTTGAGACGGCGCAGGTAACGCAGAACCACTTCGAGACTGACATCCTCACGGATGGTCACCATCTCGAAGTCCATCAGCGCACCGACCTGCTCCTCGTCATAGGACAGGGCCGAACGCACGCGCTCGCGTTGTTGCTGGTCTAGCGTCTCCATCAGCTCATGGACGACGTCTCGCGGCAGCTCGGAAGCCAGGTCAGCAAGTTCGTCGGCGTCCATGTCCTTGGCCGCAGCCAGGAGCTCGTGATCGTCCATGTCGGCGATCAGCGTTTCACGAACGGAGTCGGATACTTCGAGAAGAATGTCGCCGTCGCGATCAGCCTTGACCAGTTGCCAGAGCGTCAGACGGTCGTCCAGCGGCAAGGCTTCAAGGATGTAGGCAACGTCGGCGGAGTGCAGATCATCGAGTTTGCGTTGCAGCTCGACGAGGTTCTGCCGGTGAACCAGGTTCTCGACCCGGTCGTGGTGCGCGCCTTCCTGGCGATGAGTCAGGTCTTCGACGACCTTCTGGCGCTGCAGCAGCTCAACGACCTGAGCCAGGCGATCCTGCAGGCTTTCCTGTGTTTTCTTTACTTCGATTTCGGACATAGGCGAACTCCACTCCCAGCAGCGGGGCACGCCGGAAGGATCAATCAGTCAATTCATGATTGGTGAAACGGGTTACTGAGTAACTACTGGGTAAGTCCATGGAGGTTTTCCATAAGCCCCGGCGGGGCTGACGGGCGCAATGATACACCGCCTGACAGTTTTAAACGTTAAAAAATCGCGGTCGAAACAAGCGCTTGCGCGACAAAGCTGAGCACTGTCCTGACCCGTGCAGATGCGACGACTCATCTTGAAAAGAAAACACACCGGCACTGAAAAATGTAGCGACTACCCTTGAGCGTAGATCGTCATGGAGGACGTCGAATGCTATCCAGAACATTCCGTTTTGTAGTCGCCAGCCTGCTCTGCCTGCCGCCCGCCGGGGTTGCCAACACCCTTCACCGCTGCGAAGCACCCGACGGCGGCATCACCTTCACCACCCTGAGTTGTGCGAACGATGAGCAGCTCTCGCTGCAGCAAGTTAAGCCCTACTCGCCCGGATCTGTCGTGCCGATCATGCCGGAACACAACCACGAAGAAATATCCGGTATGACAATCAGGGGACGTGAACCAGGCATCGTTGGCCGCCTGGAGGACAAATGCGGCAACCTGATCAATGCCAGGCAGCGCCGCGCAGCGATCATCAATCAACGAGTGATTGCCGGCATGAGCCAACAGGATGTTGAAAGCGCTCTGGGCAAACCGGACAAGGTGAATATTCGAACGTCGACGACGAGCTATCGATACGACCTGAAACGAGGCCGCAGTGCTCAAGTCGATTTTGATGAGAAGGGCTGCGTGAAAGGAAAAGCCAAATCGCAGACAACAAAAAGCCCGCGTTAAACGCGGGCTTCTTGAATATGGTGCACTCGACAGGATTCGAACCTGTGACCGCTCGGTTCGTAGCCGAGTACTCTATCCAGCTGAGCTACGAGTGCATTTTGTGTTTTTAGACCAGACCACAACTGGTTGAAGCCGAGTTGCCTGTATTGCTACAAACGACTCTTAAATGGTGCACTCGACAGGATTCGAACCTGTGACCGCTCGGTTCGTAGCCGAGTACTCTATCCAGCTGAGCTACGAGTGCATTTGTGTTTTTAAACCAGACCACAACTGGCTGAAGCCGAGTTCTTTATATCGCTATAAACAACTCTTAAATGGTGCACTCGACAGGATTCGAACCTGTGACCGCTCGGTTCGTAGCCGAGTACTCTATCCAGCTGAGCTACGAGTGCATTTGTTGCGCCGCATTATAGCCCGTCTAATCTCTATTCCAACCACTTTTTCTAATAAATTCAACAACTTACAGAAAAAGCCAGATTACAACGTACTAAGCAAATAATGGCGGAGAACGGGGGATTCGAACCCCCGACACCCTTTTGAGGTGTACTCCCTTAGCAGGGGAGCGCCTTCGGCCACTCGGCCAGCTCTCCGCAACACGGGGCGTATATTAACCACCTTCTTCCCCGTTTGCAAACATAAAAATCGATAAAAATTAATGGCTTGGTTCTTCGTCCTTCTCTTTCTTTATACGCAGGTAAATTTCCTCACGGTGCACGGCAACCTCTTTCGGGGCGTTGACGCCGATACGCACTTGATTTCCTTTGACGCCGAGCACGGTCACGGTGATTTCGCCATCACCGATAATCAGGCTTTCTGCGCACCGACGAGTCAGAATCAGCATACCTTTCTCCTCACGCATTTCATTTCAGGGACAACAGTCTGCAAAAAAAAGGCACCCGACCTACAACCGGAGCGATCGTAGCCCTACATGCCTGAGTATTGACCAGCGCGAGCAAAAGAACAGTTCAGGGGCTCGCGCCATTCAAAAATAAAGGGCGCGGTCAGACCGCGCCCTTCAGGTGACCGGATTACTCGCCCTGACGGGCCGGAGCGTCCAGTTCGAAAGCCGTGTGCAGAGCGCGCACAGCCAGTTCCAGGTACTTCTCTTCGATCACCACGGAAACCTTGATTTCCGACGTCGAGATCATCTGGATGTTAATGCTTTCCTTGGCCAGGGATTCGAACATGCGGCTGGCCACGCCTGCGTGAGAACGCATGCCGACGCCGACGATCGAGACCTTGGCAATCTTGGTGTCGCCCACCACTTCCCGGGCACCGATCTCGCGAGCGGTGTTTTCCAGCACGGTCTGTGCGGCCTGGTAGTCGTTGCGGTGCACGGTGAAGGTGAAGTCGGTGGTGTTATCGTGCGCGACGTTCTGCACGATCATGTCGACTTCGATGTTCGCGGCACTGATCGGGCCGAGAATCTTGAACGCCACGCCCGGGGTGTCTGGCACGCCACGGATGGTCAGCTTGGCTTCATCGCGGTTGAAAGCGATGCCGGAAATGATCGGCTGTTCCATGGTTTCCTCTTCATCAATAGTAATGAGGGTGCCCGGACCCTCCTTGAAGCTGTGCAGTACGCGCAGCGGAACGTTGTACTTGCCGGCGAATTCCACCGCACGGATCTGCAGCACCTTGGAACCGAGGCTGGCCATTTCCAGCATCTCTTCGAAGGTGATCTTGTCCAGACGCTGAGCGACCGGCACCACACGCGGGTCAGTGGTGTAGACACCATCGACGTCGGTGTAGATCTGGCACTCGTCAGCCTTCAATGCCGCCGCCAGTGCCACGCCCGTGGTGTCGGAACCGCCACGACCGAGGGTGGTGATGTTGCCGTGCTCGTCGACGCCCTGGAAACCGGCGACAACCACCACGCGACCTGCTTTCAGATCACCGCGAATCTTCTGGTCATCAATCTGCAAGATACGCGCTTTATTGTGCGCACTGTCCGTCAGGATCCGCACCTGATTACCGGTGTACGACACCGCCGGCACACCGCGCTTGATCAGCGCCATGGCCAACAGGGCAATCGTCACCTGCTCACCGGTGGAGACGATCACGTCCAGTTCACGCGGAACCGGTTGCGCGTCGCCACTGATTTGCTTGGCCAGATCGATCAGACGGTTGGTTTCGCCGCTCATTGCAGACAGCACAACCACCAGGTCATCGCCGGCATCGCGGAATTTCTTAACCTTGTCGGCGACCTGCTCGATTCTCTCGACAGTACCGACCGAGGTGCCTCCAAATTTCTGTACGATCAAAGCCATTTCAAAGCCGCCTCTGCCCATGAAGGGCGCCCAATAATCACTCGAACAGCCGCCGGGCCCGCCACTAGACTGCGGGCCCGACGGGCCGTCTTATAAACCCTGCTCGACGAATGGAACGGTCAGCGCCAGCGCGCCATCCAGTGCGCCGGCGTCGACACCGCCGCCCTGCGCCATGTCCGGACGACCACCGCCCTTCCCGCCCACTGCCGCAGCAGCCTGTTTCATCAAATCACCGGCTTTGAGTTGGCCAGTCAGGTCCTTGGTTACACCTGCAACCAGTACGACCTTTTCCTCATGGACACTGCCGAGCAGGATCACTGCGCGGCCGAGTTTGTTTTTCAGCTGATCGACCAGCGCCAGCAGCGCCTTGCCGTCCTGACCATCCAGACGTGCAGCCAGAACCTTCACGCCCTTGACGTCGACTGCCGAGTTCGACAGATCGTCGCCCGCGGCGCTGGCAGCCTTGGCCTGCAACTGCTCGAGTTGCTTTTCCAGCGCGCGGTTGCGCTCCAGCACGGCCGACAGCTTGTCGATCAGATTGTCGCGGCTGCCCTTGACCAGGTTGGCCGCTTCCTTGAGTTGTTCTTCAGCGGCATTCAAGTAGGCCAGTGCCGCAGCACCGGTGACTGCCTCGATACGACGCACGCCCGATGCCACACCGCCTTCGCTGATGATTTTCAGCAGGCCGATGTCGCCGGTACGGTTGGCGTGGATACCGCCACACAGCTCGACAGAGAAATCGCCGCCCATGCTCAGCACGCGCACGTTGTCGCCGTACTTCTCGCCGAACAGCGCCATCGCGCCTTTCTGCTTGGCGGTCTCGATGTCGGTTTCTTCGGTTTCAACCGCGGAGTTCTTGCGGATCTCGGCGTTGACGATGTCTTCCAGCGCTTTGATCTGCTCCGGCTTGATCGCTTCAAAGTGGCTGAAGTCGAAGCGCAGACGCTGGCTATCCACCAACGAACCTTTCTGTTGCACGTGCTCGCCCAACACCTGACGCAATGCAGCGTGCAGCAAGTGGGTGGCCGAGTGGTTCAGCGAGGTCGCGTGACGCACTTCGGCATCCACGTGAGTTTCCACCGGAGCGCCAATGGTCAGGCTGCCGGAATCCAGCACGCCGTGGTGCAGGAATGCGCCGCCGGTCTTGGTGGTGTCACGGACGTCGAAACGCGCGTTGCCCGCCTGCAGGAAACCGCAGTCGCCGATCTGGCCGCCGGATTCAGCGTAGAACGGCGTCTGATTCAGCACGATCACCGCCTCTTCGCCTTCACTCAAGACGTCGACCGACTGGCCATCTTTATAGATAGCGACGATTTTTGCCGAACCGCTGGTGTCGGTGTAACCGGTGAACTCGGTGGCCACATCAACCTTGACCAGCGTGTTGTAGTCCAGACCGAACGAACTGGCCGAACGAGCACGCACACGCTGGGCTTCCATTTCACGCTCGAAGCCGACTTCGTCGACCGTCAGGCCGCGCTCGCGAGCGATGTCGGCGGTCAGGTCCATCGGGAAACCGTAGGTGTCGTAGAGTTTGAACACCACGTCGCCCGGCACCACGGTGCCTTTGAGTTCCAGCAGATCCTGTTCGAGGATCTTCAGGCCGTGCTCCAGGGTCTTGGAGAACTGTTCTTCTTCGGCCTTGAGTACGCGCTCGATGTTGCTCTGCTGCTTCTGCAGTTCCGGGAAGGCTTCGCCCATCTCGGCGACCAGCGCCGCCACGATCTTGTAGAAGAAGCTGCCGGTGGCCCCCAGCTTGTTGCCGTGGCGGCAGGCGCGACGAATGATCCGGCGCAGCACGTAACCGCGACCTTCGTTGGACGGCAGCACACCGTCGGCGATCAGGAAACCGCACGAACGGATGTGGTCGGACACCACTTTCAGCGACGACTGATCGCCATTTTCGCAGCCGATGGCTTCAGCCGAGGCCTTCAGCAGGTTCTTGAACAGGTCGATGTCGTAGTTGGAATTGACGTGCTGCATCACCGCACTGATCCGCTCCAGGCCCATACCAGTGTCGACCGACGGTGCTGGCAACGGATGCAACACGCCATCGGCGGTGCGGTTGAACTGCATGAACACGTTGTTCCAGATCTCGATGTAACGGTCGCCGTCTTCTTCCGGCGAACCCGGTGGGCCGCCCCAGATGTGGTCGCCGTGATCGTAGAAAATCTCGGTGCATGGGCCGCACGGGCCGGTATCGCCCATGGTCCAGAAGTTGTCGGAGGCGTAAGGCGCGCCCTTGTTGTCGCCGATACGGATCATGCGCTCGACTGGCACACCGATTTCTTTGGTCCAGATGTCATACGCTTCGTCGTCGGAGGCGTAGACGGTGACCCAGAGTTTTTCCTTCGGCAGTTTCAGAACGCCAGTCAGGAAGGTCCAGGCGAAGGTAATCGCGTCGTGCTTGAAATAGTCACCGAAGCTGAAGTTACCGAGCATTTCGAAGAATGTGTGGTGACGAGCGGTATAACCGACGTTTTCCAGGTCGCTGTTCTTGCCACCGGCACGGACGCACTTCTGGCTGCTGGTTGCGCGGGTGTACGCGCGCTTTTCCTGGCCCAGGAAGCAGTCCTTGAACTGGTTCATCCCCGCGTTGGTGAACAGCAGGGTTGGGTCGTTGCCCGGAATCAAAGAGCTGGAGGCTACACGGGTGTGGCCTTGCTCTTCGAAGAAGCGAAGGAAGGCTTCACGGATTTCTGCGCTTTTCATTAGGTTCTTCCACGGAGGCTGCGGCCAAAGGCCTGTACGAAACGTCAACAGACGAAACGACGGCAAAGGGCCGCATTATATCGGCCCTTCGCGTGGGGTACAGCGTGTTTATACGATAGTAACGGTCAATTGGGCGGCTAACGCTGTCACTTGCGCGAAAACTCGACGAATGTCGCGATCACTTGCTCGATTTGCGAGCGACTGACGTCCATGTGCGTGACCATGCGCAAGCGCGCTGCGGCGCTCAACTTGATCCCGCGTTCGGCGGCAAACGCCTTGAGCGCTTCAGCCTGATCGCCCATTTGCACGTAGACCATGTTGGTCTGCACCGGCTCGACACTGAACCCGGCCGCGCGCAGGCCTTCGGCCAAAAGCCGGGCGTTGGCATGGTCATCCGCCAGGCGCTCAACGTGGTGATCCAGCGCATACAGCCCCGCCGCTGCCAGCAACCCGGCCTGACGCATGCCGCCGCCGACCATTTTGCGCAGGCGCCGGGCCTTGCCGATCAACTCGGCTGAACCGCACAGCACCGAACCGACCGGCGCGCCAAGCCCTTTGGACAGGCACACCGACACCGAATCGAAATGTTGCGTGATCTCGCGGGCATCTACCCCAAGCTTGACCGCCGCGTTGTACAGCCGCGCGCCGTCCAGGTGCAGAGCCAGGCCGTGCTCCTGGGTGAATTTGCGCGCCCGGGCCAGATACTCCAGCGGCAACACTTTGCCCTGCATGGTGTTTTCCAGCGCCAGCAGACGGGTACGGGCGAAGTGAAAGTCGTCCGGCTTGATCGCTGCCGCCACGTGAGCCAGATCCAGCGAACCGTCGGCCTGCACTTCCAGCGGCTGCGGCTGGATCGAACCGAGCACCGCCGCGCCACCGCCCTCGTACTTGTAGGTGTGCGCCTGCTGGCCGACGATGTATTCGTCGCCACGTTCGCAGTGCGCCATCAGGCCCAGCAGGTTGCTCATGGTGCCGGTCGGCACGAACAGCGCGGCGGCGAAGCCCAGGCGTTTTGCCAGTTCCGCCTCCAGACGATTGACCGTCGGATCTTCGCCGTACACATCGTCACCTGTAGCCGCCGCAGTCATCGCGTCGAGCATGGCAGGAGTCGGTTGGGTGACGGTGTCGCTGCGAAGATCGATAACGCTCATGAACCTGGCCTCAGAGTCAGCAGGGGAAATCCCTTTTCGAAGGTGAATTACTGCGGTCATGGCGCCGATTAATCAACCCTTGAGTGAGAAAAAGCACATTACTTATTGAAAGGACGCAACCCAATGTGGGAGCGGGCTTGCTCGCGATAGCGGTGTGTCAACCAATCGATTTGCCGGCTGACACACCGCCTTCGTCGGAACGCCGCCCGGAGCAAGCCCGCTCCCACAGGTTCTGTGCAAGGCCGGAAAATCTGTGATAAAAACGCTGCGCCGCCCGAGAAAGGGCGGCAAAAACGTTCTCAGGGCGGGGTGTAATTCCCCACCGGCGGTAATTGCGCGCAATGCGCATAGCCCGCGAGCGCTTGGCGACGACACGGCATTGGCGGTGATCGGCGGCAAGGTCAGCAGACCCGGTGTGATTCCGGGGCCGACGGTCATAGTCCGGATGAAGAGAGAACGGGATTGACACCAAAGGGCCGCCCGCGCGCTTGTGTGCTCGTGCGTACCCTTGAATCCCTTTCGATTCATAACGCCCTGTTTTTCACACAAACAGGAGTCAGAACATGCAACCCACCGCTATCGACAGCAAAACCAAACACCCTCAAGGCGAGCGCGTTGCGTTCATCCAGGCCTGCTGGCACAAGGAAATCGTCGACCAGAGCCGTAAAGGCTTCGTCGCCGAAATGCTGGCCCAGGGTTATCAGGAATCGGACATCGACTTTTTCGAAGTCGGCGGCGCCTTTGAAATGCCTCTGCACGCCAAGTTGCTGGCCAAGACCGGTCGTTATGCCGGCATCGTCGCGGCTGCGCTGGTCGTGGACGGCGGCATCTACCGTCACGAGTTCGTTGCCCAGTCCGTGGTCAGCGGCCTGATGCAGGTGCAACTGGAAACCGAAGTGCCAGTGTTCTCGGTGTCCCTGACCCCGCACCACTTCCATGCCGGTGAAGAACATCAGAAATTCTTCTTCGAGCACTTCGTGCACAAGGGTCAGGAAGCGGCGCGGACTTGCGCGGATACGCTGCAGAAGGTTCGTGCGCTGCGTCGCACAGAGCCACGTGCAGTCGCCGTCTGATAGACCATGAGTGAGGCTTTTGGTCTCACTCATTCCCCTGTGGGAGCGAGCTTGCTCGCGAAAGCGGACTGACAGCCAACTCAAATGTTGAATGCCAGATTGCATTCGCGAGCAAGCTCGCTCCCACAGGGTTAAATTGCTTCAGGCGAGATGTTCGTCGGTGGTCGGCACGATCAGGATGCCGGCACGCAAGCCGTTCTTGACCTTGGGATTGGGGAAGATGATCCGCGCGCCCTGCTCCTCGATGATCCATCGGGTATTGGCCAGATCTTCGGCCAGCACATAACCCACATCCAGCTCGGAAAAGTTTTCGATGTCCGCCGGCAGGTTCAGGCGGAACGCATCGCTGTGCTTGATGATTTCCCGGGCGACGCTGAACAGCTGCAAACCATCCAGACCTTCTGCAGCCAGATCCGGCTCATTGCCTTCGATGATCTGCTTCAGACGGGTTTCCAGACGTGAAACATCCACCCCTTCGTTCTGCCCGAACGGCCGCGCCTTGCCCAGTTCCAGGGTGAAGGACTCGGCGCCGAGCTTATCGTAGGTGTAGGAGCTGAAAACGATCGACGGTTTGTTCTGCAGCAGCACCGCTTCCATGCCGGCAGCACGCAGACGCGCCAGTTCGCGGCGCGAATGCTGGCGACCTTCTTTCCACGGGTACAGCGCGAACTGCTCGATCTTCGAACCACGAATCGCCGTGTGCAGGTCATAGTGCAGACGCTGACGGTCCGCCAGGCTGAAGAAGCTCGCCGCCAGCCGTTCCAGCTCGCAGGCGCGGATGGCTTCGGAACCGCTGGTTTGTTCATGACGGCCGTTGAACAGCCGATTGACGTCCTGCTCGACGAAGCGCTCGCCTTTGCGAATCGCTTCCGGGTTGCCGAACAGGAACAGAATGCGTGCACGCGGCTTCAGATCGCCGCGAGCGATGTCATGCAGCAGCCGATCGAGCAACTCGATCGGCGCTGTTTCATTGCCGTGGATACCTGCCGACAGCAGCAGGTCCAGACCATTGTCGCGCACTTCGGGTGGCCGGACTTCCAGCGCACCCTCGCTCAACCAGCGCATGCGCACGCCTTCGACAGTCAGTTGAGTCTTCTCCGCCGGTTCGCGGCCGGCGAGGGTCAGTTCAAGCAGTTTGCCGAGGGCGAGCATAGAGCGGTTTCCTTAGTGGTCGTGGTTGCAATCCGGGCCGTGCACATGTTCCTCGTCATCGCCGAGGTCAGCCGGTTCCATTTCCAGTTGCAGACTTACCAGATTAGTTGCCAATGGGCGCAGCAGCAGGTTGGCGTACTCTTCGTCACCTTCCTCGACGTCCACACCGATCAGCAGTTGGCCACGGCCGTCCTGCTGGATCCACAGCTCTTTGCCTTGCCACATGACCGCGACGCGGGTGCACGAGGTTTGCAGTTGCGTGCCGTCGGTGTCTTCAAGGATCAGCTGCAGGGAATCGCTCATGTTTTTACTCTCTTGGGTAGACAAGCCGCGCGCCGCGTTCAGGCGACGCGCCGGCCATCAATTGATCTGGAATGGATAAACCGCGCCCAGTTTAAGGATTTGCGTCAGTTCATCCAGTGCCGTCCGGCATTCAAGCAGCAACTGCGGGTCCGCCAGATCGGTTTCGCTCAGGCGGTCGCGGTAGTGCTTTTCAACCCATGCGGTCAACGAACCGTACAACGGGGCCGTCATGATAACCCCTGGATTGACGGCCGCCAGCTCGGTTTCGTTTAGCGCGACGCGCAGTCGCAGGCACGCCGGGCCACCGCCGTTCTGCATGCTTTGCTTGAGGTCGAAGACTTTCACTTCGCGGATCAGGCCGCCGGAGCTGGTCAGCCCTTGCAGGTAGTTCCACACGCGCTCGTTGCCACGGCACTCTTCCGGCACGATCAGCAGCATCGAACCGTCAGGACGCGACAGCAACTGGCTGTTGAACAGGTAAGAGCGCACGGCGTCGTCGACGGTGACCGCCGAACGCGGCACACAGATCGACTGGAACTTGCCGCCGACCTTGGCCAGTTTGCCCTGCAACTCGGCCAGCATCTGCTCGGTGTCGAGGAACGCATCCTCGTGATAGAACAGCACCTCGCCGTTACCCACCGCGATCACGTCGTTGTGGAATACGCCCTGGTCGATCACCGCCGGGTTCTGCTGCGCGTAAACCACGCCTTCGTCACGCAGACCGTGCAGCCGCGCCACCGCTTGCGAGGCTTCCAGGGTCTGGCGCGCCGGGTACTTCTGTGGCGCCGGGTAACGGGTGTCGAACGCACTGCGACCGAACACGAAAAACTCGACACCGGCCTCGCCGTACTCACGGCAGAAACGCGTGTGGTTGGCCGCGCCTTCGTCACCGAACTGCGCAACGGCTGGCAGTGCGGCGTGATGGGCGAAGTGCTGCTGATCAGCAAACATCGCGCCGAGCACGCGGCTGGTGGTCGGGTGTTCGATGCTGCGGTGGTATTTGCAGTTGAGGTTGGCGGCGGTGAAATGCACGCGACCGTCAGCCGTGTCGGCACTCGGACTGACGGTGGCGGCGTTGGCCACCCACATGCTCGATGCCGAGCAACTGGCAACCAGCAACGGCATGGCTTCCTTCGCGGCGCGCTCGATCACTTGCGCGTCGGTGCCGCTGAAACCCAGACGGCGCAGAGCGGCCACGTCCGGACGTTCCTGTGGCGCCAGCACGCCTTGCTGAAAGCCCATTTCCATCAGCGCTTTCATCTTCGCCAGGCCTTGCAGCGCCGCTTCCTTCGGATTCGAAGATTGCTGGCTGTTGCTCTGGGACGCAACGTTGCCGTAGGACAGACCGCCGTAGTTATGGGTCGGCCCCACTAGACCGTCAAAATTGACTTCATAGGATTTCATCAGCGAGGCTCCACGAGAATCTGTTGTTATAGGCTTCAGTAACTAACTGTTCAGTGCGACCGCGTCGCGGCCTTCGCGAGCAAGCTCGCTCCCACAGGGATCTCATCGCCCTTGTGGGAGCGAGCTTGCTCGCGAATGGGCATCACACCATTTTGATGCCAGGCGTCAGGGCCGCAGGCAACACCAGGCTCGGCGTTTCCAGCGAGGCCACCGGGTACGCGCAGTAATCTGCGGCGTAGTAGGCGCTGGCGCGATGATTGCCCGAAGCCCCGACACCGCCGAACGGCGCGCTGCTCGCGGCACCGGTCAGCTGTTTGTTCCAGTTGACGATACCGGCGCGGCTTTCCAGCCAGAACTGCTGATAACGCGCTTCGGAATCCGACAGCAACCCCGCCGCCAGACCATAAGCGGTATCGTTGGCCTCAGTGATCGCCGCAGCAAAATCGGCATAGCGAATCACCTGCAGCAACGGACCGAACAGTTCTTCGTCCGGACGCTCGGCCACCGCCGTCACATCCAGAATGCCCGGAGTCAGCAATGCCGACTGCGCCTGCGGCTGCGTCATCTCCAGCAGCGACACCGCGCCATTGGCCAGCAGATGTTGTTGGGCGTCCATCAGCGCTTTCGCCGCGCCAAGGGAAATCACCGACCCCATGAACGGCGCCGGCTGTTGATCGAACGCACCGACCTCAATCGTCGAGCTGACTTCCACCAGACGCTTGAGCAGGCTGTCGCCCCACGCGCCTTGCGGCACCAGCAGACGACGCGCACAGGTGCAGCGCTGACCGGCGGAGATGAAGGCCGACTGAATGATCGTGTAAACCGCCGCGTCCAGATCAGCCACCTGATCGACCACAAGCGGATTGTTGCCGCCCATTTCCAAAGCAAGAATCTTGTCCGGACGCCCGGCGAACTGCTGATGCAGGTGATTGCCGGTGCGGCTGGAGCCGGTGAAGAACAGACCGTCGATGCCCGGGTTCGCGGCCAGCGCGATACCGGTTTCGCGAGCGCCTTGCAGCAGGTTCAACACACCGGCCGGCAGACCGGCTTCGATCCAGCACTTGACCGTCAGCTCGGCGACTTTCGGCGTCAGTTCGCTTGGCTTGAACAGCACGCTGTTGCCGGCCAGCAGTGCCGGCACGATGTGCCCGTTCGGCAAATGACCCGGGAAGTTGTAAGGGCCGAACACTGCAACCACACCGTGCGGCTTGTGGCGCAACACGGCGGTGGCGTCGCCCAGCGGGCCGCTCTTCTCGCCAGTACGTTCGCGGTAGCTCTGCACCGAGATCGCGATCTTGTTGACCATGCTGGTGACTTCAGTCGCGGCTTCCCACAAAGGCTTGCCGGTTTCCTCGCCGATGGTGCGGGCCAGTTCATCGCTGTGGTTTTTCAGGGCGGCAGCAAAGGCTTCGAGCACGCTGATACGCTCGTCCAGCGAACGCCGCGCCCAGCCCGGAAACGCCTGACGCGCAGCCTGCACGGCGGACTCGACCTGAGCGGCGGTGGCGCCCTCCCCCGACCACAGCACTTGCTGGGTTACCGGGTTCAGCGACTGAAAGGCTTCGCCCTGACCGGCCAGCCATTCACCTGCGATGTATAGCGAATTCATTATTTCGACTCCCGAGCAGCAGACAACGCCACGGCGCGCACTTGATCGCCAGCGTTGAGTTGAAGACGTTTGGCGGTCTGCGGATCGACCACCAGCGTGCCAGCGGCCAGACGCGCCGGCGCAGCTGTGATGCGGCAATCTTCGCGCTTGCGGTTATGGATGATGAACGGTGTGGCGTCATCGCCCGGTGTACCGATCGCCAGCACCAGCGCTTCGCTGTCGCGGACTGCGCGGATCTTGCTGGTTTCGCATTCAATGGCCGGGCCGGCGTCGAAGATGTCGACGTAGCCTTGATAGCTGAAACCTTCACTTTTGAGCATCGCCAGCGCCGGCTCGGTGTCCGGGTGCACCTGGCCGATGACGTTGCGCGCATCCGGTGACAGGAAGCAGGTGTACAGCGGGAATTTCGGCATCAGTTCGGCGATGAACGCCTTGTTGCCAACCCCGGTCAGGTAATCGGCCTGGCTGAATTCCATCTTGAAGAAGTGCCGGCCCAGGCTCTCCCAGAACGGCGAACGACCGGCTTCATCGGACACACCGCGCATCTCGGCGATGATCTTGTTGCCGAACAGCTCAGGGAACTCGGCGATGAACAGCATGCGCGCCTTGGACAGCATGCGGCCGTTCAGACCGGTGCGGTAATCGGCGTGCAGGAACAGCGAGCACAGCTCGGAGTTGCCAGTCAGGTCGTTGGCGAGGAACAGCGTCGGAATCTCGCGATAGATGTTCAGCTCTTGCGAGGCGCTGACGGTCAGGCCGACGCGGAAGTTGTACCACGGCTCACGCAGACCGACCGCGCCGGCAATGGCGGAAATCCCCACCACGCGACCGTTGTCGTCTTCGAGCACGAACAGGTAGTCCGCATCGCCACGGCCGGCTTCGCCGCGAAAGGTCTTCTCGGCCCAGCCGACCCGGTGGGTCAGGCGCTCTTCGTTGGCCGGCAAAGTGGTCAGGCCGGTGCCGGTGCTGCGGGCCAGGTCGATCAGCGCGGATAAATCGCTGCTGCGTACGGGACGAACAATCATGCTATCTCCTCAAACGGGCCGCCTTCGCCACCCGTGAAACTCGCTAAGGCGTTAAACCGCCACCAGGCGCACGCTGGCACCTTCACCGACGCCCAGGGCTTCGGCTGCTTCCAGATCCAGGGTCACCGGTTTGCCCGGCGCGTAATCGAGTTCCAGCAGCACCGCGCGGTAATCCTGCAACTGCGCGTTGGCCACCAGATACTGGCGCCCGGCGCCTTTCACCGGCTCGCCGATCTTCACTGGCACCACACGGCTCTGAGCGATCGAACGGATCCCCGAAACACGCGCATGCAGGGTCGGGCCACCGTCGAAAATGTCGATGTAGTGATCGGTCTCGAAGCCTTCGCGCATCAGGATGTCGAAGGTGATCTGCGCACGCGGGTGCACCTGGCCCATCGCTTCTTGAGCGGAATCCGGCAGCAGCGGCACGTAGATCGGGTAATGCGGCATCAGCTCGGCGAGGAACGTGCGGCTCTTCAGGCCACACAGGCGCTCGGCCTCGGCGTAGTTGAGGTCGAAGAAGTTGCGACCGATGGCATCCCAGAACGGCGAGTCGCCGTTCTCGTCGCTGTAGCCGACGATCTCGGTCACCACCGAATCGGCGAAACGCTCCGGGTGGCTGGCGACAAACAGCAAGCGACCCCGGGAGTTGAGCTCAGACCACGGCGAACCGACCAGCTCGCGTTGCACGTAGAAACTGGTCAGCAGGCTGTTGCCGGTCAGGTCGTGGCATTGCGAGAGCACGTGGATCTTGTTGTGGATCTTCAGCTCGCGGGACGCGTGGACGAAGGTCTCGTTGCGGAAGCTGTAGAACGGCTCCGAGTAACCGGCCGAGGCAACGATCGCCGAGCAGCCGACCAGTTTGCCGGTGGCGGTGTCTTCGAGGACGAAGAAGTAGCTCTCTTCACCGTTGAAGCTCACTTCGGCGGCGAACGAGGCTTCGCTTGCGGCGATCTTGTCGCTCAGGCGTTCCACGTCATCCGGCAAGGAAGTGACACCAATCGGGCTGTCCGCGGCCAGACGCTGTACCTCGCCCAGATCAGCCATTTGCGCAGGGCGCATCACCAGCATGGTGTCACTCCTTTCTCTTATAAAAATCACAGAAAAAACACCGAACATT
>NZ_JBYOKU010000057.1:0-31004 GCF_057799175.1 Pseudomonas sp. 14P5.3.2 | reverse complement strand
TCCTTCCAGCATTCCGGCGAAGTCACCGAGCATGACCGTGGCCGAGGCCAGGGATTCGCAGGCGTTGGCCAGCAGGGATTCGGTGTCGGTTTGCGGGTTGACCAGGAACATGCTGCTGGGGGGGGGTATGGCGTCGCCATGATGTGCGAGGGCGCGAGGTAGTGGTCGAGGGCGCGTTCGGTCGCCGCTTTTATCTTCTGCGGGTCGAGGGCAGGGTCGTATGGGATTGGATCGACGTCCGGGGGGTTGGGTGTGGCTTTGAACATGGATGAAACTCCGTATCGAGAAATAGGAGCCATCACCCTCGCTACCAAACGATGGGTGGCGGCCATGCGCGGGTTGGTAGACCGGTCGATACGGAACCCGGCGCTCACGAGTGAGCCCCACGCATGTCCACCATATAAAGCTGAGCCGCAAAAGAGAGGCTGCATAAGGTGATGCCATACGACCGTACCGAAATGGGCTACCAAACCCGATCACTGATTTGCAGTGACAGGGAAACGATAAGCCCGACGCATAGCCGTGTAAGCCGGCGGATTCTGGCGTACGCGTAGGTAACGGCGCAAGGCGTTGTAGCCGTTATGGCGTAACGGTTCGTGTACTTTAAACGTGCTTGCGGGGTGCGTTTATGTGCGGGTCTGCTCTGTTGTTTTGATGTTGTCTGGCTGGTCGCATTCGCGAGCAAGCCCGCTCCCACAGTTGGAATGAGTGCATTCAGTTGGGGATTGGTCGGCTCGTAGGCCGTCATCGCCAGCAGGCTGGCTCCCACAATTTGATCGAGTGCATTCAGTCAGGGATTGGTCGGCTCATAGGCCGCCATCGCCAGCAGGCTGGCTCCCACAATTGGATTGAGTGCATTCAGTTGGGGATTGGTCGGCTCGTAGGCCGCCATCGCTGGCAAGCCAGCTCCCACAATTTGACCGAGAGCATTCCGTCAGGGATTGGTCGGCTCATAGGCCGCCATCGCCAGCAGGCTGGCTCCCACAATTGGATTGGGTGCATTCAGTGGGGATTGGTCGGCTCGTAGGCCGCCATCGCTGGCAAGCCAGCTCCCACAATTTGACCGAGAGCATTCAGTTAGGGATTGGTCGGCTCGTAGGCTGGCTCCCACAATTGGATTGGGTGCATTCAGTTAGATATTGGTCGGCCGTCAGACCGCCATCGCTGGCAAGCCAGCTCCCACAATTTGACCGAGAGCATTCAGTCAGGGATTGGTCGACTGGTAGGCCGCTTTCGCGAGCAGGCTCGCTCCCACAGTTGGATTGAGTGCATTCAGTTGGGGATTGGTCGGCTCGTAGGCCGCCATCGCTGGCAAGCCAGCTCCCACCATGTGACCGAGTGCATTCAGTTAGGGATTGGTCGACTGGTAGGCCGCTTTCGCGAGCAGGCTCGCTCCCACGGGGAGCTTTGTTGTTCACAAAATGGTGAGCAGCATGAATCCAATGTGGGAGCGAGCCTGCTCGCGAAGGCTGGCTCACTGGCAACACAGTTCTCCAGACAGAAAAAGCCCGCCGTCCCGACTGATCGGAACGGCGGGTTTTGTCGTTTCAGGCCTCGATCACACCGTGTCCACCTTCAACGAATGATCATTGAGCATGCCGCTGATGATCGTCGCCGTGTCATGCCCACCAGCAACCACCCCGCCCGCCCCCGGCGTTACACCGTAGTGGCTGGCGAGGTTGACACCGGCCAGGTCGATGGTCTGGTTCGGCGTGGCGCCGGCGATGGCACTGACATTGATGCTGGTCAGCACCGAGGCGCCGCTGCCGGTGACGGTGAAGTGCAGGTAGTCGTCGAGCGATGCGGTGGTGCTGTTTTCACCTTGCAGCAGTTGCGACAGGTCGAGCTTGTCGGTGCCGGGGGTGAAATCGGTGATGGTGTCGTGGCCACTGTTGCCCTTGAGGTACTGGAAGGTGTCCGCGCCCGGCCCGCCGGTCAGGGTGTTGTTGCCCATGCCGCCGATCAGCAGGTCATCGCCACCGCCACCGTTGAGGATGTCGTTGCCCAGACCGCCGTTGATCACGTTGTTATTGTTGTCACCGGTCAGGGTGTCATTGAAGTTCGAACCGATGAGATTTTCGACGTTGGTAATGGTGTCGATGCCAGCGCCGATGGTGTTTTGCGGCACGAGCAGGCTCAGGTTGACCGTGACCCCGGCCGTCGCATGCGCATAGCTCACGGTGTCGATGCCGGTACCGCCATCGAGGATGTCGTTGCCCGGGCCGCTGTAGAGCAAGTCGTTGCCGGCGCCGCCGTGCATTTCGTTGTTGCCTGAACCGCCGCTGAGCACATCATTGCCGTCACCACCGTTAAGGATGTTGTTGCCGGTGCCGGCCACCAGAATGTCATCCCCCGACGTACCGGTGAGCGTATGACCGTCCTGATAAGTGATGCTGACGTTGGCCGTGTCGCTGCCGCCATGGTTGTCGTTGGCGGTGTAGGTGCCGTTGAAGTCTGGCGTCACGTCGTGGGCGCCGGCGTAGTTGACCGTCATGGTCAGTTGGTAATTTTCCGCCGCCGTCGGGTTGCTGCCGCTGGTGTTGGTGATGTTGGTGACGTGAATCTGGTAGGTGCCGTCGGCGCTGGCGGTGATGGTGCCGCCGTCGGCGATGCTGACGAACGCGCCGCCATTCACCGAGTACTCCATGGTGATGTGCCCGGCCGCCAGGTTGTGATCCAGGTTGAGGGTTTCGCCACTTTTCAGTTTGACGGTGATCAGGTCTTCATCGTTGGCGTTGGCGGTGGTCACCGCGCCGAGGTAGCCGCTGACCACCAGCACTGCGGTCATCGCCGTGGCATTAGCAGTGAAGGCGCTGCGCACGTCGGCCAGGTTCTGGTTGGCGGCGGTGTTGCCGGTGCCGGCGAAGTTGATCGCGCCGGTGCCGGTGAAGTCCGCACCCTTGGCCGCCCAACCGGTGTTGAAGGTGGTTGGCGATGCAGTCAGCGGATCGCCGTCCGGGTCGCTGTCGTTGGCCAGCAACAACTCGCCCGGCACCGTGACCGTGCTCGACAGCACGTTGGTGATGACATGGTCGTCGACCGCCACGGGTGGCGAGTTGGGGATCACTTTCACGGTCAGCGTCGAGCTGGCGAGGTCGCCGTCGTTGTCGCTGAGGGTGAAACCGATGTTCTCGGTGATCACGGTGGTCGTGGTTTTCTGTGAGATGTAGGTGTAATCGCCAGTGTCGAGGTTGATCTGCAGCGTGCCGCTGTTGTTGGTGGCGACGCTCAGGGTGTTGGTCGTGGTGTCGAAGGTGCCGTGGTTGGTGCCACCGCTCGCGACCAACGAACCTTGGCCGCCGTTGGCTTTCGGGTCATAGGTGTACGTGGTGCCATCGACCACTATGGATTTGATGAAACCACCATCGGCGCCGAAGGTGCCCGTGTCACCCAGCAGAGAGCCGGTGACCGGCGCGCCAACTACGGTGCCCGACAACACCGAGTTGAGCTGATTGAGGTCGGTGACCACCACCGCATTGGTGTCGGTGTGGCTGATGCCGTCATAGGCCAATGGATCGAGGTTGGCGTTGCTCACGCCGCTGCCCAGGCCGATGGCGTAGTTCTTGATGTTGTTGGCATCAAGGAAGGCTTTGAGTGCGGTCTCGTCGGCGCTGCCGATTTCCTGGCCGGCGGTGGGTTTACCGTCGGAGAAGAAGTAACCGATGTTCTGCGCACCGTCCTGTTTGCCGGCGGTGTTGAACGCGGTCTGCATCGCCGCCACGGCGGCGTCGTAGTTGGTGCCGCCGCCGGCGGTGAGGCCGGCCAGCAGGGTTTTGGCGGTGGCCACATCGACCCACACCGAGGTGCGGTCAGTGGCGCTGCTGCTGAAGGTCACCAGTTGCACTTTCACATCGCCGAGGTCGTCATATTTGTCGAGCAAGGCGCTGATCGCCTGTTTGGCCAACGCCAGGCGCGACAGGCCCGGCACGCCGGACGCGTCGGCCATGCTGCCGGAAATGTCGAGGACGATGAGGATGTTGGAGTCGATCTCTACCGCCGCCACCGAGCGATCCGACGGCACGGCTTTGGGCACGTCATCGACGATGTTGACCACGATGGTGCTGGTGGTGCTGTTGCCCAAGGCATCGGTGGCTTTGTAGGTGAAACTTTCGCTGAGGGTGTTGGCCCCATCGTTGGCGCTTGGCGTGGTTTTCGGCGCCGAGGTCAGGGTGTAGGTGTACGTGCCGTCGGCGTTGAGCTGGATCTGCCCGTACTGGCCGGTTGAACTGCCGACCAACGTGTACGTGATCGCGCCACTGCCACCGGTGACTGCACCAACCAGTGTGCCGGTGGCGGTTTCGCCGGTGCTGGTCGGATCGCTGCCGGTGACCGTGCCGGGGGCCAGATCCTGGCCGTCCTTGGTCAGGTCGAGGGCTTTTTCGTAGACCGTGACGTCCTGATCCACCGACGCCACGAGTTTGCTGTCGGCAACGTTGATGGTGATGGTGGTGGTGCTTTCGTCACCGTCGCCATCGCGGATGGTGTAGGTGAACGTATCGGTGGCGCCCGGCGGGCTCACCGAGTTCGGGTTGCTGTGGTAAACGGCGTTGCCCGCCGCGTCCAGGGTCAGGTAGCCGTAGGTGCCATTGATGTTGCTGTTGAGGCCGCCGATCGCCGAGGTAGCGGTATTGCTGCCAGCGCGCACGCCGACTACTGCCCCACCCGCCGCTGCGCCGTCGGCACCGGTGACGTCGTTACCGAGCACGCTGATGTTGACCGTGCCACCCTCCGTCACCGAGCCGGTGTCGGCCTTGGCGGTCGGCAAGTCGTCGATGATGTTGACGTTGATCTGCCCCGACGCCGTGCTGCCGTCGCCATCGGTGGCGACCACGTTGAAATTCTCGGTGAGGCTGTTGGCGCCGTTGCCGGTCGGGTGTGCGTCGTTATGCACCAGGGTATAGCTATAGGTCACGACACCCGTGGTCGGGTTATAGCCGGAGATGGTCAGCGTACTGCCCAGCGGCGTGGTGACCGACTGCGGGAAGCCTGCGGCCACACCATTGGTGACCACGGCAACACCGCCGACAGTCAGGGTTTGCAGACCGTCGAGCGCAGTCACGGTGAAAGTGCCGCTTTGGGTCAGTGCCGTGGCGTCCGGCGCACTGCCGTTGCCAAGGTTTTTTTCGTAGACAGTGAGTTCGCCGCCGTTGACGTCGAGACCGTTGAGGATCACCGGATCGTCATTGTTGTGGATCTGCAGGACGAGGTTCGCAGTGCTGGTATCACCGTCCGAATCGGTGATGGTGTAGGTGAAGGTTTCGGTGCCATTGCCGCCGCCGTGCAGGTTTTTGAAATCGGCATCGGTGGGGTTGAGCGTGTAGGTGTAAGTGCCGTCGGTGTGCAGTTCGAGCGAACCGTAAGTGCCGGTGAAGGTGCCAGCGGTGACGGGGCCGGTGGGTACTCGGTCGGCGCCTTGTAAGTCGTTGGTCAGCACGTTGCCGGTCAGGGTCAGATTGGTTTCTGACGCAGTGTTGGCATTGCTGTCGTTCACCGCTTTTGGCAGGTCGTCGATGATGTTCACATCGAGGGTGGCGTTGGCGGTGGTGCCGTTGTCGTCCACCACGGTGACGGCGAACTGTTCCGGCAGGCTGTTTGCGCCGTTACCGGTTGGGTGCGCGTCATTGTGGTCGAGGGTGTAGCTATAGCTGACCACGCCTGTCGTTGCGTTGAAACCGGTGATGGTCAGCGTGCTGCCCAGCGGGGTGGTGACCGACTGCGGGAAGCCTGCGGCCACGCCGTTGGTGACCACCGCGATGCCGCCGACAGTCAGCGTGGTCACGCCATCGAGTGCGGTGATAGTGAAGGTGCCGCTTTGAGTCAGCGCGTTGGCATCAGGAGCACTGCCGGTGCTGAGGTTTTTTTCGTAGACGGTGAGTTCGCCGCCGTTCACATCCAAACCGCTGATGACCACGGGATCGTCGTTGTTGTGGATCTGCAGGACGAGGTTCGCGGTGCTGGTATCGCCGTCCGAGTCGGTGATGGTGTAGGTGAAATTTTCCGTGCCGTTACCGCCGCCGTGCAGGTTTTTGAAGTCGGCGTCGGTTGGGTTGAGCGTGTAGGTATAAGTGCCGTCGGTGTGCAGTTCGAGAGTGCCGTAAGTGCCGGTGAAAGTCCCGGCAGTCACTGGGCCGGTGGGTACGCGGTCAGCGCCTTGTACATCATTGGTAAGAACGTTGCCGGTCAGGGTCAGGTTGGTTTCTGACGCAGTGTTGGCATTGCTGTCGTTGACGGCTTTGGGCACGTCGTCGATCACGTTGACGTCGAGGGTCGCGTTGGCGGTGGTGCCGTTGTCGTCGACCACGGTGACGGCGAACTGCTCGGGCAGGTTGTTCGCACCGTTGCCGGTTGGGTGCGCGTCGTTGTGGTCGAGGGTGTAGCTGTAGCTGACCACGCCGGTCGTTGCGTTGAAACCGGTGATGGTGAGCGTGCTGCCCAATGGCGTGGTGACTGATTGCGGGAAGCCTGCGGCCACGCCGTTGGTGACCACGGCGATACCACCGACGGTCAGCGTGGTGACGCCGTCCAGAGCGGTAATGGTGAAGGTGCCGCTTTGGGTCAGCGCGTTGGCGTCAGGAGCGCTGCCGGTGCTGAGGTTTTTTTCGTAAACGGTGAGTTCGCCGCCGTTTACGTCGAGGCCGGTGATAACCACGGGATCGTCGTTGTTGTGGATCTGCAGGACGAGGTTTGCGGTGCTGGTATCGCCATCGGAGTCGGTGATGGTGTAGGTGAACGTTTCAGTACCATTGCCGCCGCCGTGCAGGTTTTTGAAGTCGGCGTCGGTCGGGTTGAGCGTGTAGGTGTAGGTGCCGTCAGTGTGCAGTTCCAGGGTGCCGTAAGTGCCGTTGAAAGTCCCGGCAGTCACGGGGCCGGTGGGTACGCGGTCGGCGCCCTGCACGTCGTTAGTCAGCACATTGCCGGTCAGCGTGAGGTTGGTTTCCGAGGCGGTGCCGGTATTGCTGTCGTTCACCGCTTTCGGCAGGTCGTCGATGATGTTGACGTCGAGGGTTGCGTTGGCGGTGGTGCCGTTGTCATCGACCACGGTGACGGCGAACTGCTCGGGCAGGTTGTTCGCGCCGTTGGCGGTTGGGTGCGCGTCGTTGTGGTCGAGGGTGTAGCTGTAGCTGACAACACCGGTGGCCGCGTTGAAACCGGTGATGGTCAGCGTGCTGCCCAGCGGTGTGGTGACGGATTGCGGGAAGCCTGCGGCTACGCCATTGGTGACCACGGCAATGCCGCCGACGGTGAGCGTTGTCACGCCGTCCAAAGCGGTGATGGTGAAGGTGCCGCTTTGGGTCAGCGCGTTGGCATCAGGAGCACTACCGGTGCTTAGGTTTTTTTCGTAAACCGTCAGCTCGCCGCCGTTTACGTCGAGGCCGCTGATGACCACCGGATCGTCGTTGTTGTGGATCTGCAGGACGAGGTTTGCGGTGCTGGTATCGCCGTCGGAATCGGTGATGGTGTAGGTGAAGGTTTCGGTGCCATTGCCTCCGCCGTGCAGGTTTTTGAAGTCGGCGTCGGTGGGATTGAGCGTGTAGGTGTAGGTGCCGTCAGTGTGCAGTTCCAGGGTGCCGTAAGTGCCGTTGAAAGTACCGGCAGTCACTGGGCCGGTCGGAACACGGTCAGCACCCTGCACGTCGTTGGTCAGGACATTTCCGGTCAGGGTCAGATTGGTTTCCGAAGCGGTGCCGGTGTTGGCATCGTTCACCGCTTTGGGCACGTCGTCGATCACGTTGACGTCGAGGGTGGCGTTGGCGGTGGTGCCGTTGTCGTCCACCACCGTGACGGCGAACTGTTCCGGCAGGTTGTTTGCGCCATTGCCGGTTGGATGGGCGTCGTTGTGGTCGAGGGTGTAGCTGTAGCTGACAACACCGGTGGCCGCGTTGAAACCAGTGATGGTCAGCGTGCTGCCCAATGGCGTGGTGACCGATTGCGGGAAGCCTGCGGCCACACCGTTGGTGACCACCGCGATGCCGCCGACAGTGAGCGTTGTCACGCCGTCCAAAGCGGTGATCGTGAAGGTGCCGCTTTGGGTCAGTGCATTAGCGTCAGGAGCGCTACCGGTACTTAGGTTTTTTTCGTAAACGGTGAGTTCGCCGCCGTTCACATCCAGGCCGCTGATGACCACCGGATCGTCGTTGTTGTGGATCTGCAGGACGAGGTTCGCAGTGCTGGTATCACCGTCCGAATCGGTGATGGTGTAGGTGAACGTTTCAGTACCATTGCCGCCGCCATGCAGGTTTTTGAAATCGGCATCGGTCGGGTTCAGCGTGTAGGTGTAAGTGCCATCGGAGTGCAGTTCAAGCGAGCCGTAAGTGCCAGTGAAGGTGCCAGCAGTGACGGGGCCGGTGGGTACACGGTCAGCACCCTGCACGTCGTTGGTCAGCACGTTGCCGGTCAGGGTCAGATTGGTTTCCGAGGCAGTACCAGTGTTGCTGTCATCGACGGCTTTGGGCACGTCGTCAATGATGTTCGCGCTGATGGTGGTATTGGCGGTGCTGCCGTTGTCGTCCGTCACCGTCACGGCAAACTGTTCGGGCAATGTGTTGGCGCCATTGCCGGTCGGGTGCGCGTCGTTGTGATTGAGGGTGTAGCTGTAGGTGAGAACGCCGGTCGCCGCGTTGAATCCGGTGACGGTCAGCGTGCTGCCCAAAGGCGTCGTGATCGATTGCGGGAAGCCTGCGGCCACGCCATTGGTGACCACGGCGATACCGCCCACCATCAGCGTGGTGACGCCGTCCGGCGCGGTGATGGTGAGGCTGCCGTTTTGCGTCAACGCCGCTGCATCGGGCGCACTGCCGCTGCCGAGATTGGCCTCATTCACGGTCAGCACGCCGCCATTGATACCGTTATTGATCGTCACCGGATCGTCGTTGTTGTGGATCTGCAGCACCAGATTCGCGGTGCTGCTGTCACCGTCGGAATCGGTGATGGTGTAGGCGAACGTTTCAGTACCGTTGCCACCACCGTGCAGGTTTTTGAAATCGGCGTCGCTGGTGTTCAGGGTGTAGGTGTAAGTGCCATCGGCGTGCAGCACCAAAGTGCCGTAGGTTCCCGTGAAAGTACCGGGGGTGACCGGCCCGCCAGCGACGCGGTCAGCACCTTGTACGTCATTGGTCAGCACGTTGCCGGTCAGCGTCAGATTGGTTTCCGACGCGGTGCCGGTGTTGCTGTCATTCACCGCTCGGGGCACGTCGTCGATGATGTTGACGTCGAGCGAGCCGGTGGCGCTGTCGCCATTGCTGTCACCCGCCGTCACGGTGAAATGCTCGCTCAGGCTGTTGGCGCCGCCACCGGCCGGATGGGCGTCATTGCCATTGAGGGTGTAGCTGTAACTGACCACGCCGGTGCTCGCGTTGTAACCGGTGATGGTCAGGGTGTTGCCCAACTGGGTGGTGATCGACTGCGGAAAACCGACGGCCACGCCACCGCTGATCACGTTGATGCCGCCGATGTTCAGGCTGCTCAGACCGTCCGGGGCGCTCACGGTAAAGCTGCCGCTTTGAATCAGCGCAACGGGGTTGGCGGCAGAGCCGTCGGGCAGATTGGCTTCGTTGACGGTCAGTTCACCGCCCGGCACCGACAGGCCACTGAGCGTCACCGGATTATTCACCGCTGGCGGCACCACTGGCGCCGGAGTGTTGTCGCCGTTGTTATCGACGATGTAGTGCCGTTCCAGGGGAAACTCGGGAATCCCGTTGAAACCGGCGGTGGGGAAACCGATTCGCGGATCGACGCGTCCGCCGACTTCCGTCAGCAACACAAAACTGTGGCCACCACCCAGTTCCCCCGGTACACCCGTTGGCGCATTCGGCCCGGCAGCAGTCGCTTCGGCGGCTTTGGTCGGGTCTTCACCGGCGGCGATGGCTTTCTGGATTTGCTCAACGTCGGTCAATTGCGCTTCGGTCGGGGTCAGCGCTTCTGGCGAATCGACATGCGGCGCCTGATTGGCCAGCAATTGCCCGGACATGACCATGCTGCTGTCGCGGCCCAGGGTCAACTCGTGGCCATTTTGCAGATGAACGGCGACGGCGCCTTCTGCCCCGGTGATCACTTGATCGCCGGCAAACAGGCGATCGCCCTCGACCAGGGCGCGGCGAGTGCCGTCGGTGCCCTGCGCAAAAACCTGACCAATGACTTTAGTGACGATCCCGATGAGCGTTGCCATGTGAATTTCCTCCGCTGCCGACCACCGTCGGCACTGGTTCGCGAAGCAGCCCATGGCTCAATCGGGTTGCCGGGGTGACGCTCACACCTCGGCAGTTCGTTTCGCAGGTAGCGCAAGCAAGGAAACTTCAGTGCGATCAAGCACTTAGAACTCCTGATCAATGCAGCAAACCCACTAACGCTACGTAACGGTGGTGAATCACCCGAGTGACAAAAAAATGTCGCTCATCTGCCGCTACGCGTCCCTCCCCTTCAGCATTACTTCGCCGTATGTCGCAAAGTGAATGGAACTTTCCTCAAGCCTTTCCGTGCACCCTGATGCGCGGAAAACAAAGGCTTTCGTCCTGAACAATGTCCCGGATTTGTCGCAGCGCATAAGTTTTTTTTGGCATAACCCTTATGAAAATTTTTTCTTAGCTACGCTTCAGGATGTTCTTAGCTCTGTTGTTACAAGAGTGAAACGCTTAAACCTTAAAATATCGTCAAATATTTGGCGACAGTAACACACCATCAGGACCAGGGAGATGCACCCATGCGCGTTTTAACCCCCCTCTGCAGCGCGGTTTTGCTGGCCATGGCTTGCACTTCCCAAGCTCAGGCCATGAACCTGACCGACGCGATACAAAGCACCATCGCCACCCACCCTGAGCTCGCCTCGCGCGTGGACGCCAAACTGTCTGCCGACGAGCAGGTGAAAGTGGCCAAGGGCGGCTTTTATCCGTCCGTGGATTTGAACGCTGCTTACGGTCGCGGCTACAGCGACAACACCAATACGCGGGCATTGACTCCCAGCGGTCACAACACCGAAATCCTCAACTACACCCAGTCCGAATTACGCTTGCGGCAGATGCTGTTCGACGGTTTCAACACCGCCAACGAGGTCGAGCGCACCAAGGGCGTGTCCAACTCGCGCGCCTATTACGCGCAAGGCACCGCCCAGGATCTGGCCCTGCGCACCATTGAGGTCTACCTCGAAGTGCTCAAGCGCCGCGAACTGGTGACCCTGGCCAAGAACAACCTGCAAGCGCACTTGCGCGTCAACGATCAGATCGGCCTGCGCACCCAGCGCGGTATCGGCAGCACCGCCGACTCCGATCAGTCGGTTGCCCGTAAAGCGTTGGCGGAGAACAACCTCGACACCGCCGAAGTCGATCTGGCCGACGCCGAATCGAACTTCTACGCCGTGGTCGGGCGCATGCCCGATGAGCTCGAAGCGCCACCGTCGACCCGGGGTGAAATCCCCACCAGCCTGCCGGAAGCCCAGCAGAGCATGGTCGAGAACAACCCGTATCTGAAATCCGCCCAGGCTGACGTGCAGTCGGCCGAGAGCCAGTACGAAGTCGCCAAGTCGCCGTTCTATCCACGTTTCGATGCAGAGGCGGCGGTGGGCGCGAACAACAACGTGCAAGGTGATGAAGGCCACGACAACGAATGGCGCGTGGGCGTGATCATGAACTACAACCTGTTCCGCGGCGGCAGCGACAAAGCCCGGCTGGCGTCCGATGCGCACCAGATCAATCAGGCAATGGACATTCGCAACAACGCCCTGCGGCAGTTGAACGAGAACATCCACCTGGCGTGGAACGCCATGGTCAACGCGAAGAAACAGACCCCGACCGCCCGTGAATACGCCGAGACCACCAAACGTGTGCGCGCGGCGTATCAGGATCAGTTCGGTCTGGGCCAACGTACCCTGCTCGACTTGCTCGACAGTGAAAACGAGCTCTACAACGCCAACCGTCGCTACACCGAAATCCGCTACACCGAGGAATATTCGATGTACCGCGTACTGGCGAACATGGGCCAGTTGCTGAGCAAGCAACGGGTGGTGCTGCCGGCCGATGCGATAGCCGCAACCGATGTGAAGAATGAAGCACGCCTGCCCGAACTGAAGTAAGTCCCACGATCCATTGTGGCGAGGGAGCTTGCTCCCGCTGGGTTGCGCAGCGACCCCAAAAACGTTCAACGATGAAGATTTTGTGAGTGCTGCGCACTCAAGCGGGAGCAAGCTCCCTCGCCACAAGGTTGGACCAGTCATTACAGGGGCGATCAATATGACTAGCATGGCCGAAGGCGGTAACACCGGGATCGATCCGCGGCTGAGCTTCGATGACCCGTTACTCGACGGTCTGTTGATCCTCTGCAAACTGCATGGCGCGACGGTGAGTCGCGCCAGCCTGAGCGCCGGGCTGCCCCTGAACAAGCAACGCCTGAGCCTGGATCTGCTGCCCCGCGCAGCGGCCCGGGCCGGGTTGCAGGCGCGTCTGTTGCGCCGCGAGCTAAAGGATATTTCTGCGCTGAATCTGCCGATCCTGTTGCTGCTCAAGGATGGGCGTACCGCCGTATTGCGGCGTTTCGGCGACGACGGCAAGGCGCTGATCCTGCCCAGCGAAGCCGATGGCGGCGAGCAATGGGTCCAGCGCGAAGAACTCGCCGAACACTACAGCGGCCAGGCCTTGTTCGCCCGTCCGCGCCACGAACTCGAAGACTTGCGCTCACCGCTGGTGCCACGGGTCCACGCCTGGTTTCGCGACACCCTCAAGCTGTCGAAATGGCTGTACAGCGATGCGATCCTCGCCAGTTTTCTGATCAACCTTTTAGGTCTGATGGTGCCGCTGTTCGTGATGCAGACCTACGACCGCGTGGTGCCGAATCAGGCTACGTCGACCCTGTGGGTGTTGGCGATCGGTTTGCTGATCGGCACCGGTTTCGAACTGGTGCTGCGGGTAGTGCGCGCGCACTTGCTCGATACCGCCGGCAAGAAAACCGATGTGATTCTTTCCGCGACTTTATTTGAACGCATCACCGGCATGGCGATGAAGGCGCGGCCGGCGACCATCGGCGGTTTCGCCCAGAGCATTCATGACTTTCAGGGCCTGCGCGAATTCCTCACCGCCGTGACCCTGACCAGCCTGATCGACCTGCCCTTCGTGGTGTTGATGCTGGTGGTGATCGGTCTGCTCGGTGGCTGGCTGGTGGTGATTCCGCTGCTGGCGTTTCCGATCACGATCATCTTCGCCATGGTGATTCAGGCGCGCCTGCGCGACACCGTGCAAAAGAGTCTGAGCCTGGGTGCGGAACGGCAGGCGCTGCTGATCGAAACCCTCGGTGGTCTGGAAACCCTCAAGGCCTGCGGCGCCGAAAGCGAGCGCCAGCACAAATGGGAAAGCACCCACGGCGCCCTCACCCGCCTCGACAGCCACGCACGCAACCTCTCGGCATTGGCGACCAACGGCACGCTGTTCATCCAACAGTTTTCCGGGATGGCGACGATTGTTGCCGGGGTCTACAGCATCATCGCCGGCAACCTCAGCGTCGGTGCGCTGGTCGCCAGCTACATGCTCGGCAGCCGCGTACTCGCGCCGCTGGGGCAGATCGCCGGGCTGATCACCCGCTACCAGCAAGCGCAACTGACCATGAAAAGCACCGACGCGCTGATGGGCCTGCCGCAGGAACGCGACGGCAAGCAGCGGCCACTGGAACGCACGCAACTGCAAGGTGCGCTGGACGTCAGCGGCGTGACCTTTCACTACAACGGCCAGAACGCGCCGGCGCTGAGCAACGTCAGCTTCAGCATGAAACCCGGCGAGCGGATCGGCATCATCGGCCGCAGCGGCTCGGGCAAAAGCACCCTGGCGCGGCTGGTGATGGGCTTCTATGAACCCGAGGAAGGCCAGTTGCTGCTCGACGGCCTCGACCTGCGGCAACTGGATGTCGCCGACCTGCGCCAGCAGATCGGTTACGTCGCCCACGACCTGCCGCTTTTGGCCGGCAGCCTGCGCGACAACCTGACCCTCGGCGCCCGCTACATCAGCGATTCACGCATGCTCGAAGTTGCCGAGCTGACCGGCGTCACTGAACTGGCCCGCCAGCATCCGCAAGGGTTCGACCGGCCAGTGGGCGAGCGTGGGCAGTTACTCTCCGGTGGCCAGCGTCAGGCCGTTTTACTCGCACGGGCATTGCTGCTCGACCCACCGATCATGCTGCTCGACGAACCCACCAGCGCCATGGACAACAGCAGCGAAGACCTGCTGCGCCAGAAGCTCCACGGCTGGGTGCAAGGCAAGACGCTGCTGCTGGTCACCCACCGCACCTCGATGCTGAGTCTGGTGGACCGGCTGCTGGTACTGGACAACGGCCGGGTCGTCGCTGACGGCCCGAAAGAAGCGGTCATCGATGCACTGCGCAAGGGCCGCGTCGGCTCGGCTGCGGTTTAGTCGATGCAACACAAACCTTTGGCCACCTACTGTCTGTGGCGAGGGAGCTTGCTCCCGCTTGGGTGCGCAGCGCCCACAAGATTTTTGGGGCTGCTGCGCAACCCAGCGGGAGCAAGCTCCCTCGCCACAGGTTCGCGTTGGCTTGGTTTCTCTTGATTGAGGGGTATCGCCGCATGTCAGCTTCATCTTCGAAAGAGCGCGGCTACTTCAACAGTTTCGGCAAAAGCGCCGAAGCCGAGTTCATGCCGGAAACCGCCGGCGCTGCATTGCAGGATTCGCCGCGCTGGTCGCGGATCACCGTGTGGCTGGCGGCGGCGCTGCTGATCAGTGCGCTGGTCTGGGCCAAGTTCGCCGTGCTTGAAGAAGTGACCATGGGCGAAGGCAAGGCGATTCCGTCAAGCAAGGTCCAGGTGATCCAGAACCTGGAGGGCGGGATCGTCACAGAGATTTTTGTGCGTGAAGGGCAGATGGTGAACAAGGGCGACAAGCTGTTGCGCCTGGATGACACGCGTTTCCTGTCGAACAAAGGTGAGAGCGAGGCCGACCGTTACGCGCTGACCGCGCAAGTCGAGCGCCTTTCCGCCGAAGCCGAGGGCCGTCCGTTCAAACTGTCTGACGAGGTGATCGCCAAGGCGCCACAGGTCGCCGAAGACGAGCGCGCGCTGTACGACCAGCGCCAACGGCGTCTGGCCAGTGAGCAACGCACCCTCACCGAACAGCTGCGGCAGAAGACCCAGGAACTGGCGGAGTTCCGCTCCAAACAGGGTCAGTACAGCTCCAGCCTTGCACTGCTGCAGCAAGAGATGAACATGTCGGCGCCGCTGGTCGGCACTGGCGCCGTATCGCCGGTGGAGATCTTGCGACTCAAGCGCAGCGCGGTGGAGATTCGCGGTTCGCTGAATGCGACGACCCTGGCGATCCCTCGCGCCGAATCGGCAATCAACGAGATCAAGAGCAAGATCGACGAATCGGAACAGACTTTCCGTTCCGACGCTGCCAAGGACCTCAATCAGAAACGCACCGACCTGTCGAAAATCACCGCGTCGAGCATCGCCATTGACGACCGGGTCAGCCGCACCACCGTGACTTCGCCAGTACACGGGGTGATCAAGCAACTCAAGGTCAACACCATCGGCGGCGTGGTGCAGCCGGGCAGCGACATGGTGGAAATCGTGCCGCTGGAAGACAACCTGCTGATCGAAGCCAAGGTCCGTCCGCAAGACGTCGCGTTCCTGCACCCGGGCCAGAAGGCCATGGTCAAGTTCAGCGCTTACGACTACACGATCTACGGCGGGCTGAGCGCGAAACTGGAGCTGATCGGCGCCGACACTATCACCGATGACAAGGGCAACAGCTTCTACCTGATTCAGGTGCGCACCGATAAAAACCATTTGGGCGGCGATGTGAAACCGCTGCTGATCATCCCGGGGATGGTGGCGACGGTGGACATTATTACCGGGGAGAAAAGTGTGCTGGATTACCTGCTCAAACCGGTGCTCAAAGCCCGGACTGAGGCGATGCGTGAGCGGTAGGCATTGTTGAGAGTTGCGGTGATTGATCCAACGCCTTCGCGAGCAAGCCCGCTCCACAGTTGGAATGCATTCCCCCTGTGGGAGCGGGCTTGCTCGCGAAGAGGCCCGCACCAACACCCATTATTTTGAATGATTGCGCTGAAAAACCTCCTCCCCCATCGCCGCAATCTGCCCCTCGATCAACGCCTCGAACGGTTTGAGCAAAGGCGCAAATGTCGTCGGCGCTTCAAGAGTTTCCAGCGCCTGCACAATCGCCTCGATCGTCGACAACGCCCCCGGCCCCGGTGCCTTGCGCAACCGATAGCGCGACACCCCGCCCGCGGCCAGCGTCACCCGTGGCAACGCCGCCAGCAGCGGGTTGAGATGGAGCATCTTGCGCGCCTTGCGCCAGGTGCCGTCCGGCACCACCAACAGCAGCGGTTGGTCAGACTCGCGATAAGCCTGCAACGGCTGCGCATCGTCGGCGGGAAACAGCAACCGCGCCTGATACCCCGGCCGGTTGAGCAGCGCGGGTAAATCCTCGAAGACTTCCCCCACGATCAGCTCGGCATTGGTCAAACCCAACGCCGCCAATCGCGCGGTGTTGAGCGCGTGATTGACCTCGCTCGGATGCTGCAACAGCAACACCCGGGTGCGGCTATCGAGGCTCGGGATCAGCGGGCACAGGCAATGGGTTTGTGGGCGCAGGCAGCGCGGGCATTGGGGTCTGGACATGGTCTTTACGCCTGATTCAACTGCGCTTTAAGCAGATCACGGAACGTCTGGATCAGCGGCTCGCGGCTGCGGCCCCGGCGCATGATCATCGAGAACGGCGCCTGATAACCGAAAGTCGCCGGCAGCAACACGCGCAAGTCGCCCTTGTCGGCCCAGGCCTGAGCGTAGTGCTCCGGCAGGTAACCGATGTAGGCACCAGAGAGCACCAGAATCAGCTGCGCTTCCATACTTTCCACGGTCGCCGCGCTGTGCTTGAAACCATGGCGCGCCAGCTCCGCCTGACTCCAGTAACCACGCCCGACCATGCGCTGCTGAGTGATGACCTGCTCGGGAATCCGCCGCTCGTTGAACAGCGGATGCCGGCTGCTGCAATACAGCCAGTGCTGTTCGCGGTACAGCGGCATGTACACCAGACCGCTCATGCGCGTGGAGAAGGCACCGATGGCCAGATCGAGGCGGTTGTCCTGCACGCCGAGTTGCAGTTCGTAAGGGCTCATCACCGACAGGTGCAAATGCACCGCCGGGTGTTCCTGGCTGTAGGCGCCGATGGCTTCGGCGAACGGCAAGGCCTTGTCGCTGACCGTGGAATCGATCACCCCGAGATTCAGCGTGCCACGCAGTTCGCCCTTGAGCGCGGCGGCGTATTGCTCGAAGCCTTCGAGCTCGGCCAGCAGGCGCAGGGTTTCCTGATGGAACAGCTCACCCTTGCTGGTCAGGCTGAACCCACCCCGCCCGCGATGGCACAGCACCAGACCGAGCGCGGCTTCGAGCTGGCTCATGTAGGTGCTGATCGCCGAGGTCGACAGGTTGAGTTCCTGCTGCGCATTGGCAAAGCCCTGATGCCGGACCACGCTGACGAAGATGCGCAATAGTTTCAGGTCGGGTAAAGCGTTGGCCATCAAATACTCCACAAACAAGGATCACAGGTGCATAGAACGCTGCACCCCACCACATCCCTTGTGGCGAGGGAGCTTGCTCCCGCTCGGCTGCGAAGCAGTCGCAAACCCGGCAAATACAGTTGATCAGGTGTACTGAGTCGTGGGGTTTTGGGTCGGCTTCGCCGCCCAGCGGGAGCAAGCTCCCTCGCCACAGGGCCATCAATACATGGCCAAAGAGTCTATCTCCAGCCTCAGCATTAGTTTAGAAAAATCTGAACTAAGTTTTTGCCCGTAGCGATTCTTCCCCCGCACTACATTTCGCAGAATCGGCCCCACAGCGGCGTCCGAACCTGTGTTCAACGGTGCGCCGACATAAATAAAACAAAGACGATGAGGCCCTACCCGTGGACAAGATTCTTCACCAACCACTGGGCGGCAACGAAATGCCGCGCTTCGGCGGCATCGCCACCATGCTCCGACTCCCCCATGTACCGACCGCTGCCGGCCTGGACGCTGCCTTCGTTGGCGTGCCCCTGGACATCGGTACTTCGCTGCGCCCCGGCACTCGCTTCGGGCCGCGCGACATCCGCACCGAATCAGTGATGATCCGCCCGTACAACATGGCCACCGGCGCCGCGCCGTTCGACTCGCTGTCGGTCGCCGACATCGGTGACGTGGCGATCAACACCTTCAACCTGCTCGACGCCGTACGCATCATCGAAGAAGCCTACGACAACATCCTCGAGCACAACGTGATCCCGATGACCCTGGGTGGCGACCACACCATCACCCTGCCGATCCTGCGGGCGATTCACAAGAAGCACGGCAAGGTCGGTCTGGTGCACATCGATGCCCACGCTGACGTCAACGATCACATGTTCGGCGAGAAAATCGCCCACGGCACAACCTTCCGTCGCGCCGTCGAAGAAGGTCTGCTGGACTGCGACCGCGTGGTGCAGATTGGTCTTCGCGCCCAGGGTTACACCGCTGACGACTTCAACTGGAGCCGCGATCAGGGTTTCCGCGTGGTGCAGGCCGAAGAGTGCTGGCACAAATCGCTGGCGCCACTGATGGCCGAAGTGCGCGAGAAAGTCGGTGGCGGTCCGGTGTACCTGAGCTTCGACATCGACGGCATCGACCCGGCCTGGGCGCCTGGCACCGGCACCCCGGAAATCGGGGGTCTGACGACCATTCAGGCGATTGAAATCGTTCGCGGCTGTCAGGGCCTCGACCTGATCGGCTGCGATCTGGTAGAAGTCTCGCCCGCTTACGACACCACCGGCAACACCTCGCTGCTGGCCGCCAACCTGCTGTACGAAATGCTCTGCGTACTGCCTGGCGTAGTCCACCGCTGAGGGTTCGGCCATGAACGAACGTGATCAGGTGTTGAAAGCGGCTGCCGATCTGGTGTCCGCCTTCGCTCGCAACGATCGCGAAGCTTATTTCGGCGCGTTCAGCGCCGATGCAAGTTTCGTGTTTTACACCCTCGAACAGCCGCTGCTGTCGCGCGATGCCTATCAGGCGTTGTGGGACAGCTGGCGCGCCGAGGATGGCTTCGAAGTGTTGTCGTGCACTTCGAGCAACGCCTTCGTCAGCCTGCAAGGTGACGTGGCGGTGTTTGTCCATGACGTGGCCACCGAGCTGCGCATGCAAGGGGAGCAACATTTCAGCCAGGAGCGCGAGACGATTGTTTTCAAGAAACAAGCGTCGAGCCTAGAACAACAAGGCCATTGGCTGGCCTGCCATGAA
The DNA here is from genome assembly GCF_057799175.1 of Pseudomonas sp. 14P5.3.2. Taxonomy (NCBI): domain Bacteria; kingdom Pseudomonadati; phylum Pseudomonadota; class Gammaproteobacteria; order Pseudomonadales; family Pseudomonadaceae; genus Pseudomonas; species Pseudomonas sp. 14P5.3.2. The sequence continues at coordinate 11,750 of NZ_JBYOKU010000057.1, read as the reverse complement.
CATTTGTCCGCAATGCCGGAAGGGCTGCCACCCCCTTAGCCAAAACAGGTGACGCTCACGCACGATGAGCGCGCCTTTATGATCGGAGCTGATCATGAATAACAACAACAAAGCCAACGACCAAAGCCTTACGCAAATTGAAACCCACGGGGTCGAACAGATCCCGGACCACGAACGTACCGCAGGCCCGACGGACTTGTTCCGGATGATCTTCGGTGGTTCGAACACCTTTGCCACCGCCGTGCTCGGCAGTTTCCCGGTGCTGTTCGGTCTGTCGTTTCAGGCCGGCGTCTGGGCGATTGTGGCGGGCGTGCTGCTCGGCTCGCTGATCCTCGCACCGATGGGCCTGTTCGGCCCGATCAACGGCACCAACAATGCCGTGTCCTCCGGGGCGCACTTCGGCGTGCACGGGCGGATCGTCGGTTCGTTCCTGTCGCTGTTGACCGCCATCGCGTTTTTCTCGCTCTCGGTGTGGAGTTCGGGGGATGCGTTGATCGGCGGGGCGAAACGCTTGATCGGTCTGCCGGAAACCGACCTGACCCTGGGCCTGGCCTACGGTCTGTTCGCGATTCTGGTGCTGACCGTGTGCATCTACGGCTTCCGCTTTCTGCTGTGGGTAAACAAGATCGCGGTGTGGAGCGCCAGCCTGTTGTTCCTGCTGGGCATCTTCGCCTTCGCCGGTCCTTTCGATGCGAACTACGCCGGCACGGTGAACCTCGGGCAACCGGGCTTCTGGGCGGCGTTCATCGGCGCAGCGCTGGTAGCCATGAGCAACCCGATCTCGTTCGGGGCGTTCCTCGGCGACTGGTCGCGCTACATCCCGCGTGACACCTCCAAGCAGCGGATCATGGCCGCTGTGGTGCTGTCGCAGATCGCCACGTTCATCCCGTTCCTGTTCGGCCTGAGCACCGCGACCATCGTCGCGATCAAGGCGCCGGATTACATCGCGGCGAACAACTATGTGGGTGGTCTGTTGGCGGTATCGCCGAGCTGGTTCTTCCTGCCGGTGTGCCTGATTGCGGTGATCGGCGGCATGTCCACCGGCACCACCTCGCTGTATGGCACCGGGCTGGACATGTCCAGCGTCTTCCCACGGGTGCTGTCGCGGGTCAAGGCAACGTTGCTGATCGGCGTGCTGTCGATTGCCTTCATCTTCATCGGACGCTTCGCGGCGAACCTGGTGCAGAGCGTGTCGACCTTCGCCGTGCTGATCATCACCTGCACCACGCCATGGATGGTGATCATGATCATCGGCCTGCTGGTGCGTCGCGGCTTCTACTGCCCGGATGACCTGCAAGTATTCACTCGCGGCGAGCAAGGCGGACGCTACTGGTTCAACCACGGCTGGAACTGGCGTGGTCTGGGCGCGTGGATCCCGAGCGCGGCGGTCGGCCTGTGCTTCGTCAACCTGCCGGGGCAGTTCGTCGGCCCGCTGGGCGAGATGGCCGGTGGTATCGACATCAGTTTGCCGGTGACCCTGGGGCTGGCTTCGGTGGTGTACCTGACGCTGCTGAGCCTGTTCCCGGAACCGCGCGAAGTGTTCGGGCCCACGGATGCCCGCAGCCAAGTGGTAGCGAAACCTGAACTGCGTCAGGTCGCCTGATTAAACACAAAACCCTGTGGGAGCGAGCTTGCTCGCGAAGACCTCAGCACACTCAACATTGAAGTGACTGACAGACCGCCTTCGCGAGCAAGCTCGCTCCCACAGGGAACTGAATTCAGCCTCACCATAAAAAAGACAATCGGAGACACGCCATCATGGCTTTGGATTTATTCGTCGTCCTCATCTACGCCGCCGGCATGCTTTTGCTCGGCTACTACGGCATGCGCAAGGCCAAGACCAACGAGGATTTTCTGGTCGCCGGGCGTAACCTGGGCCCAAGCCTGTACATGGGCACCATGGCCGCGACCGTGCTCGGTGGTGCGTCCACCGTCGGCACCGTGCGTCTGGGCTACGTGCATGGCATCTCCGGTTTCTGGCTGTGCGCCGCGCTGGGTTGCGGCATCGTCGCGCTGAACCTGTTCCTCGCCAAACCGCTGCTGAAACTGAAGATCTACACCGTTACCCAGGTTCTGGAAAAACGCTACAACCCGATGGCCCGCTCGGCGAGCGCGGTGATCATGCTGGCCTACGCGCTGATGATCGGCGTGACCTCGATCCTGGCGATCGGCACCGTGCTGCAAGTGCTGTTCGGCCTGCCATTCTGGATCTCGGTACTGCTCGGCGGTGGCGTGGTGGTGATCTACTCGGCGATCGGCGGCATGTGGTCGCTGACCCTGACCGACATCGTCCAGTTCATCATCAAGACCGTGGGCCTGATGTTCATCCTGTTGCCGATCTGCCTGTACCGCGTCGGCGGCTGGGACGAACTGGTGCTGAAGCTGCCGGCAGCGGCGTTCAACTTCACCACCATCGGCTGGGACACGATCATCACCTACTTCATGATCTACTTCTTCGGCATCCTGATCGGTCAGGACATCTGGCAACGGGTGTTCACCGTCAAGACCGCCAAAGTCGCCCAGTACGCCGGCAGCATCGCCGGTATCTACTGCATCCTCTACGGTTTGGCTTGCGCGCTGATCGGCATGGCCGCTCACGTACTGATCCCGGATCTGGACAACGTCAACAACGCCTTCGCCGCCATCGTCAAACTGTCGCTGCCGGACGGCATCCGTGGTCTGGTGATCGCTGCGGCACTGGCCGCCATGATGTCTACCGCCAGTGCCGGCCTGCTCGCTGCGGCCACCACCCTGACTGAAGACCTGCTACCGAAACTGCGTGGCGGTAAACAGTCGAGCCTGGCGATCAACCGCCTGTTCACCCTGCTCACCGGTGTCGTGGTGCTCGGCATCGCTCTGGTAGTGAATGACGTGATCAGCGCCCTGACTCTTGCTTACAACCTGTTGGTCGGCGGCATGCTGATTCCGCTGATCGGTGCGATCTTCTGGAAACGCGCAACCACCGCCGGCGCCATCGCCAGCATGGGCCTGGGTTTCGCCACCGCGCTGCTGTTCATGTTCAAGGACGGTCTGGATGCGAACACGCCGATCTACTACAGCCTTGCGGTAGGTCTGGTGAGTTTTGTGGTGGTCAGCCTGGTCTCCCCTCGCCCGGCGACCGTGGCGAGTGCGATCTAAGCTCTGATGTAACGACTTGATGCTTTCTTCGACGGGTGTGGCGTCGGTTGCCACACCCGTTTTTTTACGTCTGGAGAAAATGGCTTATGAAGATCGTTTCGCGCGATCAGTGGTTTGAAGTTTTGAGCTTGAGCGATGGCATCCGGTTGATCCACGAGCCGTACATCCGCCCGTTCTACCGCTGCAACCTGTGGCATGTTCAGGGCCGCGACAAAGACTTGTTGCTGGATAGCGGTTCGGGATTGGTCAGCCTGCGCGAGCAATTGCCGTGGATCACCGAACGGCCGCTGGTGGCTGTTGCCAGTCACTGCCACTTCGACCACATCGCCGGGCATCACGAATTCGCCGAACGTCTGGTGCATCGCGCCGAGGCCGACATTCTTGCCGCGCCGAACGGCGAGAATGACCTCAGCCGGGCCTTCGTCGGTGACGACATGTTCGAGGCGCATCCGGACTGTCCGCTGTGCTACGCCGAATACCGGGTCAAGGCTGCGCCAGCCACCGGTTTTGTCGAGGATGGCGACGTACTGGATCTGGGCAACCGCACCCTGCAAGTGCTGCACACGCCGGGGCATTCGCCGGGTGGCATCAGCCTGTATGAGGCGGCCACCGAAACCTTATTCAGCGGCGACATCATCTACGACGGGCCGTTGATCGAAGACGCCTACCACTCCGATCTGCAGGATTACGCCACCAGCCTGCGGCGCTTGCAGGCGCTGCCGATCCGCACGGTGCACGGCGGGCATTTCGGCAGTTTTTCCGGCGGGCATTTGCGTTCGATGATTGACGAATGGTTGCGTCGACACGCTTGAGGCCTGCTGTAATCAGTCAACACAACAACGAAACTATCTGCCATGAGAAGAGCTGCCGTGCGTGCTGCCGTACACCGATACATTCAGCGCCTGCTGGACTCCCGCGAATTCAACGACGACACCAGCCTGGTGCAATTAGGGCTGGAGAAGGCAGATATCGAAGATCTGATATTTCATCTGGAAGATGAGTTCGGACTGACGGCGTTCACGGCCGAAGAGGATCACATGCTCAAGACCGCGAAGACCGCGAATGACCTGAGTCGATTTTTGCTAGAGATTGGAAGGCATTGAGAGGGTTTGCCAAATACAACCATCAGGGTGAGCTGAAACCCTGTGGCGAGGGAGCTTGCTCCCGCTGGGCTGCGAAGCAGCCCCAAAACCATTCAGCCCCGTTGTGCCAGACGGACCTTGTTCAGTGACCTTACGACTGCTGCGCAGCCGAGCGGGAGCAAGCTCCCTCGCCACAACAAGCGTCACTCACATGGAGCCGTACTTACCGCCGGCGAGGCTGACGCCGGCGCTGTTCGTCATCGGTGCGGATCGGAACGGGTTGCAGAGGCGGTTCGATCAAGCCGAGGGCAACACCCAAATCGTGCAGCCAGTTCTGAATTTTCTCTTTCATCGTCATGCCCCCTTCAGGGTAGTGCTGAGCGGCCGGAATTCTGAGGCCGCTTCGCACTGATAATAGTCCTAAGTCCTACGCAATGCTCGGCCAAATCCGCAATGATCTGTTACTGAATTGAACAGAATTCGGATCGATTGGTTCACGCCGTCTGCCGGGTTTCACTGGATGCCACGGGATAGAGCGCTTGCTGCTGTTCAATCCAGGCATTGAGGTTGGCCCCGACCATGCCCTTGCGCCACATGAGCCATGTTGTCGCACTGGCAAACGGCTCGGCCAACGGGTGCACCGCGACACTTTCGCGCCCGGGCAGACTGGCCAGCATCGACTCCGACATCAGCGCCACGCCGCTGCCGGCAATCACACAGGCGAGCATGCCCTGATAGGACTCGATCTCCATCGCCCGGCCCATCGCCGCCTGATAGTGGACAAACCACGCCTCCAGTCGGGCGCGGTAAGCGCAGCCATGGCGGAAGGTGAACACCGCCCTGCCCTCGACCTCTTTGGCGCTGCGGATCGGCGGGTGATCGGCTTCGCTGATCAGCACCAGACGCTCGTCGCACAGCGGTACGCCGTCGATCCCCGCCAGTTGTGGCGGGCCGTCCACCAAAGCCGCATCGAGACGCCCGGAGACCAGGCCTTCAAGCAACTCACCGCTGGGCCCGGATTGCACCTGCAGATTCACCGCCGGGTATTGCTTGTGATAGCGCGCCAACAGCGCCGGCAAATGGATCGCTGCGGTGCTGTAGAGCGTGCCGAGGACGAAATCCCCGGCCGGTTGCCCGCCCATCACCGCCGCACTGGCCTGATCGCGCAGGGCGAACAGTTTGCCGGTGTAGTCCAGCAGGACTTTTCCCGCAGGCGATAACTGCAAACGCTGACGCTCGCGGACGAACAGTTCGACACCCAATTGCTCTTCCAGCTGTTTGAGCCGGGTCGACAGGTTGGATGGCACCCGGTGCAGACGCTCGGCGGCGCGGGTGATCGAACCTTCCTCGGCCACTGCCTGAAAGATCCGCAATTGGCTGAATTCCACAACCATTCTCCATTACAGAACAAGTTACTAACTATTATTCAATTTTAAAGAAAGTCAATCGGTTCTAGCCTGACGGTCATTGCTCCTCCAAAGGAATCCCGACCATGTCGCCACTGATTCGCTTATCCGCCTGCTTCGTCGCCCTGATGATGGCCATGGGCATCGGGCGTTTCGCCCTCACCCCGCAACTGCCGCACCTGCTCAGCGAAGGCCAGGTCGACCTGACCGCCGCCGGTCTGATCGCCGCGGCCAACTACCTCGGCTATCTGCTGGGCGCGGTGGATGCGATGTTCGCGCACCGTCCGCAGCAAGTGCAGCGCCGGTTGCATGGCGGGTTGTGGCTGTGCGTGCTGCTGACACTGGCGTCGTTCTGGGCCAACGGATTCTGGGCGCATTTGCTGCTGCGCTTTGGCACCGGGGTGGCGAGTGCCTGGGTGCTAGTGATGATCACGGCGCTGAGTCAGCCCTTGGCAGCGGCGGCAGGCCGGCCACGGCTGGGTGCGCTGGTGTTCGCCGGTCCGGGGCTGGGGATTTTTCTCACAGGGTTGCTGGCGCTGTTCTCACATCTGCTGAACCAGACGTCTGCCACGTTGTGGCTGATCTATGCCGCCGTGGCGCTGGTGATGTTGTTGGGGATCGTGCGGATCCTGCCGCAACCGGGCGTGCACACGCCGGTCGCCACCCTCAACGTCAGCCATGCGAATCGCGGCATCCCGCGACTGGCGGCGGTGTATGCGCTATACGGCGTGGGTTACATCATCCCCGCCACGTTTCTTTCGCAAATGGCCAACGCGCAGTTTCACGGGCAATGGCAGGCCGATCTGTTCTGGCCGTGCTTCGGCCTCGGCGCCGCCATCGGCGTGTTGCTGGTGAGTCTGCGTCGCCACGACCCGAACACCACACGGCACTGGCTGACCGCCACCCTGTGGTTGCAGGCGCTCGGGGTCTTCGCCTGTCTGTTGGGCAGCGGTTATGGCCTGGCGCTGGGGGTGATGTTGTGCGGCATGCCGTTCCTGGCCTGCATGCAACTGGTGATGCAGCGCTCGCGGGAACTGGCGCCCCACACCACCCAACGCAACGCCGGGCTGCTGACCGCGTGCTTCGCCGTCGGCCAGCTCAGCGGCCCGTTGCTCGCGGCGCTGAGCAGCCATTTCAGCGGCGGTCTGCAACCGGCGCTGATCATTGCCGGCAGCGGTCTGCTGATTGCCGGCGGGCTGGCGCTGCAATCGGTCAGTGCTGGCCGAGGGCTTTGCGCAAACGCCGACGCACCCACTGCTCAGCGCTGACAAAGGTGATGCCGAGCAACACCAGCACCGCGCCAATGACGAAGTTAATGCTCAATTCTTCACCCAGCAGCACCACGCCAAAGGTGACGCCGAACAGCGGCGTCATGAACGAAAACACAGCCAGATTGGCCGCCAAATAGCGTCGCAGCAGCCAGAACCACGTCAGGTAACTGAAGAACGACACCACCAGGCCCTGGAACAACACGCTGGCCACCGCCACGGTGGTCAGGCTGACGTGAGTGATCTGGCCGCTGAACAGCGCGATCAACAGCAGGCCGACGAAGCCGACGATCAATTGATAAAACAAGGTCAAGGTCACCGGCGCTTCCGATAGCCGCGAAGCGCGCACCACCACAGTGGTCGCGCCCCAGCAGGCACCGGCAATGACCCCGAACGCATCGCCCAGCAGCATGCGCCGGTCGAGGTTGTCCCACGACACGCCGCCTGCGAAGGCAATCGCGATACCGATGAACGCGAGCAGAATCCCCAGCCATTGCAGCGGTCGCAAGCGTTCGCTGGCCAACAGGAAATGCACACCCAATGCAGTGAAAATCGGCGCGGTGTAGAGGAACACCGACATGTGCGCGGCAGTGGTCAGTTGCAGACCTTCAGCGATGAAGAAGAACTCCAGACCGAACAGCGCACCGGCCAGCAGTCCGCCGCGCCAGGTGGTGCCGACCTGATCCCAGCCTCCCTTCCAGCACAGCAGCAAACCCACCAGCAACGCGGAAATCCCCGAACGCCCGGCGGCCTGCATCACCGGCGCGATGTCCGGCGCGGCCCACTTGATCATCACTTGCTGCACGCCCCAGATCAGGCACAGGCCGATCATCACCTGCAGGGCAAAACCGTCGGCATTGCGCCGCTCGACACTCACCGCAACACCTCGAACACACACAACATGGCAGCCATCCACTGGTCGAAAATCTGTGTCGGGGATTATCAATCACTCGGGCAGAAAAAGCCGTCTGGGAAAGACATTTATCTTGCCTGTTGCGGCAGCGGTGAATGGCTGTCGGCTGCGCCGCCATTCGCGAGCAAGCCCGCTCCCACATTAGAACGCATTCCCCCTGTGGGAGCGGGCTTGCTCGCGAAGGCGTCGCTCCAGACAACAAAGATTACGGGGCTGACTTCACAAATCGCTTTGCCACCAAAAAGCCGACCGTACACGCCACAGCCGTGGCAAAGGTCCCCCACGCCCAATCCATCAAACTCACCTGTACCGACCACCCGCGCAATGTCGCCCAGTTGGTCAAGTCATAAGTGCCGTACGCCACCAGCCCCAACAACGCGCCCATGCGTGCCGCGCGTTGCCAGCTCAGCGCCGGCAACACCACAAACTGCACACAGCCGAAAACATACAGGCAATAAAAAACCGCTGCCGGTAACAGCAGCGGTTTTTCGAGCATCAGCGAACCGAGCAGCTCGCGGTAGGTTGGCGCCATCAATACGCCGAGCCAGATGCCATCGAGCAACAGAAACGCCACCAATGTGGCGCCATAGGCAATCAACGCTTTTTTCATTTAACCGACCTCAAGTGAGCCCATGCAACATGGGCTACGCGAGGCTCAGGTTAGTTCAATGCGATCGGCGTGAATGACGATCTTGCCTTCCTTGTACAGCGAACCAATGGCCTTCTTGAAGTTGCCCTTGCTGACCCCGAACATGCTGCTGATCAGCGCCGGATCGCTCTTGTCGCTGATGGCCAGCATGCCGTTGCTTTCGCGCAACTTGGCGAGGATCTTCGAACTCAGGCTGCTGGCCGCTTCCTGACCCACCGGTTGCAGGCTGAGGCTGATCTTGCCGTCGGCGCGCACTTCCTTGATGTAACCCTTCTCGCGCATGCCGGACCGCATGAACTTGAAGATTTCATTCTTGTGAATCAAGCCCCAGTGCTTGTTGTTGATGATCGCCTTGAAGCCCATGTCGGTGGCTTCAGCCACCAGCAGATCAACTTCCTGCCCGGCGCTGTAGTTGGCCGGGGTCTTGTCGAGGTAGCGATCCAGACGTGCGGTCGCGGTGATGCGGCGGGTGTGTTTGTCGAGGTAGACGTGCACCACGCAATATTCACCAGCGGTCATCTGCCGCTTCTCTTCGGAATACGGCAGCAACAGGTCCTTCGGCAGGCCCCAATCGAGGAACACGCCGATGCTGTTGATTTCAACAACTTTCAGACTGGCAAATTCGCCGACCTGAACTTTTGGTTTTTCAGTGGTAGCGATAAGTTTGTCATCGCTGTCCAGATAAATAAAAACGTTGAGCCAGTCTTCATCTTCGCTGGGAATATCTTTAGGGATATAACGGTTAGGCAAAAGAATTTCGCCGTCGGCACCGCCGTCCAGATATAAACCGAAGTTAGTGTGTTTAACCACTTGCAAACTGTTGTAACGCCCGACTAAAGCCATTTTCCAAAACCCTCATTGCGTGGGCGGCATTCTACCCGGTTTTGCCGGTTTCGTTCGCTGGCTGAGCAACCCGTTCGGGAAAATCCACGGGACACCTTGATTTTCCTGGGTCTCGCACGGTCGGGCTGCCACTCGTCTGACCAGCGCAGCAGAGGCCGCGCCATTTCGCGCAGGATGTTTTCACTGATGGCAAATAAATGTTCTTATTTAAAACAGTGGCTTAGGTGGATATTTCGAATAATTAATCGAGAATAATCCACCCACGCGCCCAGTTATTCCCGGGGATATTTATCAAGCAATTGTCAAGTTATTCCTGTACGATGCCTGGCCGAGTTACTTTTCTACAGGTTAATGGCCGCCATGCGTGTAAAAGCATCCACCAGCAAAGCAAAGCCAGCTCCAGCCGTTGAAACCAGCGAATCGATCAACGATCAAATCGCAGCGTTCCTCAAGTCCGGCGGCGAAATCCAGCAAATTGCCAAAGGCGTCAGCGGCCAGACGTTCGGTCCGTCCAAGCAGATCAGCCTGGGCAAGAAGTAACACCCGGTAATACACCCGTCCTGAGGCGCTTTGAGTTTCGAAGCGTCTGGACTGGCACCCGCGCAATACCCTCCATTCTGTTTAACCAATCTTTTGAAAATCGACGAACGGCCATCATCGCCGAGCATTCGCCGGTATCCTTGCACGCGTCTGGATCAAGCGTTTCAGCAGGCTCAATGCCTTGCCCTCGCTGTTCATGGAGTGACGCATGCTCAAACCCACTTCCTGTTTACTGCTGGTAGGCCTGCTGGTCTGCTCGACTGCGCACGCGCAGATTTTCCAGCGCGAGCTCGGCGACTTCGACCTCAAACTCGGCACCACGCCCAGCCGCAGCATGGCCCAAGGCCTGGTCAAGCCGGCGGCAGTCGGCTCCTTCCACGGCGGCCTCGACCTCAGCCACGACAGCGGCCTGTATGTCGGCCAGTACGCACCGAGCATGGGCCTCACACCGGGCAAGAACCTCGAAATCGACTCCTACGTCGGCTTCAAACAACCTTTCGATCAGACCCTCGGCTATGAAGTCGGGATGATCCACTACAGTTATCCCAAAGTAGACACCCTCGACAGCCAGGAGCTGTTCGGCGGCCTGACCCTGCTCGGCAGCCGCTTCGGCGTCGCCGTGAGCAATGACCCGGACAAACAGAACAACACGCTGTTCGCCGACCTCGGCGGCAATCAGCCGTTCGGCATCGGGATCAGCATGAAATACACCACCCACCAACTGAACACGCCAGTGTCGGTGGACGGTGGTTATGTCAGCAGTTTTACCGATTGGTCGGTGAAATTTTCCCGGCCGTTCATGGGCGTCGATCTCGACCTGATCTACAGCAATTCCAACCTCAGCGGCAGCGATTGCTCGGCTTACTCCGGGCAAAACAGCGAGTGCGACGGGCTGGTCACGCTCAAGGCCGAACGCGCGTTCTATTGATCGGCTGAACTGCCGGCAGCCTCCTGCGTTCACATAAGAATCAGACGTCAGGCTCTCGCAAGGACTCGCTCATGTCTCGCTGGTTCAAACACCTCGCCACCCTGCTGATCTTCACCCTCGCCCTCGGCGCCTGCAGCCGCGTCGGCCTGGCCTATCGCAATCTCGACGTGATCATTCCATGGACGCTTGGCGACTACCTGGACATGAACGGCGAGCAGAAGGACTGGTTCAACGAACGCCTCAAGGAGCATCTGAATTGGCATTGCACCACACAATTGCCGGGCTACCTCGACTGGCTGGATCGCTTGCAGGCGATGGTCGAAAGCAATCAGGTGACCGACGCTGCGCTGCAAGCACGAACCGAGGAAGCAAAAAAAGCCATTGCCGAAACCGCACGCCAGATCACACCGTCGGCCATCGAATTGCTGCAAGGGCTGGACGACAAGCAAGTCGCCGAGATGAACGATGCGTTTGCCAAGGATCTGCGCAAACGGGAAAAGGAATACGTCAAACCGCCACTGGCGCAGCAGATCGCCGAGCGCGGCGCGCGCATGGACAAGCGCCTGACCGATTGGCTTGGCCCGTTGAGCGCCACTCAGGAACAACGGGTGATGGCCTGGTCGACCGCTCTGGGCGATCAGAACACTCAATGGATCGCCAACCGCGCACATTGGCAGCAGCAGTTCAGCGCGGCCGTTGCCCAGCGTAAAAGTCCGGAATTCCCACAGCAGATCGAGACACTTCTGGTCAATCGCGAGCGCTTATGGACAACGGATTACCAGAAAGCCTACGCCAACACCGAAGCACAGGCGCGCTCGCTGGCGGTTGATTTGATGGCGCAGAGCACGCCGCAGCAGCGTCAGCGGTTGCTCAAGAAAATCGAAGGGGTGCGTAAAGACTTCAATGACCTGAAGTGCCTGAAGGCTGCACAAAAACCTTAATGGGATGCCAATCCAATGTGGGAGCGGGGGGGGGGGGGGGGG
>NZ_JBYOKU010000056.1:0-31823 GCF_057799175.1 Pseudomonas sp. 14P5.3.2 | reverse complement strand
CCCCCCCCCCCCCGCAGCTCCTACAGGAACAGGGCAAAGGCATGCATCTTCATGGTTGCAGTGGTTTTGAGGCGATAGCCTTCTCTACCGCCGCAATAAACTCCGGATCATCGGGCTTGGTCAGGCTGGAGAAATTCGCGATCACCTTGCCCTGACGATCAATCACGTACTTGTAGAAATTCCACTTCGGCGCGCTGCTCTGCTCGGCCAGCACCTTGAACAGATGAGTAGCGTCGTCGCCACGGACTTTCTGCGGTTCGGTCATGGTGAAGGTCACGCCGTAATTGGCGTAGCAGACCTTGGCGGTTTCGGCGCTGTCCTTGGACTCCTGCTTGAAGTCATTGGACGGTACGCCGAGCATTTCCAGGCCTTGCGCCTTGTAGTGCTGATTGAGCGCCTCGAGGCCCTCGAACTGTGGGGCGAAGCCACAGAAACTGGCGGTATTGACCACCACCAGCGGTTTTCCGGCGTAACGCTGGCACAGATCGACTGATTCCTTGGCGCGCAACTTGGGCAACGAACCTTGCAGCGCCTCCGGACAATCAGCGGCCTGGGCCAGTCCGGTCAACGCCATCAACAACGCGGGTACAGCACACCAGCGCATGAACATGTCGGGCATCCTTGATGCGGTTATCAGAGATCGACGTTACTCGCCCTCCAAGCCTACAAGCAAGCACCCATGCCCAACTGCATCAACGCCAACCCGCCCTGATGCCAGCCCCACCACACCAGCGCCAGCAACAGCGCGCCGAGTGCGGTGAAGGCGATTCGCGGCCAGGAACGCTTCATACGGCGCCGACAGCCGGTTGCAGGCGCGCCACCGGACGCTCGCGCACTGGCCAGTTCAGCGCGGCTGCCAGCAGACTCAAGAGAATCGCCACTTGCCAGATCAAGTCATAACTCCCGGTACGGTCATACACCACCCCACCCAGCCAGCCGCCGAGGAACGAGCCGAGCTGATGGAACAGGAACACGATACCGCCGAGCATGGACAGGTTACGCACGCCAAACAAAGTCGCCACCGTACCGTTGGTCAATGGCACCGTCGACAGCCACAGGAAGCCCATGGCCATGCCGAACAGGTACGCCGAGGTCGTCGTCACCGGCAGCCACAGAAACAGTACGATCACCACCGCCCGTAACAGGTACAACGCCGTCAGCAGACGCGGCTTGGACATGCGCCCGCCGAGCCATCCAGCGGTGTAAGTGCCGAAGATATTGAACAGTCCGATCAGCGCCAGCACCGTAGTGCCAACCGTGGCGGGCAGATGCTGATCAACCAGATAGGCCGGCAAATGCACGCCAATGAATACCACCTGAAAACCGCAGACGAAAAAGCCGAACGCCAACAACCAGAAACCCGAGTGCGAGCAGGCCTCACGTAACGCTTCGGACAGGGTTTGCTCGTGGCCCAGCACCGGCAGCGGCTTGTCCTTGAGCATGCTCACCAGCGGCACGATCAGCGCCACCAGCAGGCCAAGCACCAGCAGCGCCGCCGACCAGCCGAGCCAGCCGATCAAACCCAGCGTGCCCGGCAACATCGCAAACTGGCCGAACGAGCCGGCGGCACTGGCGATGCCCATGCCCATACTGCGTTTTTCCGGCGGCACGGCACGCCCAACCACACCGAGAATCACCGAGAACGAGGTGCCAGACAGGCCGATACCGATCAACAGACCGGCACTCAGCGACAGGGTCAGCGCCGAATCGGACAAGCCCATGCACACCAGGCCCGCGGCATACAGCACGCCGCCGACCAGCACCACTTTCGCCGCGCCGAAGCGGTCAGCCAGCGCGCCCGTGAAAGGCTGCGCCAGGCCCCAGATCAGGTTCTGCAGGGCGATGGCGAAGGCGAACACTTCGCGCCCCCAGCCGAACTGCGCACTCATCGGCGACAGGAACAGACCGAAGCCGTGCCGCACGCCCAACGACAACGCCAGAATCAGCGCACTTCCCAGCAACACCCAACCGCACGTACGCCACATCGATGTCATTGTTATTCTCCGTTCGCGGGTATATACCCGCTTAAAACCGGAAAAACCGGCCTTCAGGCCAGTTCATCCAACAGTCGCAGCAAGGTTTCACGCTTCTCGGCGCCCAGCCGATCGATCAATCGCTGTTGCGCCGCTTCCCAGGCCGGCAGGGCCGCCGCAAGGCGCTGTGCACCGGTTTCGGTGAGCCGGACGATGCGATTACGCATGTCCTCGCCCTCGGCCAGCGCCACCAGCCCTTCACCTTCGAGCACCCGCAGATTGCGCCCCAGGGTGCTGCGATCCAGGCCCATGGCTTCGGCCAGTTCCGAGATGCTCGGTTGATCCAGGCGCTGCAGATTGCACAGCAAAGAATACTGGGCAACGTTGATCCCGAAGCCGTCGAGAGCGCCGTCGTAATGCCTGCTGACGCCACGAGCGGCGCGACGCAGGTTGGTGCACAAACACTGAGAAGGAAGCATGATGCGTGTATATACCCGCGACTGTGTTAAATCAAGTTACACATGAGTTTATCAATAAGCTTTGTGGCGTCTGACACACCGTCTTCGCGAGCAAGCCCGCTCCCACAGGGTAATGCATTGCAAATGTGGGAGCGGGCTTGCTCGCGAAGAGGCCGGTACTGTCATAGAAATATCTCAGACCAACACCACTCCAACCAACACCGCCATTTCCAGCAATTCCAGCAACGCCCCCGCCGTATCGCCCGTAGTCCCGCCCAACCGCCGCATCATCACCTGCCGCAGCCAGACAAACCCAACGAACGCGACAACCAGCGCAACAATCGCTGTCACCCCGGCAATCAGCAAGCAGGCCAGCGCACTCGCCCCTAGCACCCACCAACCGGCCCGGCGCGGCAAATGATCAGCCAACGCCTGCCCCAACCCACCCGCCCGCACATACGGCGTGGTCAGAAACAGCCCCAGCAACGCCGCACGTCCCAGCAACGGCACGATGATCAGCACAACCCCGTGCCCCTGCTCGAGCAGCGCCAGCAACGCGCAGAACTTCAGCAGCAACACCAACACCAGCGTCACCACCGCAATCGGTCCGCTGCGCGGATCTTTCATGATCGTCAGCGTGCGCTCGCGATCACCGAAGCCACCGAGCCAGGCATCGGCGCTGTCAGCCAGACCATCGAGGTGCAGCGCCCCGCTGAGCAGCACCCACACCGTCAGCAACAGCGCCGCATGCAGCAGCAACGGCGCGCCAGCCAATGCCAGATTCAACAACCAGAGGATCACCCCGAACAGCAGCCCCACCAGCGGATAAAACAGCAGCGAACGCCCGAGCTGTTCCGGCTCCGGCATCCCCGGCAGACGAATCGGCAAGCTGCTGAGAAATTGCAGGGCGATCCACAGTGGCAGCATCTCAGTGACCTTCCTTCAGCACGCCATCGGCTTCGACGCTAAGCGCGAACAGCGCAGCATGCGCGACTTCGACATTGAGCAACTGCTCTCGCGGCAAACCACGCGCCTGCGCCAGCAGCAGGCGCATCACGCCGCCATGACTGATCAGCAACACACGCTCGCCGGCATAGGCCTGATGCAAACGCGCCACCGCGCCGAGCACGCGAGCCGCAAAATCACTGACCGGTTCGCCCTGCGGCGGCGTGAACGAATACGGATCGGCCCAGAACAGTCCCAGCGCCTCGGCATCGGTTTCCATCAGCGCCGCTGCGCTCTGCCCTTCCCAGGCACCGAAATGCAGTTCTTGCAGATCCTTGTCCAAATGAACCGGCAGATTCAGTTGCTCGCCCAGCTCGACAGCAAACCGCGCACAACGCTGCAGCGGCGAACTGACCAGCCGATCCCACGGCCCACCCGCCACCACGGCGGCACGCATCTGCGCCCAGCCTTTTTCAGTCAGCGCATCATCAAGGCTGCCGCGCAAACCGCCGCCCAGTTCAGTCTCACCGTGGCGCAGCAGGTCCAGACGCAACGTCATGCCGGACGATCCGCCACCGCGGCTTCGGCGAACGTCGCCATTTGCCCGTGCAGGTCGCAGGCCAGACGCAACAGCGGCACGGCCAACGCCGCGCCACTGCCCTCGCCCAGACGCAAGCCAAGCTCCAGCAGCGGTTCAGCGTTGAGGGTTTCCAGCACGTGGCGATGGCCCGGCTCGGCGCCACGGTGGCCGAACAGCAGCCACTCGCGGCAGGACGGATTCAGCCGCACCGCCACCAGCGCAGCGACCGTGCAGATAAAGCCGTCGACCAGCACCGCGACGCCTTCCTGCGCACAGGCCAGATACGCGCCGACCAGTGCGGCGATTTCAAAACCGCCGAGGTTGAACAGGGTTTGCAGCGCATCGCCACGTTGCGCCGCGTGCAGCGCCAGTGCGCGCTCGATCACTTGCGCTTTATGGCTGACGCCCTCGGCATTCAACCCGGTACCGGGACCGGTCAAGTGCACCACCGGACAGTCGAGCAAGGCACAGGCCAGCGCACTGGCGGCGGTGGTGTTGCCGATGCCCATTTCGCCGCCGATGAACAACTGAGCGCCGGCGGCTTTGGCCCGCAGCACGCTGTCACGACCGGCCTGCAAGGCGAGTTCGCCCTGCGCCTGGGTCATCGCCGCGCCCTTGGCGAAATTCGCTGTACCCGGGCCGATGTTCAGATGACGCACACCCGGCAGATTCAACGTCGGCGTCACGGTACCCAGATCGACCACTTCCAGACGCGCATCGAGCTGCCGCGCCAGCACGCTGATTGCCGCACCGCCGCTGACGAAGTTGAGCAACATCTGCCCGGTGACTTCCTGCGGGAACGCGGAAACGCCTTCCGCGACCACCCCGTGATCACCGGCAAAAATCGCGATCCACACCTGTTCAATCGTCGGTTTGATCTGCCCCTGCAATCCGGCCAGTTGCACCGCCACGGTTTCGAGGCGACCGAGGGAACCGGCCGGTTTGGTCAGTTGCTGTTGGCGCGCCGCCGCCTGTTCAACGATCTCGGCATTTACGGATTGGCACGGGTTCAACCACCACGCTTGGGTCATAACGCAGGTCCTTTCAGGGTCAGGGGCAGGCCGGCGACGGTCAGGACGACTCGCTGACAACGCTCGGCCAGAGCTTGATGCAGCCAACCGGCTTCATCGACGTAGCGGCGAGTCAATTCGCCCAGCGGCACGACACCCATTCCGGTCTCGTTGCTGACAAAAATGATTTCTCCCGGCAATGACGCCAGGCAGTCCAGCAGGGCTTCGCGCTCGGCAGCGAGACGCGCGGCGTCATCGAGCATCAGCAGATTGGTCAGCCACAGGGTCAGGCAATCCACCAGCAGGCAACGCTCGGCGCTGGCGTTTTCACGCAGGACACGGGCCAGCTCCAGCGGTTCTTCGATCAACGCCCATTCGACCGGACGCCGCGCGCGGTGATGGGCGACGCGTTCGTTCATCTCGCCGTCCAGCGGCTGGCTGGTGGCGATGTAAGTGACCGCCAGGTGGCTGTCGCTGGCGAGTTTTTCCGCCAGGCGACTTTTGCCGGAGCGGGCGCCGCCGAGGATCAGTTGGAGCATGGGGACATCCTGAAAATTATGTGTTGAGGCAATCGCCCTCTTCGCGGGCAAGCCCGCTCCCACAGTGACCGCAGTGGCTGAAACACCTCACTCCCCTGTGGAGGATGGAGATGTCCTGTCATTTATGTATTGAGGCAACCGGCCTCTTCGCGAGCAGGCTCGCTCCCACATGGAAATGCGTTCCAAAGTGGGAGCGAGCCTGCTCGCGAAGAGGCCGTAACAGCCAGCCTAAATCCCACAGAGCTGACGCAGCAGCCCGGTATCCAGATGCTTCTCCACCAGATCCGCCAGCCGCTCGATATCGCGCTCGCGCAAGCCGTGGTAATCCACTTCCTGCACATCGCTCAACCCGGCCCAGCGCAGCAACGCGGCACTGGCTTGCGGTGATTCGAACAAGCCATGCAGATAGGTGCCGAACACCTGACCGTCCAGACTCTGCGCACCGTCACAACGGCCGTCATCCAGATGCACCGCCGCGTTCTCCAGCGCCGGCCCCAGCGTCACGCCCGCATGAATTTCATAGCCACTGACCTCGGCGTTTTCCAGCGCCAGACGTCCGCGTACATTGCGCAATTGCTTCTCGGCTTCCAGCGTGGTTTCGAACGCCAGCAAACCCAGACCGACACTGGATCCCGGCGCGCCTTCCAGGCCCAGCGGATCGTGTACTTGCTCGCCAAGCATTTGCAGACCACCACAAATCCCCAGCAACTTGCCGCCATAACGCAGGTGCCGATTGATTGCCGCGTCCCAGCCATTGGCACGCAGATACGCGAGATCGCTGCGCACGCTTTTCGAGCCGGGCAGGATGATCAAGTCGGCAGCCGGAATCGCCTGCCCCGGGCCGACGAATTGCAGATCGACCTGCGGATGCAGACGCAGCGGATCAAAGTCCGTGTGATTGCTGATGCGCGGCAGCACCGGCACCACCACTTTCAGCACTTGCTCGGCCTTGTCGATCTGGCGCTGGTCGATGCCGTCCTCGGCTTCCAGGTGCAGATCCATCACGTACGGCAGCACGCCGACCACCGGTTTGCCGGTGCGCTGTTCCAGCCAGTCGAGGCCCGGTTGCAGCAAGGCGATGTCACCGCGAAAACGGTTGATGATGAAGCCCTTGACCCGCGCCTGCTCGCTCGGCGACAGCAGTTCAAGCGTGCCGACCAGATGAGCGAAAACCCCACCGCGATTGATGTCGGCGATCAGCAGCACCGGGCAATCCACCGCTTCGGCAAAGCCCATGTTGGCGATGTCACCGGCACGCAGGTTGATCTCGGCCGGCGAGCCAGCGCCTTCGACCATCACCAGCGGATACGCCGCGCTGAGTCGCTGGTGCGACGCGAGCACCGCTTGCATGGCGATGGCTTTGTAGTCGTGATACGCCACCGCGTTCATGCTGGTGACCGCGCGGCCATGGATGATCACCTGCGCGCCGGTGTCGCTGTTGGGCTTGAGCAGCACCGGATTCATGTCGGTGTGCGGTTCGAGGTGCGCCGCTTGCGCCTGCACCGCCTGCGCCCGGCCGATCTCGCCGCCGTCGGCGGTCACCGCGCTGTTGAGTGCCATGTTCTGCGGTTTGAACGGCACCACTGCCACGCCCTGACGGGTGGCCCAGCGGCACAGCGCCGTCACCAGCGTGCTTTTACCGGCGTCGGAAGTGGTGCCTTGCACCATCAGGGTGGTCATTTCGATTCCTTGGCAAAGGCTTGCAGCGCGTTTTCGAGACGCGCTTCTTCAGCGGCGTTGGCGGGCAGACCGAAACGCAGACTGCTGTTGTGAACGAAGATGCGCAGGAGGATGCCACGCCGGGCCATGAATTCGTGCAGCGCCGCCGCGTGCTCGGTGATCAGCCACTGAAACAACGCGCAACCGCCGTGGGGTTTGAAGCCGTAGCGCTCCAGCAGCAGCGCCAGACGCTCACTGGCCTCATCGCTGCGAATACGTTGCCGGGTGTGCGCTTCGGTGTCTTGCAGACAGGCCTGACCGAGCACTCGTGTCGGCCCGCTGACCGCCCAGGGCCCGACCTGTTCGGCGAGCAATCTGAGCAATTTGCGCTCGGCCAGCACAAAGCCCAGACGCACTCCGGCCAGACCGAAAAACTTGCCGAACGAGCGCAGCACAATCAAACCGATCTGGCTGGTATACGGCGCCAGACTCAGCTGCGGCGTGTTGTCCATGAACGCTTCATCGACCACCAGCCAGCCGCCACGCTGAGCCAGCCGCGCGTGCCAATCGAGCAGCCGCGCCGGGGTCAGACTCAGGCCTGTCGGGTTGTTCGGATTGACCACCACCAGCACGTCGAGGCTGTCGAGAAAGAATTCGACTTCCTGCTCCAGCACTTCGCGCACGATGTAACCGCTGCGGCGCCAGGCTTCGGCGTGCTCGGCATAACACGGCGACAACACGCCGACCTTGCCGGCGCGGCGCAAACGCGGCAGCAACTGGATCGCCATTTGCGAACCGGCCACCGGCAGCACCTGCGAGGCGCCGTAGTAATCGCACGCGGCCTGCTCCAGTCCGTCATCGGTTTCCGGCAAGCGTGCCCAGGCGCGCAACGGAATCTCCGGCACCGCAAACGGCCACGGCGCGAGGCCGCTGGACAGGTCGAGCCAGTCAGCCTCGGCAATCCCGTAATCGAGTGCAGCCTTGCGCAGCCGGCCACCGTGCTCAAGCATAGAATTCAGCCCCCACGCAGAGAATCAGCAGCCATAACCATACCCCGCGCTGGACCAATTGCCAGCCGCGATCAATCGAATCGGCATCGGCTGGCGGCCCCTCACCCAGTTGTGGACGCTGATGCAGTTCGCCGTGATAGATCGCCGGCCCGCCCAGTTCGACACCCAGCGCACCGGCACCGGCCGCCATCACCGGACCGGCGTTAGGGCTGTCCCATTGCGGCCCCTGAGTGCGCCAGCATTGCCAGGCAAGCCGGGTGTTGCCCAGCAGCGCGTAGGTCAGCGCCACCAGCCGGGCCGGAATGTAGTTGAGCACGTCGTCGATTTTTGCCGCGCACCAGCCGAAGCGCTCGAAGCGTTCGTTGCGATAGCCCCACATCGCGTCGAGGGTATTGCTCAGGCGATAGAGCACCACCCCCGGCGCGCCGGCCACGACAAACCAGAACAGCGCGGCGAACACCGCGTCACTGCCGTTTTCCAGCACCGATTCAGTCGCGGCGCGAGCGACGGCGGTGCTGTCCAGTTCGCTGGTCTGGCGACTGACCAGATAGCCGACGCGTTTGCGCGCCTCTTGCAGATCATCAGCGCGCAAGGCCGCGGCTACCGGCGCGACATGCTCACCGAGGCTGCGCATGCCGAGGGCGCAATACAGCGCCAGAATCTCGACGATCCAGCCCACGTACGGTGCCCAGGAAAACGCGGTGGCGAGCAAGGTCAGCGGCAACACGGCGATCACCCACGCAGTGACCCCGTGACTGCGCCAGCCACGCCCGCCCGCATTGAAACGGCGCTCGATGCGCCCGGCAAAATTGCCGAACGCCACCAGCGGATGCCAGCGTTTCGGTTCACCCAGCAGCGCATCCAGCGCGACCGCGGCGACACTCAACAACGCCACACTCATTGACTCACTCCCCAATAATTTTCGTACAGCAACTCATTGAGCGGACGCGCCTGCGCCCACCCTTCGAGTACCAGCATCGGCGCCGGATAGAATTCCTTGACCGGGCCCAGGCACAACACTGCCAGCGGCTTGGCCCCGGCCGGCAACTGCAGCAGGTCGGCCAATGCCTGCGGTTCGAACAGTGAAACCCAGCCCATGCCCAGCCCTTCGGCACGGGACGCCAGCCACAAATTCTGAATCGCGCAGGACAGCGAGGCCATGTCCATTTCCGGCAGCGTACGACGACCGAAAATGTGTTTTTCGCGATCATCCATCAGCGCTGCGACCAGCACTTCGGCGCAGTCGTTGATGCCTTCGACCTTGAGTTTCATGAACTCGTCGCTGCGCTCGCCGAGGGCTTCGGCGGTGCGGATGCGCTCTTCTTCGACGAGGTGCTGAATCTGCCCGCGCAAGGCGCGATCGCTGATGCGGATGAAGCGCCACGGCTGCATCAGGCCGACGCTGGGCGCCTGATGCGCGGCTTCGAGCAGGCGGCGCAGCAGCTCCGGTTCGACCGTGCCGCCGGTGAAGTGGCGCATGTCGCGGCGTTCGGCGATGGCTTTATAGATCGCTGTGCGCTCGGCCTCGGAATATGCGTTGTCGGTCATGGCCTCTTCGCGAGCAAGCTCGCTCCCACATTGGACGGGGTGCTTGCTCAAGAAACGCGATCCCCTGTGGGAGCGAGCTTGCTCGCGAAGGCGACCTTGAGGTCTGGCGCAAATAATGCGGCAATCGCAGTCGGATTCGACGGAAAGTAGAAATGCACGTACGACGCCGTCATCCGCCCCTCCCGATAAACCGCCTCGGCCCCACGCCCGCCGTTCGGGCTCAGGCCTCGGGCAATCGGCGTCAGATCGGTGCTGGTCAGGGAATGGTGATAGGTGTGACCGCGCAACGAACCTTCCGGCAAATCCACCGCTTGCAGTGCCAGTGCCGCCAGACGCTTTTGCATCACCGCCTCACCGCGCAGCAGCCCCACCAGTTCGGCGCGGGTGCCGTCGACATCGGTCAACGCGTCGAGCAGATAGAGCATGCCGCCACATTCGGCGAGCAGCGGTTTGCCGGCGGCGTGGTGCGCACGGATCGCGTCGAGCATCGCGGTGTTTTGCGCCAGCGCGACATGGTGCAATTCCGGGTAACCACCGGGCAGATACAGGCTGTCGGCCTCGGGTAATTGCGTATCGCGGATCGGCGAGAAGAAGCTCAACTCGGCGCCCATCGCCCGCAGCAGATCGAGACTGGCGCCATAGGTGAAGGCAAAAGCCTCATCGCGAGCGACAGCAATGCGCACGCCGTCGAGCAGCGGTTCAGCAGGGATCACTTCGGGCGCGGCGAATGCCACGGCCGGTGGCAGCGCTACCTCGCAACTGCTGGCCAAGGCTTCGGCGGCGGCGTCGAGACGCAGATCCAGATCATTCAGTTCACTGGCCTGCACCAGACCGAGATGGCGGCTCGGCAACTCGATCCCGGTTTCCCGGGACAATGCGCCGTACCAGCGCAAACCTTCGGTGAGGCTGCCTTCGAGCAATTGCGCATGACGCAAAGTGCCGACACGGTTGGCCAGCACGCCAGCGAACGGCAGATCCGGCTGATAACGCGCCAGCCCCAGCGCCAACGCGCCAAAGGTCTGGGCCATGGCGGTACCGTCGATCACGCCGAGTACCGGCACGCCGAAATGCCGCGCCAGATCGGCGCTGGACGGCGTGCCGTCGAACAGGCCCATCACGCCTTCGATCAGGATCAGATCGGCTTCGGCGGCGGCTTCCCACAACAGGCGGCGGCTTTCTTGCTCGCCGACCATCCACATGTCCAGTTGATACACCGGCGCACCGCTGGCGCGCTCGAGAATCATCGGGTCGAGAAAGTCCGGGCCGCACTTGAACACGCGCACCTTGCGCCCCTGATTGCGATGCAAGCGAGCGAGCGCGGCGGTGACGGTGGTCTTGCCCTGACCGGAGGCCGGCGCGGCAATCAGTACCGCCGGACAGTGACGTGGTTGATTCAAAGTTCGACGCCTTTCTGCGCTTTGATGCCGGCCTGGAAGGCGTGTTTGAGCATGCCCATTTCGGTGACGGTATCGCCCATCTCGATCATTTCCGGCTTGGCCGCGCGACCGGTGACGATCACGTGTTGCATCGGCGGACGCGCCTGCAGGTCGCTGAGCACTCGATCCAGATCGAGGTAGCCATGCTTGAGGGCGATGTTCAGTTCGTCCAGCACCACCAGGCCAATCGACGGATCGCGCAGCAACTCGTGGGATACGGCCCACGCGGCTTCGGCGGCAGCGATGTCACGTTGGCGATCCTGGGTTTCCCAGGTGAAGCCCTCGCCCATCACGTGAAAGCGCACTTGCTCGGGGAAACGGCGGAAGAACAGTTCTTCGCCCGTGCTGTTGCGGCCTTTGATGAACTGCACCACGCCGCACTGCATGCCATGGCCCATGGCGCGGGCGAGCATGCCGAACGCCGAGCTGCTTTTGCCTTTGCCATTGCCGGTCAACACCAGCACCAGGCCGCATTCGTCAGGCGAATTGGCGATGCGTTCGTCGATCACGGCTTTTTTGCGCTGCATACGCGCCAGATGGCGTTCGTCGCGCTCGGGGGAATCGGTCATGGGGGAGCTCTCCGTTGAGGCTGGATAACGGCGGGCAGGCACAAGAATAGACGGCAAAAAGCCTGGCATCGCCCACCGTGATGCCGCTGGATGGATCAGGCCGGTCTCCGGGCTCATGAGCGGCGAATCGCCTGACTGCGCGCCTTCCCGCGTCGTCGACACAGTGGCTCAATGCACAGTTTTCACTCATTTACCGTTGCGGGGGCAGCGCCGGGATCGTGATCGTTCTTCGCCTGAAGACAACCCTCACCGACTTCCCTGTTTCACTCTGTCGACACAGGTCACAGAGCACCTGAAACAAGCCGCGAAGGTTAGAGGGTTGGGGGTGGAGCGTCAATTAAAGAGGGGGCCGTCGGGCGAATAACTGTCGCCGATCAATTATCTGACGCCAATCTTGTGCCACACTGAGACAAGTGATATCAAAGAGCCATGCTTTTGGTTGAAAAAGCACATCACAACAATAAGGATGATGACGATGCAAGGCATGATCATCAGCAACCCGCGCCTGGAATTCCTGCGCCCGATGCTTGAACGCTGGTTTGACTGTATCGACCGCTACAACGCTGTACGCGGCGACAACGACACCCCTTACTGGCATGACGAGAAAGCCAATCTCGGACTGCTCTCCGCGGCGGCATGGATGGCCGAGCTGGTAACCCTTTGCGATACCGCCACGCGCAAACAGAACGAGGACGGCGAACGCAACGCCCGCGCCGATCTGTTCATTGCCGGGGCCGAAGACCGCGCCTATCTTCAGGCGACCCAGCGCTGGCCGCGAGTCAACAACCTCAACCTGACCCAGGCCCTGCTGGAGATCACCAGCGACGCCAAACGCATCAGTTTTGCCAGCGACCTCAAGCTCGGCTGCCTGTTCGTCGCCCCGCAGAAAGCCCAGCACAGCGCCAGCCCCGAAGAGTTGCAGGACATGGTCGACGACCTGCAAAAGGAACACTGCTGCGCAGTGGCCTGGTATTTCCCCTACGCCTACCGCAAGTTGCGCAGCGAAGCGGGCAACTATCACCCGGGCATCGCCGTGCTGTTCAAAGAGGCCCGCGGTTGAGCGGTTGAACCATCGGGTGCGCACACTCCTCTATGATTAGGCATGCATTCATAGGGAAGATCAGTAATGCGCAAAACCCAACTCGCTCTCGTCATCGCCCTCGCCGGAGGGCTCGCCGCCTGTGGTGAATCCTCCAGCCTGCAAGTTTCCGACGGCACCGGTCCGTCACCGAAACTGCCCGAACCGAACAAAACCCTGATCCCGACGGTGAACATCGCCCCGGCGATCGGCTGGCCCGCCGGCGGCAAACCGACCGCCGCAGCCGGCACGCAAGTGGCAGCGTTTGCCGAAGGCCTCGACCATCCACGCTGGCTCTATGTCCTGCCCAACGGCGACGTGCTGGTGGCGGAAACCAACGCCCCACCGAAACCCGATGACAGCACCGGCATTCGTGGCTGGGTGATGAAGAAAGTCATGGGCAAGGCCGGTGCTGGCGTGCCGAGCCCGAACCGCATCACCCTGCTGCGCGACGCCGACCACGATGGCGTGGCCGAAACGCGCACGGTGTTTCTGCAAAACCTCAACTCGCCGTTTGGCATGACCCTGGTCGGCAATGACCTGTACGTCGCTGACACCGATCGCCTGCTGCGCTTCCACTACGAACCCGGCGCGACCGAAATCAAGACCCAGCCGATCAAGGTCACCGACCTGCCGGGCGGCACGCTGAACCACCACTGGACCAAGAACGTCATCGCCAGCAAGGACGGCAGCAAGCTGTACGTCACCGTCGGCTCGAACAGCAACGTCGGCGAGAATGGTCTGGATAAAGAAGAAGGTCGCGCGGCGATTTGGGAAGTCGATCGCGCCACCGGCAACCACCGGATTTTCGCCTCGGGCATCCGCAACCCCAACGGTCTTGCCTGGGAACCCACCACGGGTGCGCTGTGGACAGCGGTGAACGAGCGTGACGAAATCGGCAGCGACCTGGTGCCGGACTACATCACCTCGGTCAAGGACGGCGGTTTTTACGGCTGGCCATTCAGCTATTACGGTCAACACGTGGATGTGCGAGTAAAACCGCAGAATCCGGATCTGGTGGCCAAAGCCATCGCTCCGGACTACGCCGTCGGCCCGCACACCGCCTCGCTGGGCCTGACGTTCGCCGATGGCAACAGCCTGCCGGCGCAATTCAAGGAGGGCGCCTTCATCGGCCAGCACGGCTCGTGGAACCGCAAACCGCACAGTGGCTACAAAGTGATTTTCGTACCGTTCGCCGCCGGCAAGCCGAACGGACAACCGATCGATGTGCTGACCGGGTTCCTCGACAAGGATGAGAACGCCTTGGGCCGCCCGGTGGGGGTGGTGATCGACCAGCAAGGTGGTTTGCTGGTGGCGGATGATGTGGGGAACAAGGTTTGGCGGGTGTCGTCCGCTAAATAAATCAGGGCCCGACACATAACAAATGTGGGAGCGGGCTTGCTCGCGAAAGCGTCAGGTCATTCAACATCATGGATGAATGACACACCGCATTCGCGAGCAAGCCCGCTCCCACATTTAGATTTTCAGCGTTTACGGGTTATGCGCCAGATGCTCCGGCTGCAACACCCGCTTGGCACTCAGATACGCCTTCTGCCAGTACGCCTTTGACAGGCTGTCCAGCTTCACCGTGCCGCCCGTCGCGGGCGCATGCACGAAACGCCCTTCCCCGACGTAGATCCCCGCATGGCTGACCTGCGAGCCGCCATTGGTGGCAAAGAAGATCAGGTCGCCGGTCTGCAACCCTTCTTTGCCGACATTCGGCGCCTGCATCACGATCATCTCGCGGGTGGAGCGCGGCAACGAGATACCGGCGGCATCGCGGTAGACGAAACCGATCAGGCCACTGCAATCAAACCCGGAGTCTGGTGTGTTGCCGCCCCAGCGATAAGGCGTGCCGACCAGGCCCAGCGCGCGAAACAGCACGTCTTCAGCAGCAGGCGAAAAAGCTTGGGAAGGCCCGAACGCCACCGGGGCGCGTACGACGGGCGCAGGCGGCGGAGTGCGGCTGGCGCAGGCGCTGAGCAGCGCTGCGAAGAAGATCACTGTGAGGCGGGCCGACATCGTCATAAGCAGAACATCCTGATCTGGCTGCGGCTTTCTCTGCCGAATGGACAGAAACAAAACCGCCTGCGGAGCACGCAGGCGGTTTGCCATCAATATAGATACAGGATTCTAGCGGCTACGCGGCAAACTTCAAGTAAGACTTTAACTTCACCTTGTAAAGTCTACGTCTACTCCCTTGCCGGGCACCGTTTTTGTCGCCACGGACGTGGCGACAACGGGGAATTACTTGCGAGCGGTGACCACGGTCGGTGCCATCGCGAGGGCGCGCTTGGCTTCGATGAAGGTCTTGCTCCAGTAGCTGTCACCCAGGCTGTCGATGCGAACACCGCCGCTGCGACGACTGCTGGAGTGAATGAACTGGTTGTCACCCAGGTAGATCCCGGCGTGACTCACACGACCGCGACGACCATTGGTGGCGAAGAACAGCAAATCGCCCGGTTCAAGGTTGCTGCGCGAGACCAGTGGGGCATCCACGTTGATCATCTCGCGGGTGGAGCGCGGCAGATTCATGCCGGCTTCTTCGCGGAACAGGTAACCGATGAAACCGCTGCAATCGAAACCGGCTTCAGAGGTACCGCCGAAACGGTAACGGGTACCGATCAGGGACATGCCGCGTTCGAGGATGCTGTCGGCCAGAACCGGAAGCTCGTATGGCTTCTTGCCGTTGAAATCGGCGAGTTCTTTTTCGGTGGCCAGCTCTTCCTGGTAAATAACGGAAGACTGGGCAGTGGCAGAATTTTTAACCTGTTGAGGCTGCTCTTGAACTGGAGAATGAGCAGCGCAACCGAACAACAGGGTGACGAGTGCGAGAGGCACGAGGGGTGCGAAGCGATTTAGCATGGGCACGACCGTGGCTGAAGTTGTAAAGAAGCCGAGACTATGCCCGCTATCGGCCTCATTTGCAAATTCAATCGATCTTTTTGTGACTTCCCGGTTTCTCGTTTACATCTAAGCGCTTAAGCCCATTTGAATCGATACGCGGTCTGCACACGGTGCGGAAAAGCGGATTTTCTGGCGCCTGAAATATGCCGAAACGTGCTCCAGCCCCCGTATTTCAAGGGCTGGCTACCAGCCGAGGGTTTCTTTCAGGAACGGAATAGTCAGCTTGCGTTGCGCCTGCAACGAGGCCTGATCCAGCTGTTCGAGCAGGTCGAACAATGCACTCATGCTGCGGGTGCCGCGGGTCAGAATAAAGTGTCCGACTTCATCGGTCAGGTGCAGACCGCGACGCGATGCGCGCAATTGCAGGGCACGCAATTTGTCTTCATCGGAAAGCGGGCGCATCTGGAAGATCAGCGCCAGGGTCAGGCGCGATTTCAGGTCGGCCAGTTTCACCGGCAACTCGCGTGGCGAGGTTGAAGCAGCAATCAGCAAGCGCCGACCGCTATCACGCAGACGGTTGAACAGATGAAACATCGCCTCTTCCCAGTCTGCCTTGCCGGCAATCACCTGCAAGTCATCCAGGCAGACCAGTTCGTACTGCTCAAGGTTGTCGAGGATTTCGATACCACGATCCATCAGCTCGGCCAGTGGCAGATACACCGCTGGCTCACCCATCTGCTCGAAACGCAGGCAAGCCGCCTGCAACAGATGCGTACGCCCTACCCCATGCTTGCCCCACAGGTAGATCAGGCTTTCGGTCCAGCCGGCGTCGGCTTCGCATAGGCGCTCGACATAGCCGAGTGCAGCGGCATTGGCGCCTGGGTAGTAGTTGATGAAGGTGGCGTCGTCACGCAGACGCACACCTAGGGGCAGCTGAATCGGTTTCATGCTGACTGAACAGTTCTCAAGGAACCGTTAGTGGCCTCTGTGTAAAGTTTGCGAAGTTTATACCCGTGAAGCGGAGCGCACAATGCGACAGACCCCAAGCAAAATCAAAGGTTTGCGTTAATGCGCTGGTTTTATGACAGTTTCTCTGACGCGCTGCCGTGCGAACCCTGCGCAAAACGCAGGCCAACCCGGCGCAATGCCGGGCCGCCCGTGATCGGATTACAACTCGGGCTCATCTGTCCCGCTGTAGATATCCGAGTCCTTGTACAGATCGTGCACGTGACGCACCAGCACCATGATCACCGCCGCCACCGGCAGTGCCAGCAGGACACCGGTAAAGCCGAACAGCTCGCCACCGGCCAGGATCGCAAAGATCACCGCCACCGGATGCAGGCCGATCCGGTCGCCCACCAGCAGCGGCGTCAGCACCATGCCTTCCAGGGCTTGGCCGACCATGAACACCGCGACGATCCCGATCATCGGATACAGATCGCCACCGAACTGGAACAGCCCGGCAATCAGCGCCGCGCCAATGCCGATCACAAAGCCCATGTACGGCACGATTGCCGCCAGGCCGGCGATCAGGCCGATCAACAGGCCCAACTCCAGACCGACGATCATCAGGCCCGCCGCATAAATCACGCCCAGCGCCAGCATCACCAGCAGTTGCCCGCGCACAAACGCGCCGAGCACCTCGTGGCATTCACCCGCCAGCGAGACGATGGTTTCTTCACGATCACGCGGCAGCAGGCTGCGGATCTTGGCCATCATCACATCCCAGTCGCGCAGCAAGTAGAAACTCACCACCGGGATCAACACCAGATTCGCCAGCCAGCCGATCAGCGCCAGACTCGAGGCCGTCGCCTGACTCAACACCACACCGACGATGTCGGTCGTCTGGCCCATGTGCTCGCTGATCGCTGCCTTGACCTTGTCGAACTTCCAGAAGCCGTCCGACAACCCCAGCTTCGACTGCGCCCACGGCAGTGCAGTGTGCTGCAGCCAGTCGAGCATCTGCGGTGCCAGTTCGTACAAGCGCACCAACTGCTTGGCGAGCATCGGCACCAGCACCAAGAGCAACGTCGTGACGATCAGAGTGAACAACGCAAACACCGCGATCACGCCCCAGGTGCGTGACATGCCGAGACGTTCCAGGCGATCCACCAGCGGATCGAACAGATACGCCAGCAGCAGCGCCACCAGGAACGGTGTGAGGATCGGATGCAGCAACCAGACAAACGCGCAAAGCAGGACTACCCCACCGAGCCAGAACCAACGCCGCGAATCGGCCATGTATCACTCCTGCTTCTATATAAGGAAAGACTTACCAGCGAAACCGCAACGAAGGCGCTACCGGTGCAGGCGCCTGAGCCGCAACAGGCGCCGCACCTGCCACCGCAGGCTGCGGCGCGGCGACCGGGGCCGCAGCCTCGGCCGGCAACTCCTGCAACTTCGCCAGCGACAATTGCGAACGCAACTGATCGGCACTGCCGTTGACCCGATACACGATGCGATCACCCTCGACACTTTGCAGACGCACACCGAACGGTTCGAGTAACCGCAGCAGCGTGGCGTAATGCTCAAGATTCATGCCCTGCACTTCCAGCGTCTGTTGACCCGAAGCGCCAGGTTTGGCGACAAATCGCGGCGCCAGACGCTCGGCCACCGCCAGCATCACCGCATCGGCCACCGCGGCCTGATCGGCGCCCTGCACATTACCGGCCTCTTTCTGATCGCCCAGCCATAGATGCCAGCTGGCTTGCCACTGCCCGCCCTGTTCGTGCGCATGCACCGCCAGCAAGGCATCCGCACCATAACGCTCCGAGGCCCCGCGCAAAGGCGCGGGATCGGTGCCATCGAGCACCGGCGCCGTGGCCACCAATTGCTCACTCAGATCCGCCAGCGGCAAACGCAGCGGCAAGCCACGATGCTGAGCCGCAGAACGCAATGGTGCAGCCGCTGCCTGACCGTCGCCGACCAGACTCGAGCCTTCAGTCGAATCGTTCAGCCACCAGCTCAGAATCGACGGGCGACTCGCCCCCCACAACGAAAGCCCGGCCCGACGCAGTGCCTGCTCGGTGGTGGCCGGATCGAAATCGACTTTCAGCACCTCCGGCGGCCCGGCATCGAAACCGAACTGGCTGATGATCTGCTGCGGGTCCTTGCGAATCGCCGCCAGCCCCGGATTCTGCGGGGCCTTGGGGTCACCGGTCAGACGCAACACCAGCGTATCGAGCGCCGCCTGCGTGGCGCGATCACGCTCTTCCGGCGCCTGGCTGCTGACCGGCTGGCGCACTTGATAGAGACCCTTGAGGTTTTCGGCATGACTCGCCAGGCTGACCAACGACAAACAACCCACAACCAACAATTTACAAAAACGCATGGAAGATTCCCGTCGACAGGAGCGGCTGGAACAGGCCGCGTGAACCGGTTAAGCAAGGCTGTGACAATCTGCCATCGCAAAACATTCACACGCTAGCGGTAAGTTTTTGCACAGTGATAACGATAGACGGTTAATCGGCACACCTTATACAGGCAGCCGCCCGGCACAATTGCAAAAAATTTCAGTCGATTATGCCCCTGCCCGTCGGCGCGAGGATGGCCGCTGCCCCTCAAGCCTGATAAAATCGCGCGCCTTCGCAGACCGGCAACAGCCGGGCACCCCGAAATTCGCGTAAGGCCATCGCCCTCTCGATTTCGATGTTCCCGCTGAACTCGGTCGTTACCCCTGAATCCCCTCCCCTAAAGGCCTGGATCATGAGCAAGCAACCCTCCCTGAGCTACAAGGACGCCGGTGTAGACATCGACGCCGGTGAAGCATTGGTCGAACGCATCAAGAGCGTCGCCAAGCGCACTGCGCGCCCGGAAGTCATGGGCGGCCTGGGCGGTTTCGGCGCCCTCTGCGAGATCCCGGCCGGTTACAAACAGCCGGTGCTGGTTTCCGGTACTGATGGCGTCGGCACCAAGCTGCGCCTGGCGCTGAACCTGAACAAGCACGACAGCATCGGCCAGGACCTGGTCGCCATGTGCGTCAACGATCTGGTGGTGTGCGGCGCAGAACCGCTGTTCTTCCTCGACTACTACGCCACCGGCAAGCTGAACGTCGACGTAGCTGCCACCGTGGTCACCGGTATCGGTGCAGGCTGCGAACTGGCTGGCTGCTCCCTGGTCGGCGGCGAAACCGCTGAAATGCCTGGCATGTACGAAGGCGAAGACTACGATCTGGCCGGCTTCTGCGTCGGCGTCGTGGAAAAAGCCGAAATCATCGACGGCTCGAAAGTCGCCACCGGTGATGCGCTGATCGCCCTGCCATCGTCCGGCCCGCACTCCAACGGCTACTCGCTGATCCGCAAGATCATCGAAGTGTCGGGTGCCGACATTGAAACCGTTCAGCTCGACGGCAAGCCACTGACCGAACTGCTGATGGCCCCGACCCGCATCTACGTGAAGCCGCTGCTCAAGCTGATCAAAGATACCGGCGCAGTCAAAGCCATGGCTCACATCACCGGTGGCGGCCTGCTGGACAACATCCCGCGCGTTCTGCCAAAAGGCGCTCAGGCCGTGGTTGACGTGGCCAGCTGGACTCGCCCGGCGGTCTTCGACTGGCTGCAAGAGAAAGGCAATGTCGACGAGACCGAAATGCACCGCGTGCTGAACTGCGGCGTGGGCATGGTGATCTGCGTGGCTCAGGAGCACGTTGAAGTGGCCCTGAACACCCTGCGTGACGCAGGCGAACAGCCTTGGGTCATCGGCCAGATCGCTGCCGCTGCCGAAGGCGCTGCACAGGTCGAGCTGAAAAACCTCAAGGCTCACTAATGCCTACCTGTGATGTCGTGGTGCTGTTGTCCGGCACCGGCAGTAACTTGCAGGCTCTGATCGACAGCACGCGGACCGGCGACAGCCCGGTTCGCATCGCTGCGGTGATTTCCAACCGCGCCGACGCCTACGGCCTGCAACGCGCCAGTGACGCGGGTATCGCCACCCGCTCGCTGGATCACAAGGCTTTCGAAGGTCGCGAGGCCTTCGATGCTGCCCTGATCGAACTGATCGACGAATTCAAACCGAAACTCGTGGTACTGGCCGGCTTCATGCGCATTCTCAGCGCTGATTTCGTGCGTCACTACCAGGGTCGCCTGCTCAATATCCACCCGTCGCTGCTGCCCAAATACAAAGGGTTACACACTCATCAGCGCGCGCTGGAGGCCGGCGATGCCGAGCACGGCTGCTCCGTGCACTTCGTCACCGAGGAACTCGATGGTGGACCACTGGTCGTACAGGCAGTAATACCGGTAGAGTTGCACGACACGCCGCAGACACTTGCGCAGCGAGTGCATGTCCAGGAACACCTGATCTACCCGATGGCCGTGCGCTGGTTTGCCGAAGGCCGGCTGGCACTTGGTGAACAAGGTGCTTTACTGGATGGCCAGTTACTCGCGGCCAGCGGCCACTTGATTCGACACTAGGAGATTTTATGCGTCGCGCCCTGCTCTTCGCTTGCGCTCTGTTCGCCCTGCCCTTCGCGCAGGCGGCAGACCTTCAACCGTTCTCCGCCAGCTACACCGCCGACTGGAAACAGTTGCCCATGAGCGGCACCGCCGAACGCAGCCTGACCAAGGAAGCCAACGGCGTCTGGAAACTCAGCTTCAAGGCGTCGATGATGATCGCCAGCCTGACCGAAGAAAGCACCCTGACTCTGGACAAGGACACCCTGCTGCCACAGTCCTACCACTTCGAACGTGGTGGTCTGGGCAAAACCAAGAAAATGGATCTGGACTTCGACTGGAATGCCAAGATGGTCACCGGCACCGATCGCGGCGATCCTATCAAGGTTGCACTGAACCGTGGCATGGTCGACAAATCCACCTACCAGTTGGCACTGCAGCACGACCTGGCCGCCGGCAAAAAGACCATGAGCTATCAAGTGGTCGATGGCAGCGATGTCGATACCTATGACTTCCGTGTACTGGGTGCCGAGAAAGTCGACACCAAGGCCGGCCAGATCGATGCGATCAAAGTCGAGCGCGTGCGCGACCCGACACAAAGCAAGCGCATCACTGTCCTGTGGTTCGCCAAGGACTGGGATTACCTGCTGGTCCGCCTGCAACAGGTCGAAACCGACGGCAAGGAGTACAACATCATGCTCCAGGACGGTACGGTCAACGGCAAGCCAGTCAAAGGCAGCTGATCCGCCGCTACAACGAAAAGCCCCGCCAATGCGGGGCTTTTTTGTGCCTGCGATTCCCCGAGCGACACACAACTACTGTGGGAGCAGGCTTGCTCGCGAAAGCGGTCTGCCAGCTGACGAAGATGTATCTGATACAACGCCTTCGCGAGCAAGCCCGCTCCCACAGGGGGTGAGTGCAATCATCAAGGGTCAGCTCAGACCGAAAACTTGGCCACCATATTGTTCAAATCCACCGCCAGCCGCGACAGTTCCTGGCTCGCCGCACTGGTTTGATTCGCCCCCGCCGACGTCTGCATCGCCAGATCGCGGATGTTCATCAGATTGCGATCCACCTCCCGCGCCACCGCCGCCTGCTCCTCCGAGGCACTGGCGATCACCAGGTTGCGTTCGTTGATCAAGGTGAACGCTGAAGCGATCTCCTCCAACGCCACACCCGCAGCCTTGGCCAGCTCAAGGGTCGAATGCGCACGGATGTTGCTCTGCTGCATGGAGCTCACCGCCGAATCGGTGCCCTGCTGAATGCCACCGATCATTTGCTCGATTTCCTGAGTCGATTGCTGAGTGCGATGCGCCAGCGCCCGCACTTCATCAGCGACCACTGCGAACCCGCGACCAGCATCACCGGCCCGTGCCGCCTCGATCGCCGCGTTCAACGCCAGCAGATTGGTCTGTTCGGCAATCGAGCGGATCACATCGAGCACCTTGCTGATGCCGTGAACCTTCTGCGCCAGATCCTCGACCTGCGTTGCGTTGGACGTGACATCCTCGGCCAGCGATTCGATTGAAGTGACGGTCTGCCGGACCTGCTCGCGCCCATGCTGGGCAATGCGGTCAGACTCGCGTGACGCTTCGGAAGTCGCCACGGCGTTGCTCGCCACTTCTTCCACGGCGGCAGTCATCTGATTGACCGCCGTGGCGGCCTGCTCGATCTCCAGGCTTTGCTGATGCAGCCCGCGCGTAGCGTCCTCGGTGACGCAGCTCAGCTCTTCCGACGCCGAAGCCAGTTGGCTGGACGACTCGGAAATCTGCCGGATGGTGTCGCGCAGGTTGTGCTGCATGCTTTTCAGCGCCTGCAGCAGTCGCGCCGGCTCGTCCTTCCCGGAAATACTGATATCGCCGGTCAGATCGCCGCCGGCCACCACTTCGGCCACGCCCAGCGACTGCGCCAGAGGCAGGACGATGCTGCGGGTCAACAGCAACGCCAGACCGATGGTGATCAGCGCCGTAATACCGATCATCACCCCGACCCACACTCGCGAATTGATAAACACCAGCCGTGCGGCTTCGGTAGCGAGGTTGGCGTTGTGCTTGTTCAGCTCGACCAGCTCCTTCAGGGTCACCGCCATGTCGTCAGCCAAAGGGCTCATCTGACCGTTGAGGATCGTTGCGGCCTCCTCGACACGATTCTGTGCAGACAACTGCATGACCTGCGCCTGCAGCTCCAGATATTTGTGCTCGGCGACCTTGAAGCGATCGAACAGCGTTCGCTCCTCGGGCAATACGATCAGCACGTCATAGCGCTGCTGCGCTTCGCTCAAAACGCCGCGCAGCTCATTGAGCTTGCTAACGTTCTGCTCCAGCGCCTGCGGATCGCGATTGAGCAGCAGGCGCATGGTCAGGGCGCGCAGGCGCAGCATGTCCTGACTCATCTCGCCGACCGCCATCACGCTCGGCAGCCAGTTGTTGTCGACCTCATCAGACTGGGCGCGCATGTTCGACATTTGCAGCAGGGCGAACGCCCCCAAGGCAAATACCATCAGCGCCAGTACACCAAAACCCAGGCCGGCACGCGGCGCGATATTGAGACTACGGATGCTCATTACTTTGGTTCCTTCCAAAAGCGCTGCATCAACCCTGCAGCTGGTTGCCTTAGAAGGTATCGGCCCGGCGAAGAATTGCGTAAGACGAAAAGCTGATATCAAAAGGCCTTGATACTTCTAACGCTTGGCATTAACGATTCAGCGCGCTTTTCCCGGACTTTGCCGCTGTTCGCGGCAATATTGCCAGGAAGTTGTCCCGGGCCACTTTACGGGCGACATCCTCGGGCAAGGCATCAAGAAACGGGGTGAAACTGTGCATTTCCTGACCGAGCTTGTTGAATCGGCCGACAACATCCGAACCGACCATGAAGCGCTCAGGGTATTTTTCCACCAATGCCAGCCATTCCGCTCGCGGCCTGCCCTGCTCGTCCAGCAAATAAGGGCTGAGCATGCTCCACGACAGATCAATGAACAGGTTCGGGTAGGCCTCAAGCATCCGGCTCACGGTGGGCAGGAGGAATTTCAGCTGCGTCTGGTGCCGATGGATCTCGGCGCTGGTACCGGCGTGAGCCCAGATGAAACGCGTGTGCGGGTGATTACGCAGCGGCTCCTCGATTTCCTTCAGGTACAGCGGATTTCTCTCACGCTTGGAGGTGATATTGGAATGCAGCATCACTGGCAG
This sequence comes from Pseudomonas sp. 14P5.3.2, assembly GCF_057799175.1. Lineage (NCBI taxonomy): Bacteria > Pseudomonadati > Pseudomonadota > Gammaproteobacteria > Pseudomonadales > Pseudomonadaceae > Pseudomonas > Pseudomonas sp. 14P5.3.2. Next base: position 7,596 of record NZ_JBYOKU010000056.1, on the reverse strand, counting down.
ATCATTTTCCGCTGCCAGGTGATAAATCCGCTTCATCGCTTCGTTATTGGCCCGAGGTGTGTCGCCGGCGGTCAGCGCCGTCAGGTCATCATGGCGGGTGAACACCTCGCCAATGCCCTGCCACAGCCCCGGATACAGGTCGAGCATGCGCTGGATGTGCGCGGCGGAGTTCTTGTCGTTGGGGTTGAAGCCCGACAGGAACGGATGAAAGTGCTGACGCTGCTCCGGAGTCAGCTTTTGCACCGCATCGGCAACGATCACATCGGTAGCGCTGTACCAGTAGGCATCGGCATCATCGCCGGCGTAATAGCGCGGACGCTTGGGTTCGTCCTCGTGCCACTTCTTCGCCACGGGAATACCGGAAATCATCACATGGTCGATGGAATTGTCCTGCATGGCCGTGAGCAATTTCGCCATGCCGGCGGTTTCCTGGAAGAAATCCACGTAGTGCAGGTGCGCATCGCTGTAGGTGTAATCGCGGGCGCTGGCGGGGCCGGCAAAGGCCAGCAGGCAGGCAAGACTCAAACGAAACAAGGACACAAGTAATCTCCGACAGGTAGGCATAGCCTAGACCCTGAGCCGATGACAAGGGTTCATCCTGCAGGAAAGTGGAACGCGCCTCCGTAGGAATGCTCTATAACTGCAAGGTCTTTTTTGATCGAACGACTTTTTCCTACTGCCAGTGAGGTTGCCATGACTGTTACCGTCAATACCGTCTCCGCCGAAGGTTTTCGTCACACCGTACAGATCGATGAGCACGAATTGTTTGCCGACGTACCGAAGTCTGCCGGCGGCGAAGGCTCGGCACCCGAGCCACACGACTACTTCGACGCCGCACTCGGCGCCTGCAAGGCCCTGACCCTGAAGATGTACGCAAAGAAGAAAGACATCCCGCTGACCGGCGTGGGTGTCGAGGTCAAACGCGACAACAGCGAAGAGCAGAAAGGCAAATACGTTTTGCACGTGACGCTCACCCTTAAAGGCGTCCTCACCGATGTCCAGCGTGAAGAACTGCTGCGCGTCGCCGATCGCTGCCCGATCCACAAACTGATGACTACCACCGACGTCAGCATCGAAACCCACGCCCCACAGGGCTTCGACAGCCAGTAATCTCCCTCATGCCAGCGGCGGGTTATGCTTCTGGCATCACCCGCTCAGCCTGGAATGCACCATGGATACGCAACCACTGATCATCCGCCCGCGCGCCGAAGACGTCGAAGGCCAGCCGATCCTGCGCCCGCTGCCGTCAGCCAAATGTCGCAGCGTCGGGCCTTTCGTGTTTTTCGACCACATGCTCGAGACGGTTTATCCGACGGGCAAAGGCATGAACATCCGACAGCATCCGCACATTGGTCTGTCGACCCTGACCTACCTGTTCGAAGGACAGATACAGCACAAGGACAGCCTTGGCTCCGATCAGGTGGTCAGCGCTGGCGATGTCAGCTGGATGACCGCCGGCAGTGCGATTGCCCATGTCGAGCGCACGCCCGAGCCGTTGTGGGAGCAAAGCTTCACGATGCACGGCCTGCAGATCTGGTTGGCCTCGCCCAAGGATCACGAGCAAGGCCCAGGACATTACAGCCATCACCCGGCGGCAACCCTGCCGGTCAGCGATAACCTTGGCGTGCAGATTCGGATGATCGCCGGGTCAGGCTTTTGCCTGGAATCGCCGGTGCCGGTGCTTTCTCCTACGCTGTACGCGGAAGTGAAGATGCAGACCGCGACCACATTGCTGATTCCGACCGAGCATGCGGAACGCGCGATTTATGTGTTGAGTGGGGAGGCACAGTTGAATGGCGAGGTGATTGAGCCACATGCACTGGTGGTATTGCCCGCCGGGGAAGAGCTGAGCCTGTCTGCCGAGAGCGATGTGCACGCGGTGGTGTTCGGCGGCGCACCGCTGGACGGACCACGACGGATCAACTGGAATTTTGTTGCGAGCGATCCGGCGACGATTGATGAGGCGCGGCGCAAATGGGCGGCTGGGGATTGGCCGACGGTGCCGGGGGAAGTTGAGCGAATCGAACTGCCCTGAGTGTTGTGTCGCTGGTTAGTAAGCCTTCGCGAGCAAGCCCGCTCCCACAGGGGACTTGTGGTGTACTCAGAACTTATACACACCACAATCCCAATGTGGGAGCGGGCTTGCTCGCGAAGAGGCCAGTAAAAGCGCCGAAAAATCAGCCCTTGAACACTTCTTCCAGCAAGTCATGCATCGACTTGAACGCACGCTTGGCGGTCTTCGCGTCGTACATCATCTTGCCTGGCACATTGGCATGCGGATCGGTGAACGAGTGCACCGCACCGCCGTAGCTGAGCAACTGCCAATCGACCTTCGCCGCGTTCATCTCATCTTCAAACGCCGGCAGCTGCTCTTTCGGCACCAACGGGTCGGAGGCACCGTGCAACACCAGCACCGAGCCCTTAATGTTCTGCGCATCGGCCGGGTTCGGCGAGTCGAGGGTGCCGTGGAATGATACGGCGGCCTTCACTGGCGCACCGGTGCGCGCCAGATCCAGCGCACAGCAACCACCGAAGCAGAACCCGAACACCGCCAGTTTCGAGGTATCGACCGCCGCTTCACCCTGCGTCTGCAATTGCTCGAACGCCGCTTGCATGCGCTTGCGCAGCAGAGCGCGATCATTTTTCAGCGGCATCATCGCCGCACCGGCCTGATCACCGTTCTGCGGACGCACGGACTGGCCGTACACGTCAGCAATCAACACCACGTAGCCCTTGGCCGCGACCGACTTGGCGATCTCCTCGGCACCGGCGCTGACGCCCATCCAGTTCGGCGCCATCAACAGGCCCGGGCGCGCGCCCTTGTGCTCGGCGTCGAACGCCAGACGACCTTCATAAGGCTGGCCATCCAGCTGATAGACCACGGAACGTACAGTGACTTGGCTCATTTCTGACTCCTGAATGTTAAACACCAGAATGAAAAAACCCGCCGAAGCGGGTTTTTCTGCAACGTGATTAAACCGACAGTTCAACCAGCAGCTTGTTCAGACGGCGCACATAAGCGGCCGGGTCTTTCAAGCTGTCGCCGGCAGCCAGGGCTGCCTGATCGAAGAGGATGTGCGACAGGTCGCCAAAACGCTCTTCGTTCTGCTCGCCGTCGAGTTTCTCGATCAACGGGTGACTTGGGTTGAATTCGAAAATCGGCTTCGACTCCGGCACTTTCTGCCCACTGGCTTCGAGGATCTGGCGCATTTGCAGGCCCAGGTCCTGTTCGCCGATCGCCAGAATGGCTGGCGAATCGGTCAGACGGTGAGAGACGCGAACCTCGGCAACGGAATCGCCCAGCGCGGTTTTCAGGCGCTCGACCAGACCTTCCTTCGACTTGGCGACTTCTTCTGCGGCCTTCTTGTCCTCTTCCGAGTCCAGGTTGCCCAGATCGAGATCACCGCGTGCCACGTCGACAAAGGTCTTGCCGTCGAACTCGCTGAGGTAGCTCATCAGCCACTCGTCGATACGGTCGGTCAGCAGCAGCACTTCGATGCCTTTCTTGCGGAAGACTTCCAGGTGCGGGCTGTTCTTGACCTGCGCGTAGGTTTCGCCGGTGAGGTAGTAGATCTTGTCCTGACCTTCCTTGGCTCGCGCCAGGTAGTCGGCCAGACCGACGATCTGCTCGCCGTCGTCGCCTTGGGTCGATGCGAAACGCAGCAGACCGGCAATTTTTTCCTTGTTGGCGAAATCTTCTGCCGGGCCTTCTTTCATGACCTGACCGAAGTTTTTCCAGAAGCCCTTGTATTGCTCAGGCTCGTTCTTCGCCAGTTTTTCCAGCATGTCCAGCACGCGCTTGGTCAGCGCCGACTTCATCGAGTCGATGATCGGGTCTTTCTGCAGGATTTCCCGCGACACGTTCAGCGACAAGTCGTTGGAATCGACCACACCTTTGATGAAGCGCAGGTACAGCGGCAGGAACGACTCGGCCTGATCCATCACGAACACGCGCTGCACGTAGAGCTTCAGGCCTTTCGGCGCTTCACGCTGGTACAGATCGAACGGCGCGCGGGCCGGCACGTACAGCAGCGAGCTGTACTCAAGCTTGCCTTCGACCTTGTTGTGGCTCCAGGCCAGCGGGTTTTCGAAGTCGTGAGCGATGTGCTTGTAGAACTCCTGGTATTCCTCGTCCTTCACTTCAGTGCGCGGACGGGTCCACAGGGCGCTGGCGCGGTTGACGGTTTCCCATTCAACGGCTGGCTTCTCTTCACCTTCGGTGGCAGTGACTTCTTTCGGCAGCTCGATCGGCAGCGCGATGTGGTCGGAGTATTTCTTGATGATGTTGCGCAGGCGCCAGCCATCGGCGAACTCGTCTTCAGCGGCTTTCAGGTGCAGGACGATGCGGGTGCCGCGCTCTGGCTTGTCGATGGTGGCGACTTCGAACTCGCCCTCGCCTTTCGACGACCAGTGCACGCCTTCGCTGGCAGGAGTGCCGGCACGACGGCTGTACACGTCAACTTTGTCAGCGACGATGAAAGCCGAGTAGAAGCCCACACCGAACTGGCCGATCAGGTGCGAGTCTTTCTTCTGGTCGCCCGAGAGATTCTTCATGAAATCGGCGGTGCCCGACTTGGCGATGGTCCCCAGATGGGTGATCACATCGTCACGGTTCATGCCGATACCGTTGTCTTCGAGCGTGACGGTCTTGGCGTCCTTGTCGAAGCTCACACGGATTTTCAGTTCAGCGCCACCTTCGAGCAACTCAGGCTTGGCCAGGGCTTCGAAGCGTAGCTTGTCGACAGCGTCAGAGGCGTTCGAGATCAATTCGCGAAGGAAGATTTCCTTGTTGGAATACAGCGAATGGATCATGAGGTGCAGCAGCTGCTTTACCTCGGTCTGGAAGCCCAGGGTTTCCTTTTGAGTTTCCACACTCATGGTCATCAAACTCCAATCAGATGGCATTGGCCGCGACCCAGATGGTCGGCGGCGGGTTGTTCACTGAGTTGGGGGCAGCGTTCAGGATTTCAAGGGCTCATCAATTTTGAAGTGTGCACGAGCGGTGGCAATCGGTTCGCTCTCGGTACTTTGCCAGGCGGTGATGGCGACGTTGGCCACGCGCCGGCCCTGGCGGCAGACCTGACATTTGGCCCAAGTGTCGCGAAACTGCCCGGCACGCAGGTAATCCAGGGAAAAGTCGATGATCTTCGGCACCCCGGGCGAACCGGTGAAGATCAGCAAATGCAACGCGGCTGCCAGCTCCATGAACCCGGCAATCACCCCGCCATGGATCGCCGGCAATAACGGGTTACCAATGTTGTCCTTGTTCGCCGGCAGCTTGAACAGCAACTCATCACCGACCCGAGAGCATTCGACGCCAATCAATCCGGCGTAAGGAATGATCTGCAGCAGCGGCGCGTAGTCACCCTGAGCGTGAGCCTGCTGCAGTTGTTGCTTCCAGTCATCGCTCATCGGCTTTCTCCTTTGATCTTGCCGCCAAATCCCTGTGTGCCCTTCAGACCCTTGCCCATGCGCATGAAGGTACCGACGACGTGAGCGATGGGTTGCTGCGGGTCGTCCTGATAGGCAAAGCCGCGGGCGAAGATTACGTCGGTGGTGACCCGATAACACTGGGCAAAGCCGTAGACATCCTTGTTCGGTTCGGCGGCGTGCATGTAGTCGATGCGCAGGTCCAGGGTCGGGCAGACTTCGAATTCCGGCAGCACGCACAACGTGGACATGCCGCACGCCGTGTCCATCAGCGAGGTAATGGCGCCGCCGTGGATGACCCCGGTCTGCGGATTGCCGACGATTTGCGCGCTGTACGGCAGCTTTACCGTCAGCCCTTCGCTGCTGGCGCTGTGCACCATCAAACCGAGCACCTGACAATGACGCAGGGCCGAGAGAAATCGCGTTGCGCGCTCAAAAACGGGGTTTTCAGCCATTTGATAATTACTCTCGTCAGAGCCTTGTGCCAGTAGTAGGAAATAACGCAAAAGTTCCACTGAAAAACAAACTTATATATCTGAAAGAAATGAGGAACTTAACGTTGGGGGCAACGTTCTTAAGGCCAGTAGTTATTTTCCATAAGGAGAAACACCCCATGCGTAAGACTTTAGCTATTGCCTTGATGTTGACCGCTTCCCTCGGTCTCGCTGCCTGCGATAAAAAATCCGAGGACAAAGCTCAAGATGCCAACCAACATGCTGAACAAGCTCAGCAGAAAATGAACGAAGCTCAGGATAAAGTGAACGACGCAGCGAAAGAAAACGCTGAAGCCGCCAAAGATCAGGCTGAATCGAATCAGGCTGCTCAGGAAGAAGCTGCCAAGAAGCAATAATTGCGACTTGATGCAGAAAAAGAAAACCCGCCAAGTGCGGGTTTTCTTTTGCCTGTAATTTTTCGCTAGTGCCGCTTAGAGCAAGACGGTTCTAAAAGTCGGACTAATCATCAGCAACAAAGAACATATCAGGCCGACCAGCCAGACCAGGCTGCGCAGGGAGGGTTTATCAGCGAGGTACAACCACAAGTAGAGAATCCGTGCGATCACGAAGATGATCGCCAAGGCATCGATCAACCAGCCTTGTGTCTGCGTGGTGTGCGCCATCAGCACACCGACGGCAAACAGGATGAACGCTTCGATGCTGTTCTGGTGCGCCGCCAGTGCCCGCGCGCCATAGCCAGTCAGTTGCGCCTGTTGCTGGCGCGGCAGATGGTTGTTGTAACCGCCCTGCTCTTTCATGGCCTTGCCCACCGGCATACGCGCGATGTAAATCAACAGTGCACTGATAAACACACACCAGAACGGAATACTCATCAAGCGGCCTCTTTATTGGTTTCGGGCAACGGCGCCTCTGTAGGGGTATAGACCATCACGTCGAGAACGTCGGAATGAAACTCGCGGCGATACAACACCAGCACGACTCCAGCACTCATCAACATGAACAACCACGGGCTGACAAACCAGGCCAGCATGCTCATGCCGAAGTAATAAGAGCGCAGGCCGAAGTTGAACTGGTTGGCCGCCATCGAAATCACCCGCGCCGCCCGCAGTGCGAATGCCTTGCGCTCCTGCTCCGAGACCTGACGCTCACCGATCATCGGCGCTGAACCGACCAGCACCGCCGCAAAGTTGTACTGACGCATGCACCAGCTGAACGTGAAGAACGCATAGACGAACACCAGCGCCAGGCACAGCAACTTGATCTCCGACATGCCCTGCGACGCCTGCTGCACCATCGGGATGTCCGCCAGCAACGACACTGCACGCTCGGACGCACCGAGCACGGTGAGAATACCGGCGAGGATGATCAGGGTGCTGGAGGCGAAGAACGAGGCGTTACGTTCCAGATTGCCGATCACACTGGCGTCGGCGATGCGGTTGTCACGCAGCAGCATGCGGCGCATCCAGTCTTCGCGGTACAGGTGCAACACGCTGGCGAGGCACGCGGTGTCGCGGGCCTTCCACGACGCATAGCGGGTGTAGCCGCCCCAGCAGATGACGAACCAGAGCGCGGCGAGCAGGTGGATCAGGTTGGCTTGGATGAACGACATGCAATTCCCTGTGGAGTATGGATGCTACCTGTGGGAGCGAGCCTGCTCGCGAAAGCGGTGTGTCATCCAACATTGATGGCGGCTGACACAACACTTTCCCGA
>NZ_JBYOKU010000055.1:0-33858 GCF_057799175.1 Pseudomonas sp. 14P5.3.2 | reverse complement strand
CTACAAGGGATTTTTTGCCCACAGGATCCGCGGAACCGAAACCTGTGAGCCGCGCTATCAAATCACCCGCGGTGACGACCGCGGAAGTAGTTGATCAGACCCTGGGTAGAAGCATCGTCAGCGGTGGTTTCATCGCTGCCGACCAGACGGTTGTAAACGCCTTTGCCCAGTTCCTTGCCCAGTTCCACGCCCCACTGGTCGAAGGCGTTGATGCCCCAGACCACGCTCTGCACGAACACTTTGTGTTCATACATGGCGACCAGCGCACCCAGACGACGCGGGCTGATGCGCTCGACCACGATGGTGTTGCTCGGGCGGTTGCCCGGGATCACCTTGTGCGGTGCGAGTTTGTGCACCTGTTCTTCGCTCATGCCTTTGTCGCGCAGTTCGGCCTCGGCTTCCGGCAGGGTCTTGCCGAGCATCAGCGCCTGGCTTTGCGACAGGCAGTTGGCGTACAGCCACTGATGGTGGTCGGAGACCGGGTTGAAGCTGACGATCGGCACGATGAAATCGGCCGGGATCAGTTGGGTGCCCTGGTGCAGCAACTGGTGATAGGCGTGCTGACCGTTGCAGCCGACGCCACCCCAGATCACCGGGCCGGTATCGGTCGACACCGAGGTGCCGTCCTGACGCACGCTCTTGCCGTTGGATTCCATGTCCAGCTGTTGCAAGTGCTTGGTGATGTTGCGCAGGTAGTGGTCGTACGGCAGGATCGCGTGGCTTTGCGCGCCCCAGAAGTTGCCATACCACACGCCGAGCAGGGCCAGCAGTACCGGCATGTTCTGCTCGAACGGTGCGCTCTGGAAATGCTGGTCCATGGTGTAGGCACCGGACAGCAGTTCCTTGAAGTTGGACATGCCGATGGCCAGGGCAATCGGCAGACCGATGGCCGACCACAGCGAGTAACGACCGCCGACCCAGTCCCACATCGGGAAGATGTTTTCTTCACGGATACCGAACGCGACTGCAGCAGCGTTGTTGCTCGACACCGCGATGAAGTGGCGATACAGCTCGGCTTCCGAACCACCCTGAGCCAGATACCAGGCGCGTGCGGCCTGAGCGTTCTTCAGGGTTTCGAGGGTGTTGAAGGACTTCGACGAAACGATGAACAGCGTGGTTTCGGCGCGCAGTTTTTGCGTCAGCTCGTGGAACTCACTGCCGTCGATGTTCGCCAGATAGTGGCAACGTACGCCCTTCTGCGCGTAGGACAGCAGCGCTTCGGAGACCAGCTCCGGGCCGAGGAACGAACCACCGATGCCGATGTTGACCACGTCCGTGATCGGCTTCTCGGTGTAACCACGCCACAGGCCGTCGTGGATGCGGCCGACCAGATCCGTGATCTGGTTCAGCACCTTGTGCACTTCCGGCATCACGTTGACGCCGTTAACCGACAGCTTGTCGCCGACCGGACGGCGCAGGGCGGTGTGCAGCGCCGGGCGGCCTTCGGAGGCGTTGACGATTTCGCCGTCGAACAGCGCTTTGATCGCGCCTTTCAGATCGACTTCATTGGCCAGGCCCACCAGCAGGTTGCGGGTCTCGGCGTTGATCAGGTTCTTCGAATAATCGAGAAACAGTCCGCAGCTGCTGAGCGTGAATTGATTGAAGCGCTGCGGATCGGCGTTGAAGGCTTCGCGCATGCTGAAATCCTGCATGGCTTGGCGGTGATCTTTCAACGCCTGCCAGGCAGGCAGAGCGGTAACGTCATGAGGAGTGCGGTAGTACGCCATCGCTGCGGTTTTCCTTTTTACTTGAACGGCCTTTTGAACACAGAACAGACCGATACGCCATGTTTGGGCGAGGGTCAAATGCGTCGACACGATTTTTCAACGCAGGGCGAATACAGTAAACCTCACGCTGCGATCTGTCTTGACTTCTTCTGACCTGTTCCCTGTACTTTTTTAACATCAATACCGGGAACAAGCCGACCAACGGAAGGGGAGTGGCGCGTCGAAGCGGCTCAGGCCACCTGAACCGGAATGGCGTTGCTGGTGTGGCTGAGCTCATTGCCCGGTGCCATGTACAGCATGCGCGGCTTGAAATTCAGCAGTTCCGCTTCGCTGTAATGGGCGTAGGCGCAAATGATCACGCGGTCGCCGACCTTGGCTTTATGCGCGGCTGCGCCATTGACCGAAATCATCCGCGAACCTTCTTCGCCACGAATCGCGTAGGTGGTGAAGCGCTCGCCATTGTCGACGTTATAGATCTGGATCTGCTCGTACTCACGGATGCCGGACAAGTCCAGCCACTCGCCATCAATGGCGCAGGAACCTTCGTAATCGAGTACCGCATGAGTGACTTCGGCGCGGTGCAACTTGGCCTTGAGCATGATGGCGTGCATGAGGGATTTCCCGGGTTGGAAGCAAACGGCGGGCAGTGTGCCCGAAGGCATTGGGGGCGGCAATATGGTCTGTGTGGACACCAGAAACCAATGTGGGAGCGGGCTTGCTCGCGAATGCGGTGTGTCAGTCAACCTATCTGCTGAATGATGCACCGCATTCGCGAGCAAGCCCGCTCCCACAGGGGTATTGCGGTGTTTTTAGACTGGGGTATCGAGGTTCAGGTGCAGGTTGTCGATCAACCGCGTGGTGCCGAGGAACGCGGCCACCAGAATCACCAGATCGCGGTCCTCTGCCGTAGCCGGACGCAAGGTCAGGGCGTGGCGGATTTCCAGGTAATCCGGACGCAGGCCTGCGGCTTCCAGCTGTTGCACCTGCGTAGCGATCAGCGCCGGGTAGTCACGCTCACCGTGCTTGATCGACTCGGCAATCGCGCTCAGGGTGCGATAGACCACCGGGGCCACGGCACGTTGATCTTCGCTGAGGAAACCGTTGCGCGACGACAGCGCCAGGCCGTCGGCCGCACGCACGGTCGGTTCACCGATGATCTGGATGGGCATGTTCAGGTCATGCACCAGCGCGCGGATCACCGCCAGCTGCTGGAAGTCCTTCTGGCCGAAGATCGCCAGATCCGGTTGAACCATGTTGAACAGCTTGCTGACCACCGTCGCCACACCCTCGAAGTGCCCCGGACGGCTAGCGCCGCACAGGCCTTCAGACAGTTGCGGCACGCTGACCCGGGTCTGCCCGGCCATGCCGTCGGGGTACATCTCTTCGACGGTCGGGGCGAACAGCAAGTGGCAGCCGGCTTGCAGCAGCTTTTCCTGATCCGCCGCCAGGGTGCGCGGGTACTTGTCGAGGTCTTCGCCGGCGCCGAACTGCAGCGGGTTGACGAAAATGCTCGCAACCACGAAGTCCACGCGCTGGGTGGCTTTGGTGATCAGCGCGACATGGCCGCTGTGCAGGTTGCCCATGGTCGGCACGAAGCCGATGCGCTTGCCTTCACTGCGGGCGCGGGCCACGGCGGCGCGCAGTTCGCGTACGGTTTTAACGGTGTTCATGCAGAGAATCCGTGTTCGATGCCAGGGAACGTGACGGCTTTGACTTCATTAACATAAGCCTTCAATGCTGACTGGATGCTGTCTTGGCCGTTCATGAAGTTCTTCACGAATTTCGGCACGCGGCCGGTGATCGACAGGCCGAGCATGTCGTGCAGCACCAGTACCTGGCCGTCGGTATCGCTACCGGCGCCGATGCCGATGACCGGAATCTTCACGGCCTGGCTGATTTCCGCAGCCAGTTCGCTCGGCACGCATTCGAGCAGCAGCATGGCTGCGCCAGCCTGCTCCAGCGAGATCGCGTCGGCACGCATCTGCCGCGCCTGGTTCTCGTTGCGGCCCTGCACTTTATAGCCGCCAAGAATGTTCACGGCCTGTGGGGTCAGGCCCATGTGCGCGCAGACCGGCACACCGCGTTCGGCCAGCAGGCGGATCGACTCCGCCAGCCACAGCGCACCTTCGACCTTGATCATGTGCGCGCCGGCCTGCATCAGCATGGCGCTGTTGGTCAGGGTTTGCTCAATAGTGGCGTTGGCCATGAACGGCAGGTCGGCCAGGATCAGGGCGTCGGTGTTGCCGCGTTTGACGCAGGCGGTGTGGTAGGCCATTTCTGCGATGGTCACCGGCAGGGTGCTGTCGTGACCTTGCAGAACCATGCCGAGGGAGTCGCCCACCAGCAGCACTTCGACACCGGCCTCGTTGCAGGCGTGGGCGAAGGTCGCGTCATAGCAGGTCAGCATGGTGATCTTTTCACCTTTCTGCTTGAGGCTCTGGAGCGTGGTCAGGGTGATGGCTGGCATGTAAAAAATCCTCGTTCAGGCGCTCTGGAAACTACTGCGAGTAACGCGCGTGATTCTTCGTCTACTCAGGCGCACGGTCTTTTGTCGTGCTTATAAGGCCTGGATTGCGCCCGTATGTGCCGGGTTGGCGGCAGCGGGACGCCTATAGTCGTGAGGAGCCAAGCGGAAGTCAATTGCGTGTGTTACCGCATTGTTACGAGGGGAGTGTTACCGGCGTTACTGATGCGATTCAGCGGTGCGGCAGGGTTGATGGACGGGGTTTTTGTCCGACAAAAAATCAGATTTGGAATACTCAATGTGGGAGCGGGCTTGCTCGCGAAAGCGCTGTGTCAGTTGACTGATTGAGTGACTGACTCGACGCTTTCGCGAGCAAGCCCGCTCCCACAGGGGGGACTATTTTCAGGCGTGGGAGAGGCGTTCAAGGCCGACGAACGGGCAGGCGGCGAGCAGATCGGACAGCGCGCGGCCATCGGCCAGGCGCAGATCTTCAGGCGCCAGTTCGGCCAGGGGATACAGAACGAACGCTCGTTCCTGAATCTGATAGTGCGGGACTTTCAGCCGTGGCTCGTCGATCAGGCAATCGCCGAACAACAGGATATCCAGATCCAGCGTGCGCGGCCCCCAGCGTTCCAGTCGCTCGCGGCCCTGATCGTTCTCGATGGCTTGCAGCGCATCGAGCAGATCCAGCGGCGCGAGGTCACTGTCGAGGGCAGCGACCGCGTTGGTGTAACGCGGTTGCCCCGGCAGCAGTGAATCGCTCTGATAGAACGCCGAGACGCCAGCGAGGGCTGTCTGTGGCAACTGCCCCAGCGCGTTTAGCGCGCTGCGCAATTGTTCGGCCGGGTCAGCGAGGTTGCTGCCCAGGCCGATATAGATGCGTTCCATGCCTTATTCGCCCGATGCGCTCGGAGCCCCGGCGCGCTTGCGCTTGGAACCGCTGCTGCGACGACGTTTGCGCGGCGCGCCGCTGGCGTCATCACCCTTGCCGCTGAGGTCGCGGATCATGTCGCGACGTTCGCTGTCGTTGGCGTCCTGATAATCCGTCCACCATTCGCCGAGACCGTCAGTCTGCTCGCCAGCGCTTTCACGCAGCAGCAGGAAGTCGTAACCGGCGCGGAAGCGTGGATTGTCCAGCAGCAGGTCGGCGCGTTTGCCGCTGCGGCGTGGCAGGCGTTCCTGCATGTCCCAGATCTCGCGGATCGGCATGGTGAAACGCTTCGGAATGGCGATGCGCTGGCACTGTTCGGCGATCAGTTCGTGCGCACCTTCCTGCATCGCCGGAATCGGCGGCATGCCACGTTCCTGCAGACGCAACACGCGGGCCGGCAGGGCAGGCCACAGCAGGGCGGCAAACAGGAACGCCGGGGTCACCGGTTTGTTCTGCTTGATGCGCAGGTCGGTGTTGGTCAGCGCTTCGCTGATCAGCGTGTGGGTGTATTCCGGGTTGTGCTCGAGTGCGTCGGCACTGGCCGGGAACAGCGGGGCGAACAGTTGCAGATCGACCAGCATCTCGAAAGTGATCGCGCCATGGCCGGAGAGGAACAGCTTGAGCACTTCCTCGAACAGACGGGCCGACGGGATCTCGCGCAGCATCGGCGCCAGTTCGCGGATCGGCTGCACGGTGTGCTTCTCGATGCCGAAATTGAGCTTGGCGGCGAAACGTACGGCTCGCAGCATGCGCACCGGGTCTTCCTGGTAACGCTGCTTCGGATCGCCGATCAGACGGATCAGGTGATTGCGGATGTCGTGTACGCCGTTGGCGTAATCGAGAATGCGCTCGCTGACCGGATCGTAATACAGGGCGTTGATGGTGAAGTCGCGGCGTTGCGCGTCTTCTTCCAGGGTGCCGTAAACGTTGTCGCGCAGAATCCGCCCGCTCTCGTTGCGCGAAGACTGGTTGCTGTCTTCGTCATCTTCATTGACCGGGTGATTGGCGCGGAAGGTCGCGACTTCGATGATTTCGCGACCGAAATGGATATGCACCAGTTTGAAGCGGCGACCGATGATCCGCGCATTGCGGAATTCGGCACGGACTTGCTCGGGGGTGGCACTGGTGGCGACGTCGAAGTCCTTGGGCGTGATGCCCAACAGCATGTCACGCACGCAACCACCGACCAGATAGGCCTGGTAGCCGGCGCCCTGCAAGCGTTCGACGATATTGACCGCATAGCGGCTGAATTGCCCTTTTTGCAGCGAGTGTTGGCCGCTGTTAAGCACTTCAGGGGTGCTGCGGATGTGTTGCGTACGACGCACGGGAGACCGGAATGACTGGAACAGCTTCTTCAGCATGGGATGCACTGTTTGAAGGAATGTTCGGCCATACCAAAGAATGACCGCATGATGGGCGCAGATTCTAGCATTTAGTCGGGGGATGGTGTAGGACGCAGAAGATTTGCGCTGCAAGCCGCAGGCTACAGGCATCGAGCAGGGTAGGAACGGGGGGGATTTGCCGAAACACAGAAACTACAAGGGGAGCCGAAGCTCCCCCAGAAGTAGTTGCGTGCTCTTTTTATTATTGATTCGGGCTTCTTGTTTTTGTTGAGTGCCCTCGCCATGAAGCTGTTCCTTCATGACCCTCCCAATCGGGAGCCAAGAGCAAACGGATTGCTTTGGTCGCTGTGTTGCAGTGATCTTGCGATCCAACCAGTACAGGCTCTGTCTTAGGACAGTTTTTGTTGTTCTCGGCCTGGTCGTGGGGCTAGCCCCAAATACAACGCCTCTCCAAAAGAATCAGTTAGCTGCGCCTCTCGCCGTCTTGTTTTTATTGTGCGTGAGTCGATTCGTCTTATTTTTATTGTCTTGTGCATTGCTTGTTATTGTTCTTGTACCAAACATATAGCAGGTGCCGTGCCAACTTTTGCGAAGCCCAATAAAACAAGGGGTTAGGTCGATATAACGGTTTTCTCGGGGCGAAAAAAAGCCGGGGTTTCGTTACCGATAACCCCGGCTTCTGTTACGTGAAAGGACTGAGGTAACAGTTTTTTCACATCCTCAAGCGTTACCCGCACACTCGACAGGTAACGTTCAGCTCTCGCTGGTGACCCCGGTCTTGCGCCGTGGAATACCCAGGCGCTGGCGGCGTTCCCACAGGCACTTGCGGCTGACGCCCAGTTTGCGCGCCAGTTCGGTCTCGGTCATGTGGTCCTGATGCTCGAGAACGAAGTGCTGGAAGTAGTCTTCCAGTGACAGGTCTTCCGTCGGCTCATGGCTACTGTTGCTGGTGTTACCCGCGGTTTGTGCGGGCAAGCCGATGAACTCGTCGTCTTCCAGGTCGCTCAGCTCGATGTCGATGCCCAGCAGGTCGGCAGAGATTTCCGGGCTTTCGCTCAGAATCACCGCGCGCTCGACCGCGTTTTCCAGCTCGCGCACGTTACCTGGCCAGGAATAATGCCGGATGGCCTGTTCGGCATCGGCGGCAAATTTCAGGTCGGTACGGTTGATGCGCGCACTCTGGCGAGCGAGGAACGCCGTGGCGATTTCGTTGACGTCGGCGCCACGTTCGCGCAGAGCCGGCAATTTCAGGGCAATCACGTGCAGGCGGTAATACAGGTCTTCACGGAACTGGCCGATTTTCGCCAGGCTCTTGAGGTCGCGGTGGGTCGCGGCGATCAAGCGCACATCGACTTTTTGCGACTGCACCGAACCCACACGGCGAATCTCGCCTTCCTGCAGCACGCGCAGCAGGCGGGCCTGGGCTTCCAGCGGCAGTTCGCCGATCTCGTCGAGGAACAGCGTGCCGCCGTCCGCCGCTTCCACCAGACCGGCGCGCCCGGCGCTGGCGCCAGTGAACGCGCCTTTTTCGTGGCCGAACAGTTCGGACTCGATCAGGCTTTCCGGAATGGCTGCGCAGTTCACCGAAATCATCGGTGCCTTGGCGCGCTTGGACAGATTGTGCAGGGCGCGGGCCACCAGTTCCTTACCGGTACCGGACTCGCCCTGAATCAATACATTGGAATCAGTTGGCGCGACCTTGCGGATCTTGCTGTACAGATCCTGCATCGGCGGGCACGAACCGATGATGCCGATTTCACCGTTGCTGTTATCGACGGCGGACTTGCTGCTGCCATTGGCCGGTTTGCCGACAACGGCTTCGCCGGCGGCAGGCGCCGACTGGTGATCACGCAGGATCCGCGCGACGGCCTGGAGCATTTCATCGTGATCGAAAGGCTTGGCGATGTAGTCCACCGCGCCCATCTTCATCGAGTCGACCGCCGAGCGCAGGCTGGCGTAGCTGGTCATGATCAGCACCGGTTTGCCCTGGCCAAGCTTGATCAGCTCGGTACCGGGGGCGCCAGGCAGGCGCAGGTCGCTGACGATCAGATCGAATGTGGGAATACTGAAGCGTTCTTGTGCTTCCTGCACAGAACCGGCTTCGCTGACCTGATACTGGTTGCGTTCCAGCAGGCGGCGCAAGGCGGAGCGGATAATGGTTTCGTCTTCGACGATCAAAATGTGCGGCATTGATTCGATACTCTCGACGGTCTCAGTTCACAGCGGACGTCGCTTCGACATGACGCGGTAAGGTCACCCGGATACGGGTGCCGCGCTGGCTTTGTACATCAGCCGGGCTGTCGATGGTGATTTGTCCATAATGCTCTTCAACGATGGAATAGACCAGTGCAAGGCCCAGACCGGTGCCTTCGCCAGGATCCTTGGTGGTGAAGAAAGGTTCGAACAATCGGTCCATGATGTTCTGCGGAATACCACTGCCTTCGTCCTCGACGATCAGATCGACCGTGTGCTCGCCGGCTTCACTCTTGACCCGCACCGCGCTGCCCGCAGGCGAAGCGTCACGGGCGTTGGAGAGCAGATTGATCAGCACCTGGGCGAGCCGCTGCGGATCGCCTTCGACCCAGTGATCGGGGTCGCACAGGTTGTAGAACTGCACTTCGAAGTTGCGCCGGTTCAGCGCCAGCAGGCCAATCGCATCCTGCGCGACTTCGGCCAGACACACCGGTTCGTCGCTGTGCTGGTGGCTGCCAGCGTGGGCGAAGCTCATCAGCGACTGCACGATGCGCGACACACGCTTGGTCTGTTCGAGGATCTGCCCGCTGATTTCCGTCAGCTCGCCGTCTTCTTCACGCTCTTCGCGCAGGTTCTGCGCCAGACAGGCGATGCCGGTGATCGGGTTGCCGATTTCATGGGCCACACCTGCCGCCAGTCGACCGATGCTCGCCAGACGTTCGGAGTGCACCAGTTTGTCTTCGAGCATCTGCGTTTCGGTCAGGTCTTCCACCAACAGCACCAGGCCGCTGTTGCCCGGGGCCAACGGTTCATCGATCGCGGCTTTGTGCAGATTGAGCCAGCGGGTCTGGCCGTCGAGGGCCAGGTGCTGTTTGTGCAAGTGTTCGTCGGGCAGGTTGATGAAGCCTTGCAGCAGTTGCTTCCACGGATCGGCGATGGTGCTCAGGCGCGAGCCGACCACCCGTTGCGCGGCGATGCCGGTGAGTTCTTCCATGGCCTTGTTCCACATCAGGATCTCTTGATCCTTGGCCAGCGAGCAGACGCCCATCGGCAGCTCCTGCAGGGTCTGGCGATGGTAGCGGCGCAGGGCGTCGAGTTCGGCGGCCAGCCCGGTGAGGCGCGAGTGGTAGTCCTCGAGGCGGCTTTCGATGAAGTGGATGTCTTCGGTTACATAGTTCTCGCCGCCAGCCTTGTACGGCAGGAAGGTTTCGACCATGTCCTGCGCCACGCTCGGCCCCATCAGGCCGGAGAGGTTGGCTTCGATACGGTCGCGCAAGCGGCGCAAGGCATAAGGTCGGCGTTCGTCGAACGGCAGATAGAGGTCGCGCAGGGCTTGCTCGACTTCTTTCTGCGCCGCCTTGGCGCCCAGCGGTTTCGCCAGTTGCGTGGCGAACTCCTGGGGCGAGGCGGCGTGCAGTTCGCGGCGTTGCGGGCGACGCACGTTATCCACCGCGCAGGCTTCGGCGGCGCTGGCTTCTTCCGGGCTGGCGTTGGTGAACAGCGAGATCAGGGTGAACATCAGCACGTTGGCCGCCAGCGAGGCGATGGCCGCCATGTGCCAACTGGTGTCGTCCAGCACGTAGATCATATTCAGCAGCGGAATGTAGAAACCCTGCAGATTGCCGACCAACGGCAACAGCATGGTCACCACCCACACCAGAATCCCCGCCATCAGACCGGCGATAAAGCCGCGCCGGTTGGCGGTCGGCCAGTACAACACCGAGAGCACGCCGGGCAGGAATTGCAGGGTTGCGACGAAGGCGACGATGCCGAGGTTGGCCAGGTCCTGCCCGGCGCCGAGCATCAGATAAAAGCAGAAACCGGCCATGATGATCGCCACGATCAGCGCCCGGCGGGTCCACTTCAGCCAGCGGTAGATATTGCCCTCGGCCGGCGGCTGGTACAGCGGCAGCACCAGGTGGTTCAGCGCCATGCCCGACAGCGCCAGCGTGGTGACGATGATCAGGCCACTGGCCGCCGATAATCCGCCGACGTACGCCAGCAGGGCCAGTGGTTTGCTGTTGGCGGCAATGCCGATGCCGAGGGTGAAATATTCCGGATCGGTGGTGGCGCCGAGCTTCAGGCCGGCCCAGAGAATCAGCGGCACCGCCAGGCTCATCAGCAACAGGAACAGCGGCAGGCCCCAGCTGGCACTGACCAGCGAACGCGGATTGAGGTTTTCGGTGAAGGTCATGTGATACATGTGCGGCATCACGATCGCCGAGGCGAAGAACACCAGCAACAGCGTGCGCCACGGTCCTTCCTGCAGCGGCGTGTGCAACGCGGCGAGGGCGGTCTGGTTTTGCAGCAGCCACAGCTCAAGCTGTTGTGGGCCGTCGAACACGCCGTACAACGCATACAGGCCGACGCCGCCGAGGGCGATCAGTTTGATCACCGATTCGAAGGCAATCGCGAACACCAGCCCTTCGTGTTTCTCGCGGGTGGCGATATGCCGGGAGCCGAAGAAAATCGTGAACAGAATGATCAGCGCACAGAACGCCAGCGCGACGCGGCTCTGGATCGGCTCGCCGGTGAGGATGCCGATGGAGTCGGCCACCGCCTGAATCTGCAACGCCAGCAACGGCAGTACGCCGATCAGCATGAAGATCGTGGTCAGCGCGCCGGCCCAGGTGCTGCGAAAGCGGAAAGCGAACAGGTCCGCCAGCGACGACAGTTGATAGGTGCGGGTGATTTTCAGGATCGGATACAGCAGCACCGGTGCCAGCAGAAACGCGCCGGACACCCCGAGATAACTGGAGAGAAAGCCGTAGCCGTACTGATAGGCCAGCCCCACCGTGCCATAAAACGCCCAGGCACTGGCATAGACCCCCAGCGACAGGGTGTAGGTCAACGGGTGGCGAATGATCGCCCGCGGGATCATGCCCCGTTCACTGATCCAGGCAACGCCGAACAGCACCGCCAGGTACGCGGCACTGATCAGGATCATCTGGGTCAGGCTAAAGCTCATCGGCATCTTTTTGGCTCTGCAGGATGAAGGTCACGACAATCAGGATCAACCAGAGCAGATACGGCCGATACCAGGCGCCCGTGGCGTCGATCCACCAATCCATGATGGCTGGCGAAAACAGATAGATTCCCACGACCAGAAGCAGGACCAAGCGATAGATGTACATCCCGGCCTCTCTTTTTTATGCGCGTGCCCGAAAACGTGCGGCGATGGTAACGGATGGCGGCGCGACTGCAAGTGTCGTCATTGCAGTTGCGCTTCGGGCAGGGTCAGTGTGCGCGGGATCTTCGATGCATCCCAGTGGGCTGCTCCCCAGTTGAGCAATTCCTGCGGTGAGGCGTATTCAAGCTCGGCACCTGGGTTTTGCCCCAGCGCACGCAGGGCCCGCAGCAACAGCGGGGTGGCTTGATCGGCCTCAAGCGGCGGCGAACGGTAGGATTTGCCGAGCTTGTTGCCGTCCGGCTGCGTGATCAATGGCAGGTGCAGATAGCGCGGCTGGCGCAGGCCCAGCAGTTCTTGCAGGTAGAGCTGGCGCGGCGTGGAGTCGAGCAGGTCGGCGCCACGCACGATGTCGGTGATGCCTTGCCAGGCGTCATCCAGCACCACGGCCAGTTGATAGGCGTAGAGGCCATCGCGGCGGCGAATCACGAAATCGCCGACTTCGCGCCCCAGATGCTGGCGAAACTCGCCCTGCACGCGGTCGATGAAGTGGTATTCCAGCTCCGGCACGCGCAGGCGGATCGCCGCCTCTTGCTGGTCATGGCCGGCATTGCGGCACAAGCCCGGATAAATGCCGTGGTACGGCTCCAGCTGTTTGCGCGAACAGGTGCAGGCGTAGGCCAGGCCGTGGTTGAACAGACTGTTGAGAACTTCGGCGTAGGCGTCGTGCCGATCACTCTGGCGCACCATCTCGCCGTCCCATTCGAAACCGTAGCTTTCCAGCGCCTTGAGAATCGCCGCCTGCGCGCCGGGTTCCTCCCGGGGCGGATCGAGATCCTCCATGCGCACCAGCCAGCGCCCGCCGACCGCGCGCGCGTCGAGGTAAGAGGCGAGGGCAGCGACCAGCGAGCCGAAGTGCAGGTGGCCACTGGGGGTCGGGGCGAAGCGGCCGATGTAGGCGGGGGCGGTTTTGGCAGTCATGTGGACAATATAACTTTTCAGGATTCGCGCAGATTACCCCTGTGGGAGCGGGCTTGCTCGCGAAAGCGTCAGTTCAGACAGCCTGGATGTTGAATGGCCGGCCGCATTCGGGAGCAAGCCCCCTCCCACAAAAGCAAGGCAAAAGGGCAAAGGCAAAAGGCAGAAACAAAAACGGAGCGTTCGCACGCTCCGTTTTTCGTTCAGGTCTAGATTACTTGCCGACCTGCTTTTCCTTGATTTCCGCCAGGGTCTTGCAGTCGATGCACAGATCGGCGGTAGGACGGGCTTCAAGGCGCTTGACGCCGATCTCGATGCCGCAGGATTCACACCAGCCGTACTCTTCGTCCTGGATCAGTTCGAGGGTCTTGTCGATCTTCTTGATCAACTTGCGCTCGCGGTCGCGGGCGCGCAGCTCAAGGGCGAATTCTTCTTCCTGGCTGGCACGGTCGGCCGGGTCAGGGAAGTTGGCCGCTTCGTCTTTCATGTGATCAACAGTACGGTCGACTTCCTGCATCAAGTCCTGCTTCCACTTGTTCAGGATCTTGGTGAAGTGCGCGCGCATGGGGGCGCCCATGTACTCTTCGCCGGCCTTCGGAACGTAAGGTTCGAAGCCGCTGATCGTCGCTTGCTGCTGTTGCTTTGCTTGGGTGGGCATGAAATGGACCGCCTCTACTCTTGTAATCCATTGCGCAGGATTGCTCCATCACCGACACCTGCCGGCCCTGCGGCTGCAAGCGGGCGAACTTACCAGATCAATTCGGCCCGCGCTACTCCCGGATGTCGAGGCCCCGGCGGGTGGCGCTTGCAGATGTTTGGCAAGCCGTGTCTGGCGCTGTTGAAAGCCTGTTCAATCACTGATTTTAGTCAATCCTGGAGCGTACGCTCATATCGTTACAGTCCAGCGTTCTTGAGGCTGTGACCGCGATGGGTTCTCGCTCGTTCCGGCAGATGGGTAGAATCGTTTCTTTTTCCCCGTCGAAGGAAGGCCAATGGCTCAGCCCTACAGTGCGCGCAGTCGTGCGATCGAACCGTTCCATGTGATGGCGCTGCTGGCGCGGGCCAACGAACTGCAGGCCGAAGGTCACGACGTGATCCACCTGGAAATCGGCGAGCCGGACTTCACCACGGCCGAGCCGATCATCCGTGCCGGGCAAGCGGCGCTGACGGCGGGCAAGACGCGCTACACCGCCGCGCGCGGCATTCCCGAGCTGCGCGAGGCGATTTCCGGGTTCTATCAATCGCGTTACGGCCTGAATATCGATCCGCGGCGGATCCTGATCACCCCGGGTGGCTCCGGTGCGCTATTGCTGGCCAGTGCCTTGCTGGTCGATCCGGGCAAACACTGGCTGCTGGCGGATCCGGGCTACCCGTGCAACCGGCACTTCCTGCGTCTGGTCGAAGGCGCGGCGCAACTGGTTCCGGTCGGACCGGAGGTGCGTTACCAACTGACCCCGGATCTGGTGGCGCGGCATTGGGATCACGACAGCGTCGGTGCGTTGGTGGCGTCGCCGGCCAACCCGACCGGTACCATTCTGACCCGCGATGAACTGGCCGGGTTATCCACAGCGATCAAGGCGCGCCACGGGCATCTGGTGGTGGACGAGATCTACCACGGCCTGACTTACGGCACCGATGCCGCCAGCGTGCTGGAAGTCGATGACAGCGCCTTTGTCCTCAACAGTTTTTCCAAGTATTTCGGCATGACCGGCTGGCGTCTCGGCTGGCTGGTGGCGCCGGACGCGGCGGTCAGTGAGCTGGAAAAGCTCGCACAGAACCTCTACATCAGCGCCCCGAGCATGGCGCAGTACGCCGCACTGGCCTGTTTCGAGCCGGACACTATCGCCATCCTCGAAGAGCGCCGCGCTGAATTTGGCCGCCGCCGCGACTTCCTGCTGCCGGCGTTGCGCGAGTTGGGGTTCAACATCGCCGTCGAGCCTGAAGGTGCGTTTTACTTGTACGCCGATATCAGCCAGTTCGGCGGTGATGCCTTCGCGTTCTGCCGACATTTCCTCGAAACCGAGCACGTTGCCTTCACCCCGGGGCTGGATTTCGGCCGTTATCAGGCCAGCCACCATGTGCGTTTTGCTTACACGCAAAACCTCCCTCGCTTACAGGAAGCGGTGGAGCGCATCGCACGCGGCCTGAAGAGCTGGCAAGGCTGATGCGCTTTTATCCGGCTCTGGAAGAGGCACGGTTGATTCGCCGCTACAAACGTTTTCTGGCGGATGTTGAAACGGTCAATGGCGAGTTGTTGACCCTGCACTGCCCGAACACCGGTTCGATGCTTAATTGTCAGGTCGAGGGTGGGCAGGTGTGGTTCAGTCGCTCAAACGATCCGAAACGCAAGCTGCCCGGCACCTGGGAAATCGGCGAAACCCCGCAAGGGCGGCTGTTCTGTGTGAACACCGGGCGCGCCAATGCGCTGGTCGAAGAGGCGCTGCAGGCCGGTGTCATCAGCGAGTTGAACGGCTTCACGGCGCTTAAGCGTGAAGTGGCTTATGGCCAGGAAAAGAGCCGCATCGATTTCCGCCTCGAATACCCGAGTGGTCCGGCCTACGTGGAAGTAAAAAGCGTCACGTTAGGCTTCGATGGAACCAACGTGGCGGCGTTTCCCGACGCGGTCACCCAGCGCGGTGCCAAGCATCTGCGTGAACTGGCGCATCTGGCTCGTGACGGTATTCGTGCGGTGCAGTTGTACTGCGTCAATCTCAGCGGGATTGAAGCGGTGCGGCCGGCCGAGGAAATCGATTCGGCCTACGCCGATGCCCTGCGTGAAGCGGTGGCGTGCGGGGTCGAGGTGCTGGCCTACGGCGTGCGTTTGAACCACGAAGAGATGGTGATCGACCGGCGGCTGGACGTTTTGCTCAACGGTTAAACATCTATCCACAACCCTTGGGCATCTTCGCGGCAGGGGATGGCGGTCAGGGATTGCCCGGCGCAAGGCCCGGCGACGCATTCGCCGTCCTCGATCAGAAACAGTGCGCCGTGGGTGGCGCACTGGATCAGACTGTTGCTCGGGTCGAGAAACTGGTCGGGATGCCATTCCAGGCCCACACCACGATGCGGGCAACGGTTGAGATAAACATAGGCCTGACCATTGCGGCGCACGGCAAACAGTTTGTTGCCGTCGATGTCGAACCCACGGCTGCCGGCCTCAGCGAGATCGGCGCCGGCGCACAAGAACTTCATGGCTATCCTCAAGTGTCGGCTCGTTTCAGGAAATGTCCGAGCTTGACGTTTAAATGCAAACAATTATCAAATGACCGCCTTCGCCCACTGTGCGCAGCCGCCGCCAAGGATACTTGGCCTGCCGGTTCGCTGCCCGGGAAAACTGTTCAAGGAAAGCTGCGTATGCGCCTGATTACCCGCGTTGTTGTGCTGTGTGTCGGACTGCTCGCCAGCCTTCAGGCGACAGCTGCCGATTTGCCGCAGCGTTGGGTCAGCGCCGGTGGGGCGCTTTCGGAGTGGGTGAGTGCATTGGGTGGCGAATCCAAACTGGTCGGGGTCGACACCACCAGCCAGCATCCGCAGTCGCTGAAGCAGCTGCCAAGCATCGGTTATCAACGCAGCCTCTCGGCTGAAGGCATTCTCAGCCTGCGCCCGGACATTCTCATCGGTACCGAAGAAATGGGCCCGCCGCCGGTTATTGCTCAGGTGAAGAGCGCCAAGGTACAGGTCGAACTGTTCTCGGCGCAGCCTGATCTGCCGACCCTGGAAAAAAACGTTACGCATCTCGGACAGTTGCTGGGCGCGCAAGTCCAGGCGGCGCAGTTGCTGGAAAACTATCAACAGCAGCTCACCGCGCAGAAAGCGCGAGTCGCCGATTTGCAGGCCAGGCATAAGGCGCCCGGTGTGCTGGTATTGATCGGGCATGCCGGCGGTAAACCGTTGATTGCCGGCAAGGACACTGCCGCCGACTGGATGCTGCAACGGGCCGGCGGACATAACCTGGCGACGCATACCGGTTACAAGCCGTTCTCCGTGGAGTCGCTGGCCGGGCTCGATCCTGAGGTGCTGGTGTTTGCTGATCGCGCGTTGAGCGGCGAGGCGGCAAAAGCGGCGTTGTTCAAGGAAAACCCCATTCTCAATTCAAGCCGTGCGGCCAAGGCCGGACGGGTGCTGGAGCTGGATCCGACGCTGCTGGTCGGCGGGCTTGGGCCACGTTTGCCGGCGGCACTGAAGAATTTGTCTGACGGTTTCTACCCGATCGCGAGCGGCCAATGACCACGCTGGTCAAACCACGAAGCCTGTTTATCGGCCTGACGCTCCTGTGTTTGCTGGCCATCTGGCTGTCATTGGCGCTGGGGCCGGTGAGCCTGCCGCTGTTCGATACGTTGCGCGCGGCCTTGCGCATGCTCGGCGTGCCGCTGGCGCCAGACGGGCTGGAGCAGGCTGAGCTGATTCTCGGGCAGATCCGTCTGCCGCGTACCTTGCTCGGCCTGGCCGTCGGCGGCGTGCTTGCGCTGTCGGGCGTGGCGATGCAGGGCTTGTTTCGCAATCCGTTGGCCGATCCCGGGCTGGTCGGGGTGTCCAGCGGTGCGGCACTCGGCGCAGCGATTGCGATTGTCGGCGGTTCGTTTTTTGGCGGTTTACCAGAGTGGTTCGGGCCGTATCTGTTGTCGGCGTGCGCGTTTCTCGGTGGCCTGGGCGTGACGGCGCTGGTCTATCGGCTCGGACGGCGCAACGGCCAGACCAACGTCGCGACCATGCTGCTGGCCGGGATCGCCCTGACGGCATTGGCAAGCTCGGCGGTGGGGCTGTTCACCTATCTGGCGGATGATGCGACCTTGCGCACGCTGACTTTCTGGAATCTGGGCAGCCTCAATGGCGCCAGTTATGCGCGGCTGTGGCCATTGCTGATCATCAGCACCGGCGTTGCGTTGTGGCTGCCGCGTCGTGCCAAAGCGCTGAATGCGCTGTTGCTCGGTGAGTCCGAAGCCGGGCATCTGGGGATTGATGTCGAACGGCTCAAGCGTGAACTGGTGTTCTGCACGGCGTTGGGTGTTGGCGCAGCGGTGGCAGCAGCGGGGATGATTGGCTTCGTCGGGCTGGTGGTGCCGCATCTGGTGCGTTTATTGGCCGGGCCCGATCACCGGGTGTTGCTGCCAGCATCAGTGTTGGCGGGGGCGAGCCTGTTGTTGCTGGCGGATCTGGTGGCGCGGCTGGCGCTGGCGCCGGCGGAGTTGCCGATCGGTATTGTCACCGCGTTTATCGGTGCGCCGTTCTTCCTCTATTTGCTGCTGCGAGGACGTGCCTGATGCTGCGTGCGCACAATCTGCATATCCGTCGCGGGCGCAAGACAGTCCTCAGCGACATCACCCTGCAACTTGAACCCGGTGAGGTGCTGGGTGTGCTCGGGCCGAACGGTGCCGGTAAAAGTACCTTGCTCGGTGCGTTGTGCGGTGAACTGGCTGCGGATGAGGGCGAGGTGTTGCTCGATGACAAGGCGCTGAGTCACTGGACAGGTACGCAGCGCGCCCAGCGTCTGGCGGTGTTGCCGCAGGTCTCGACGCTGGATTTTGCCTTCCGCGTGGAAGAAGTGGTTGGTATGGGCCGCCTGCCTTATCAAAGCGGTCGGGCGCGCGACGACGAGATCGTTGCGGCAGCGCTGGCCGCTGCAGATGCCGGGCATCTGAGCGGGCGCAGTTATCTGGCGCTGTCGGGCGGCGAGCGCCAGCGTGTACATCTGGCGCGGGTGCTGGCGCAGCTATGGCCTGGGCAGGCCGGGCAAACCCTGTTGCTGGATGAACCGACCTCGATGCTCGATCCCTTGCATCAACACACCACGTTGCAGGCGGTGCGCGAGTTTGCCGATCGTGGCGCGGCGGTGCTGGTCATCCTGCATGATCTGAATCTGGCGGCGCGCTATTGTGATCGGGTGTTGCTGCTCGAAGGCGGGCGCCCGGTGGCGCTGGATACGCCGCAGCAAGTCTTGCGACCGGACTCGCTCAAAGCTGTGTTCGGTCTCGAGGTATTGGTGCAGCCGCACCCGGAGCGTGGGCATCCGCTGATCATCGCCCGCTGATTTCTCATCGAGGTGATGGTATGCGCGGGATGTGGTTGTTAGCGGTGTTGCTGCTTGCAGGGTGTCAGCATGTTGCCCCGCCCCCGCCAATCAGTGGCGAAATTCGTGATCTGCACAGCGGCCAGATACTGACGGCACAGGAACTGCTGACGCGTCTGTCGGGGCCGCAACTGCTCATCATCGGCGAGCAGCATGACAACGCCGATCACCACGCCGCGCAGTTGTGGCTGTTGCAGGCACTTGGGGAGCAGCGTCCTCAGGGCAGTCTGCTGCTGGAAATGCTCACGCCGAAGCAACAGCCGAACGTTGACCAGGTTCGCCATGCAGCAGCGCTCCCTACTGATCTTCCCACCGCGTTGGCCTGGCAGGATGGCTGGGACTGGAATCTCTATGGACCGATCGTTCGGTTTGCCCTCACGCAACCCTATCCGCTGTTGGCGGCCAATCTGGATGACGGCGAAATCCGCGCTGTCTATCGCCAGTCGCCAGCCATGAGCGGTGTTCGCAGCAATGCGGCATTGGTGAAAGCCACGCTGCTCGAACAGATCAGCGACTCACATTGCGGCTTACTGCCCAAATCACAGATGCCGGCGATGCTTGCTGTTCAACAACAGCGGGATCGGCGTATGGCCGAACGCTTGATGGCGGCGCCGACGCCGTCGTTACTGTTGGCGGGGGGCTGGCATGCGCGCAAGGATGTTGGCGTGCCGCTGCATGTGCTGGATCTGGGCGCGGCCCGGGCACCAACGGTGCTGATGCTCGCCGAGCAGGGCGCTGAAGTGACTGCGGCGATGGCTGATTTCGTCTGGTACACCCCGGCCATGCCCGCGCAGGATTACTGCGTGCAGATGCGCAAACAATTTGGCCAATGACTTTTCCACAGGCAAAAAAAGACCCGGTAAAAACCGGGTCAAATAACCGTGATTAGCCTGATGAGGAGATAATCTGAGAGTCCGAACCAAGGGCTTTTCAGAATATCGACTGATCTCGCGACCAGTTGTGATAATCATAGCGATTCTCATTACCGAGTCAACCACTGTTTTTCCGTTTGCTTGATTTAGTCGTGCAAATGGCTGGAATGCCCCGGAAACAAGGGACTCAACGTGGAGCTTTGATCGCACTCAGTTGCGTGATCTGCTGATTGAGCTGGCCGATGCGCCGGGCCATGCTCTCAATCAGGCTGTGCGCGATCTTCGGATTGGTGCGGGTCATGCTCAGAAACTGCTCGCCGGGAATCAGCATCACCGTGCTCGGCTCGCGAGCGATGACCGTCGCATTGCGTGGCTCACCGGTGAACACCGCCATGGCGCCGAAAATCTCGTCCTTGGGCACTTCGCCAACCTTGTGTCCATCCACGAACGCTTCGGCATGCCCATCGATGATCACGAAGACGTGATCGGCGGCATCGCCCTGCTGGATCAGCACCTCACCGCTCTCGACCCGTTTAAAACCATTGGTGCTGCGGAACTCCCGCGGTTTCAGTTCGGCCACCGCGTGAGCCAGCAGCGCCATCTGCCCCAGCAGATACTCAAGCCACTGTTCGGCCCGGCCCGGCTCGGCATATAAATGCTGGAACAGTTCGGTTCGCCGATAGGGCAGCAAGCGCAATGGCCCGTCGCTGCGCAGACGACAATCGGCCCAGGCGTCACCTTGCTGCAGACCGATCAGATCGCCTTCCTGCCAGTAAAACAGCGCACGGCCGCCGATGTAGCCGTTGATGACGCCTTCTGTCAGTAGAAACAGTTGATCATGTGGGAGCTGCGCCATCAGGTCGTCAGAGGTTTCTGGCTCAAGCGCCGGCCCGCACGGCGAAAGCCCCTCGAGCCAGCTTGCAGGCAAACTCTGCAAACGATTGATCAGTGCATCGACAGGTGCCGATTGTTCCCCGAGCAGATACATGGCCGTCAGCGCCTGTTCAGTTCTTGTGACGCGAGGAGATGGCTTCGAGCTGCTTGTTCAAGGCGTCTTTGCGTTCGGCCGGGATGTCGTTCCAGTGCACATCCATCAGCGCCCCTTCGATCGCGTACAACAACACCTTTGATGCGCGAAACCCGCGGGTACGCACGGCCCGATAGGCGTCCACCGCCCCCAGGCGACGCAAGTCCGAGGCGCTGTGGATACCCACGGCATGCAGCCATTGCGCCGACGTCTTGCCAAGATTCTTCAGGTGTTGCAGTTCATCATTCATCAAGCCTCCTTGCGACGGCCGAATGGTGCGTGGGCGATCTTCTCAGGAGTGTAGCCATCAGTAGGAAAAGCGTGGTTGTTTGGTCGGATTCGACGCAAACGCTTCTAAGAAAGGGGCTGCGAACGCAGAAAGGAGGGAAGAAACGCGGAAACATGTAGGAGCGGGGCTTGCTCGCGAAGGCGTCCTGTCAGCCACCAGATGTATCGACTGACACTACGCCTTCGCGAGCAAGCCCGCTCCCACACGGGAAAGGCGTCGGGTCAGAGAAAGATAAAAATTATCAGCGAGTGCGATAGCGCAGACGGGTGCCGAAATTCATCGACATCAGGATCTCGTCCGCACTCAGCTCCGGCGGGAAGTACGCGCCGGAAATCTGCGCATGGGCCAGGCTCGCGCCTTCGAGTGATGCATTACGGAAGTCGATGCCACGCAAATCGGCAGAGCGGAAGTAGGCGTCCCGGAAATCCACGCCATCGGCGTTCAGTTCACGCAAGTCGAGACCACGGAAGTCGCCACCAACCATGTCGATCGGGCCGTCGTTCGGGCGTTCCTTGTTGAAGCCTGCGATGTCGTCTTTGTGCAGCAGGGCATAAAGCGGGGTGTCGAGAAGTTTCGGCTGGCTCATGTCACATCACCTGTTGGTTTTATGACGCCAGTATAGTGCCACTATTTGACGGCCGTGAAGCAAGCGAGGGCTTCACGGCCGAAATAGTTTCTTACAGGCCTGGCAGGCGCTGGCGGATCTGTGCGACTACGGTGTCGAGGGTCCCGCTTTCATTGGTCTGTACGCGTTTGCTGCGCAGAATTTCTTCTGGCGTCAGCGCTTCGCGGCTGGCCTGCTGGGCCTCTATTACCGCCAGCGTAGCGTCGGAAGGATCTTTCTTGTCAGCCTGACGAATCGCCAGCCAGCTCTCGATCACGGCTTGCGGTGCGTTGCAGTCGAGAATCAGGAACGGCGTGCCGGTGGCCTCGGCGACTTGAGCGGCGTTGTCGCGTTGCTCGCGCTTGAGGTAGGTCGCATCGATCACTACCGGGAAACCGGCGTGCAGAATCACTCCGGCAATCTCATGCAGGCGGGCATAAGTGGCGGCGCTGGCGTCGGCACTGTAAATCCCCGCCTGCACGTCGTTAGCTACGGTTTGCTCACCGAACAGGCGCTTGCGCTCGACGTCGGAACGCAGGCGAATCGCGCCCAGCGCTTCGACCAGGCGCATGGCTACGTGGCTCTTGCCCACAGCCGATACGCCGTGGGTGATGGCCATGAAGCGCGAAGGAATGGTGCTGTAGCTTTCCGCCAGGTTGGCGTAGTTGCGGTACTGGCGCAGGGTGGTTGCGCGCTGCACCGGGGTGGCATCCGCCGGCATGCTGAACAGCGCGACTTTGGCACGAACCAGTGCGCGGTAGGCTTTATAGAAGTTCAGCACTTCCAGGCCTTGATAGTCGCCGGTCAGCTCCAGGTATTGGCTGATGAAGCGGCGGGCCAGAGATTTCAGGCCACGGTCTTCCAGGTCCATCGCCAGGAAACCGGTGTCGGCCCAGACGTCGGTGAAGCGGAACGGTTCGTTGAACTCGATGCAGTCGAAGATCACCACTTTGCCATTGATGACGGTGGCGTTACCCAAGTGGATGTCGCCGTGGCATTCGCGAGTGAAACCCTCGGTCTTGCGCTGGCTGAACAGTGCCTTGAGACGATCGAAGCTGCTTTCGGCCCAGGCTTTCAGTGCCTCGAGTTGCAACAGATCATTTTTGTCGCTGAGGAACGGCAGGATCTGTTCGAAGTTCTGGCGCACCGGGGCCATCACGCTGTCCGGCGTGCCGGCGTCGTGTTCGGCCGGGACTTTTGGCGCGCTGAGGTGGAATTTGGCGATCTGCTCGGCCATTTCGTCGATGTGCTGAGTGGTCAGCTCGCCGTTGGCTTGCAAGGTGCTGAGCAGGCCGGTCTGTGGGAATTGACGCATTTTCAGCACATATTCGATCACCGGGCCGTCGCCGCCCAGTTGTGGCGCTTCGACACTGCCGGTCACAGGCAACACGTCCAGATACAAATCTTCGGTCAGGCGCTGGTTCAGACGCAGTTCTTCAGCGCAGAAGTGCGCGCGCGATTCGAGGCTGGTGAAGTCGAGGAAGCCGAAATTCACCGGCTTCTTCACTTTATAAGCAAACGGGCCGGTGAGGATCACCCACGAGATATGGGTTTCGATGACCTGGAACCCTTCGACGGGGTGCGGGTAGAGGGCCGGGTTTTGCAGGGCAGCGATCAGGGACTGGCTCACGGGCGATCCTTCAGAGACTGGGAAATTCGAGGTCGCCATTATGGCCGCTCGCCAGCCTGACGCAAACCTCGGAGCGCTCCTGTTGAGTATGAATAAAGTGCGTATAATCCGCCGCCATGACTCGAACTCGATCCCCCCGTACCAAGAAAAAACCACCTTCCCGGGGCCTGCGCCCATGGCTGGGTTGGGCCATTAAACTCAGTCTGGTCGGCCTTGTGGTGCTGGCTGGCTTCGCCGTTTACCTCGATGCCGTGGTGCAGGAGAAGTTCTCCGGCAAGCGCTGGACCATCCCGGCCAAGGTATACGCGCGTCCGCTTGAGCTGTTCGTCGGACAAAAGCTCAGCAAGGAAGATTTCCTCACCGAGCTCGATGCCTTGGGCTATCGCCGCGAAGCCGTGAGCAATGGCCCCGGCGCTGCTGCCGTCAACGGCAATACCGTTGATCTGAATACCCGTGGCTTCCAGTTCTATGAAGGCCTGGAAAAAGCCCAGCCGGTGCGCGTGCGCTTCTCCGGCGACTATGTGGCCGAGCTCTCGGGGCTCAACGGTGCGAAATTGTCCGTGGTGCGGCTGGAGCCGCTGTTGATTGGCGGCATTTATCCGAAAAACCTTGAAGACCGCATCCTGATCAAGATCGATCAGGTGCCGCCGTACCTGCTCGATACTCTGATCGCGGTGGAAGACCGGGACTACTACAGTCACTGGGGCGTGTCGCCGAAGTCGATTGCCCGGGCGATCTGGGTCAACACCTCTGGCGGCAAGATGACCCAGGGCGGCAGTACGCTGACCCAGCAGTTGGTGAAAAACTTCTACCTCACCAACGAGCGCAGCCTGAGCCGCAAGCTCACCGAAGCGATGATGGCGATGCTGCTGGAGCTGCACTACGACAAGAAGGAAATTCTTGAGGCCTACCTCAACGAAGTCTTCGTCGGGCAGGACGGTCAGCGTGCGGTGCACGGCTTTGGTCTGGCCAGTCAGTTCTTCTTCGGTCAGCCATTGTCCGAGCTGAAGCTGCATCAGGTAGCGTTGTTGGTCGGCATGGTCAAAGGGCCGTCCTACTACAACCCGCGTCGCAACCCGGAACGCGCGCTGGAGCGGCGTAACCTGGTGCTCGACGTGCTTGAGCAGCAAGGCGTGGCGACTGCCGAACAGGTCGAAGCGGCGAAGAAAATGCCACTGGGTGTCACCACTCGCGGCAAGCTCGCCGACAGCTCGTTCCCGGGCTTTATCGATCTGGTCAAACGCCAGTTGCGTGAAGACTACCGCGACGAAGACTTGACCGAAGAAGGCCTGCGGATCTTCACCAGTTTCGACCCGATTCTGCAGATGAAGGCCGAGGCGTCGGTCAATGACACCTTTAAACGCCTGGCCGGACGCAAGGGCTCCGATGACGTGGAAGCGGCGATGGTCGTGACCAACCCGGAGACCGGCGAAGTCCAGGCCATGATCGGCAGCCGGCAGGCCAGTTTTGCCGGTTTCAACCGGGCGCTGGATGCGGTGCGGCCGGTGGGCTCGCTGATCAAGCCGGCGGTCTATCTGACCGCGCTGGAGAAACCGAGCCAGTACACGCTGACCAGTTGGCTGTCGGACGAACCGCTGGCGGTCAAGGGGGCGGACGGTCAGGTGTGGAAACCACAGAACTATGACCGTCGCTCCCACGGCACCGTGTTCCTCTATCAGGGCCTGGCGCATTCCTACAACCTGTCGACCTCGCGTCTGGGCCTGGAAGTAGGCGTGCCGAACGTGCTCAAGACCTTGGGACGCCTGGGCGTTACGCGGGAATTCCCGGCATTCCCGTCGATGTTGCTGGGCGCTGGCGGCATGACCCCGATCGAAGTGGCGACCATGTACCAGACCCTGGCCAACGGCGGTTTCAATACGCCGATGCGCGGGATCCGTAGCGTACTGACCGCCGATGGCGAACCGCTCAAGCGTTATCCGTTCCAGATTCAACAGCGTTTCGATCCGGCTTCCATCTACCTGATCCAGAACGCCATGCAGCGGGTAATGCGTGAAGGTACCGGCAGTTCGGTTTACAACGTGCTGCCCAAGACCCTGACGCTGGCCGGCAAGACCGGTACCAGTAACGATTCGCGCGACAGCTGGTTCGCCGGTTTCAGTCAGGATCTGTTGGCGGTGGTCTGGCTGGGTCGTGACGACAACGGCAAGACCCCGTTCACCGGTGCGACTGGCGCGTTGCAGGTCTGGACCAGTTTCATGCGCAAGGCCGATCCGCTGCCGCTGGACATGCCGCAGCCGGACAATATCGTCCAGGCGTGGGTCGATTCGCGTACCGGGCAAGGCTCCGATGCCAACTGTCCGGGGGCGGTGCAGATGCCGTATATTCGCGGCAGCGAACCGCCACCCGGCGCCTCGTGTGCAAGCGAAACGCCTGCTTCGCCAGAGTCGGTGATGGATTGGGTCAAGGGCTGGATGAATTAAGCAAAGAGGGTTTCAAGTGAACAAGTGGTTGATTCCAGCGGTGACTGCCGTGGCTTTGCTCAGCGGCTGCTCTACCGTACAGCGTGGTTCGATCCCGGTGGTGGATGCCGGCACGACCGTGTCCAACAGCGAACGCCTGTCGGCCAACGGCGGCTTCCGCAAGACGACAGTCAAACGCCCGGTGCAGGATCAGGCGCAATCCCAGGCCATCCCGCAAGGCGACACCGGTGTGGTAGTGATGGTGCCGGGCGGTGGCGCGACAACTTCGACGCCGATCAGCTCGTCGCCGATCGTTCCGGGGCCAGCGTCCGGCGGTATCACC
Source organism: Pseudomonas sp. 14P5.3.2 (assembly GCF_057799175.1). NCBI lineage: Bacteria > Pseudomonadati > Pseudomonadota > Gammaproteobacteria > Pseudomonadales > Pseudomonadaceae > Pseudomonas > Pseudomonas sp. 14P5.3.2. The sequence continues at coordinate 7,843 of NZ_JBYOKU010000055.1, read as the reverse complement.
GCGGGGCCGTACAACCCGTCGCCGGTCGAGTCGGCGCCGATCAACTCCGGCAGCTACAGCATGCCTTCGACCCCAAGCGGCATTCCTTCGGCCAGCAGTGGCGGTGGTCTGTCGGCTGACGAACAGCTTGATGGCCCGGTGCTCGCCTTGCTGACCACCGCGCAACAGCAGCAGGCGGGTGGTGACCTCAACGGTGCGTCTTCCAGCCTGGAGCGCGCTCAACGCGTTGCCCCGCGTGAGCCGCAAGTGCTTTACCGCTTGGCGCAAGTACGCATGGCTCAAGGTGATGCGCCACAGGCCGAGCAATTCGCCCGTCGGGCGCTGACCATGGCCAACGGTCGTCCAGACTTGCAGGCCAACCTGTGGGAAATCATCGCTCAGTCCCGTGAGAAACAAGGCGATTCCGCCGGCGCCGCTCAGGCCCGTCAGAAGGCCAAGGTTTCGCTGTGATGGATGGCCGTTTCCCGAAAATTGCCGATCAGTTGCTGTTGATCGAGCGCGAACTGCGCGCGCAGGGTTGGTGGGATGACGTTCAGCCATCGGTCGAAGCCTTGAGCAGTGTCGAGCCGTTTTCGGTCGACACGCTGGATTTCGAGCAGTGGCTGCAATGGATCTTCCTGCCTCGGATGAAGATGATTCTTGAGCAGGATCTGCCGTTACCCAATGCCTCGGGCATTCAGGAAATGGCCGAAATGGTCTTTGCCCAGCGCAATCTGCAGGGCAAGGATCGGCAATTGCAGGTGTTGCTCAAAGAGTTTGACCTGCTGATCACCGCTTCCCGCTAGTACCGATCCCCTGTAGGAGCTGCCGCAGGCTGCGATCTTTCGATCTGCTCTTGGAAACAAGGTCAAAAGATCGCAGCTCCTACAGGTGTCTATTCGCAGTTCTGCGCGATCTGCTTCTGCGCTTCGACAATGCGCTCCTGCCGTTGTGCATCGTCGAGACGCCTCAGTTCTCCCTCCACTTCCTCCCTCAAACGCGGATTGTTCTGCAATTGCGCCAGGTTCGTCCGTGCCTGCTCGCAAAACGCCTTGAGCTGCGCCTGCTGCTCGGTCACCTGCCTCTTCACCTTGTCGTCGATGGCTTTCTGATCGCCCAACGCACCGCTGCCAGGGATGGCGGCAGGTTTCGGCTGGGGCGAGGAGGGCGTCTGCATGGTCGTCGCCGGCTGACCTTGCGGCGGCTGCGCATCGAAGTGAGTGACGCCTTGGGCATCGACCCATTTGTAGATCTGACCGGCCATGCACCACGGGCTGAGACCGATCAGCAGTGTGACGAGGAGCGTTCGCATGCTGATTCCTTGGCAAAATTGCGCAATTGACACTAACAGAGTAGCGGTTTTCAGGTTTTTTCTTGCGTTCTCATGTGCTTACCCACAATTAAGCACATTGACGGCTTGACTTGGAGAGGGCGAAACAGAAGAATCCAAAGTCCGCTGTAGAGGGACTGCCAGAAGCAGACCCACTCGGTAGATCATGAGGCGCATATCCGCGTCGACCTGTTACACCCGCAACGCGTTACCTCGCGCTGGGTGGGAAAGGCCCGCAACACTTGGGACGATCCCAATACTTGCTCAGTCAGTGCTGACGTAGTCGGCGACCACCGTCGCTCATGCTCTGCCGAGAAGTAAACCTATTAAGACCCGCCCCTTTTGTGTGGACGGTATTCTGGCGTTTTAGAGGTGAACAACGTGGAGCTTTTATCTGGCGGTGAGATGCTCGTCCGCTTCTTGCGTGACGAAGGCGTCAAATATATCTACGGGTACCCTGGTGGTGCTCTCCTTCATGTTTACGATGCCCTGTTCAAAGAACCGGAAGTGACCCACATCCTGGTTCGTCACGAGCAAGCGGCTACCCATATGGCTGACGGCTACGCTCGTGCCACCGGTAAAGCCGGCGTGGTATTGGTGACTTCCGGTCCTGGCGCCACAAACGCCATCACCGGTATTGCCACCGCCTATATGGATTCGATTCCAATGGTGATCATTTCCGGTCAGGTGCCAAGCACCATGGTCGGCACCGACGCGTTCCAGGAAACCGACATGATCGGTATCTCCCGGCCGATCGTGAAGCACAGCTTCATGATCAAGCACGCCTCGGAAATCCCGGAAGTCATGAAGAAGGCCTTCTACCTTGCACAATCCGGTCGTCCAGGTCCGGTCGTGGTCGATATCCCGAAAGACATGACCAACCCGGCCGAGAAGTTCGAATACGTCTTCCCGAAAAAAGCCAAGCTGCGTTCCTACAGCCCGGCCGTTCGCGGCCACTCCGGGCAGATCCGCAAAGCGGCAGAAATGCTCCTGGCGGCCAAACGCCCAGTGCTTTATTCCGGTGGCGGCGTGATCCTGGGCAACGGTTCCGCACCGCTGACCGAACTGGCCAAAATGCTCAACCTGCCGGTGACCAACACCTTGATGGGCCTGGGTGGTTTCCCAGGCACCGACCGTCAGTTCATCGGCATGCTTGGCATGCACGGCAGCTACACCGCCAACCTGGCGATGCACCATGCCGACGTGATCCTGGCTGTCGGCGCACGTTTCGATGACCGTGTGATCAACGGCGCGGCGAAGTTCTGCCCGAATGCCAAGATCATCCACATCGACATCGACCCGGCTTCTATCTCCAAGACCATCAAGGCCGACGTGCCAATCGTTGGTCCGGTTGAGAGTGTCCTGACCGAAATGGTCGCGATCCTCAAGGAAATCGGCGAAACCCCGAACAAGGAGTCCGTTGCCAGTTGGTGGAAGCAAGTCGATGAGTGGCGCGGTGATCGCGGCCTGTTCCCTTATGACAAGGGCGACGGCAGCCTGATCAAGCCGCAGACCGTGATCGAGACCCTGTGCGAAGTGACCAAGGGCGATGCCTTCATCACTTCTGACGTGGGCCAGCACCAGATGTTCGCTGCGCAGTACTACAAGTTCAACAAGCCGAACCGCTGGATCAACTCCGGTGGCCTGGGCACCATGGGCTTCGGTTTCCCGGCGGCCATGGGCATCAAGTTGAGCTTCCCGGATGACGACGTTGCCTGCGTCACCGGCGAAGGCAGCATCCAGATGAACATCCAGGAACTGTCGACCTGCCTGCAATACGGCTTGCCGGTGAAAATCGTCATCCTGAACAACGGCGTTCTGGGGATGGTTCGTCAGTGGCAGGACATGAGCTATGGCAGCCGCCACTCGCACTCTTATATGGAGTCGCTGCCTGACTTCGTCAAACTGGCTGAAGCCTACGGTCACGTCGGCGTGCGCATCACCGATTCGAAAGATTTGAAGTCGAAGATGGAAGAGGCGTTCGCCATGAAAGATCGTCTGGTGGTGATCGATATTTCGGTCGATACCAGCGAGCACGTCTACCCGATGCAGATCAAAGACGGCTCCATGCGCGATATGTGGCTGAGCAAGACGGAGCGTACTTAATCATGCGGCACATTATTTCCCTGCTTCTGGAAAACGAACCCGGCGCTTTGTCTCGCGTAGTCGGCCTGTTCTCGCAGCGCAACTACAACATTGAAAGCCTGACGGTGGCCCCAACCGAAGACCCGACGCTGTCGCGTCTGACGCTGACCACTGTCGGCCACGATGAAATCATCGAGCAGATCACCAAAAACCTGAACAAGCTGATCGAAGTGGTCAAGCTGGTGGACCTGTCGGAAAGCGCTCACATCGAGCGCGAGCTGATGTTGGTCAAGGTCAAGGCCACTGGTGCCCAGCGCGCCGAGATCAAACGCACCACCGATATTTACCGTGGACAGATCGTCGATGTCAGCGCCAGCGTGTATACCGTTCAATTGACCGGTACCAGCGACAAGCTCGACAGCTTCATTCAGTCCATCGGCACCGCATCGATTCTGGAAACCGTCCGTAGCGGCGTGACCGGCATTGCCCGCGGCGACAAAGTACTCAGCATCTAAACCAAATTAGCGAATGGCCTGAACGGCCTGGATATATAGGGGAAATTCATGAAAGTTTTCTACGATAAAGACTGCGACCTGTCGATCATCCAGGGCAAGAAAGTTGCCATCATCGGTTACGGCTCCCAAGGCCACGCTCAAGCGTGCAACCTGAAAGATTCCGGTGTCGACGTTACCGTCGGTCTGCGTAAAGGTTCGGCCACTGTTGCCAAAGCCGAAGCCCACGGCCTGAAAGTGACCGACGTTGCTTCCGCTGTAGCTGCTGCCGATCTGGTCATGATCCTGACCCCGGACGAGTTCCAGTCCTCGCTGTACAAGAACGAAATCGAGCCGAACATCAAGAAAGGCGCCACCCTGGCCTTCTCCCACGGCTTCGCGATCCACTACAACCAGGTTGTTCCGCGTGCCGACCTCGACGTGATCATGATCGCGCCGAAAGCTCCGGGTCACACCGTACGTTCCGAGTTCGTGAAGGGCGGCGGTATCCCTGACCTGATCGCGATCTACCAGGACGCCTCGGGTAACGCCAAAAACGTTGCACTGTCCTACGCAGCTGGTGTGGGTGGCGGTCGTACCGGCATCATCGAAACCACCTTCAAGGACGAGACCGAAACCGACCTGTTCGGCGAACAAGCCGTACTGTGCGGCGGTACCGTTGAACTGGTCAAAGCCGGTTTCGAAACTCTGGTTGAAGCTGGCTACGCGCCGGAAATGGCCTACTTCGAGTGCCTGCACGAACTGAAACTGATCGTTGACCTCATGTACGAAGGCGGTATCGCCAACATGAACTACTCGATCTCCAACAACGCTGAGTACGGCGAGTACGTGACCGGTCCGGAAGTGATCAACGCCGAATCCCGTCAGGCCATGCGCAATGCCCTGAAACGTATTCAGGACGGCGAATACGCCAAAATGTTCATCAGCGAAGGCGCAACCGGCTACCCTTCGATGACCGCCAAGCGTCGTAACAACGCCGCTCACGGTATCGAAATCATCGGCGAGCAACTGCGCTCCATGATGCCGTGGATCGGTGCCAACAAGATCGTCGACAAAGCCAAAAACTAAGTCGTCATCCTTGTACGAAAAAACGCGGCTTCGGCCGCGTTTTTTCGTTTGAAACCGATGGTTCTGGTATAAAGCTGCATCGTTTGTGGCCGAACCGTCGTCACAGGCACCTGTCGAAACTTTCCAAACCGTTGCAAGGTAATGTCCATGAGCGAACGTCCCGAAGAGCCGAACCAGGCTTCTGACGCCGAAAGCCTGCTGCCCATCGATGAACATGTCGAGGAAGGGCACGACGCAGAAGGTCGTAAAGTCCGGCATCGTGGTATCTATCTGCTGCCGAATCTGTTCACCACTGCGAACCTGTTCGCAGGGTTTTATTCCATCATCAACTCGATGAGTGCCCAGGCTGCCTTGAGCGCCGGGGATTCTGCGAACGCGAGCAAGTATTTCGCCTTCGCCGCGATCGCAATCTTCGTGGCCATGGTGCTCGATGGTCTTGATGGGCGTGTCGCGCGCATGACCAATACGCAAAGTGCCTTCGGCGCCGAGTATGACTCGCTGTCCGACATGGTCGCTTTCGGTGTCGCACCGGCGCTGCTGGCCTTTGGCTGGGCATTGGGCGACATGGGCAAGGTCGGCTGGATGGTTGCCTTCATCTATGTAGCCGGTGCCGCTTTGCGTCTGGCGCGTTTCAACACCCAGGTCGGTACGGCGGACAAGCGCTACTTCATCGGTCTGGCCAGTCCGGCAGCTGCCGGCGTGGTGGCGGGGATCGTCTGGGCGTTCAGCGATTACGGCATTCAGGGTTCGAAGATGTCGTTCCTGGTCGCGCTGATGGTGGCGGCTGCCGGCATGCTGATGGTCAGCAACATCAAGTACAACAGCTTCAAGGAGCTGGATTTGAAGGGCCGTGTGCCGTTCGTGGCGATTCTCGCCGTGGTGCTGGTGTTCGCCGTGGTGTTCAGCGATCCGCCGCGTATTTTGCTGCTGGTGTTCCTCGCTTACGCCGCTTCCGGCCCGGTGCAATATCTGTTGCATCTTCGTCGTCACAAAAACGCCGAGTGATGTAATTTCCCGCATACTCCGCAGTCTATGGGTGCATCTGTCCTCCAAAGCTGCGGAGTTGCCATGCTGATCAAAATCCCCAAAGCGTCCGACTGCCATGAGTCGGATGTCACGCCTGAATCCATTTATCTTTCTCGTCGCCAATTGCTCGGAGCTACCGCTGCCGGTATCGCCGTGAGCAGCCTGCCGCGTTGGGCCAGCGCTGAAGACGCGGCGCGTTATGCCGATGTCGAGTCGGGCAAGGCGCCTGCCTGGTTTGCCGAGAAGCTCCCCTCTACTAAATGGGGCGCAGTCAACGTCAAGGATGAGGCGATCACGCCTTATAAAGACGCGACCCACTACAACAACTTCTATGAGTTCGGCACCGACAAGGGCGATCCGGCTGCAAATGCCGGTTCGCTGAAAACCGAGCCGTGGAGCGTTGTCGTCGATGGGGAAGTGGGCAAACCCGGGCGTTATGCGCTTGAAGACTTCATGAAACCGTACCAGTTAGAGGAGCGTATCTATCGCCTTCGCTGTGTTGAAGCGTGGTCGATGGTCATCCCGTGGATTGGCTTTCCGATTTCTGCGTTGCTCAAGCAGGTCGAGCCGACCTCTAAGGCCAAATACATTCGCTTCGAAACCCTGCAGGATCCCAAGAGCATGCCAGGGCAGCGCTCGGGTTTTGCCCTGATCGACTGGCCTTATGTAGAAGGCTTGCGCCTTGATGAGGCGATGAATCCCTTGGCGATTCTGGCGGTAGGCATGTATGGCCGCGAGTTGCCGAATCAGAATGGTGCGCCGCTGCGTCTGGTGGTGCCGTGGAAGTACGGCTTCAAAAGTGTGAAGTCGATTGTGCGGATAAGTCTGGTCAGCGAACAGCCCAAGACCACCTGGCAGAGCATCGCGGCTGATGAATACGGGTTTTATGCCAACGTGAATCCCACGGTCGATCATCCGCGCTGGACTCAGGCGCGGGAACGGCGTCTGCCGAACAGTCTGTTCAAGCCGAATGTGCGTGATACACAGATGTTCAACGGCTATGCGGATGAAGTTGCTTCTTTATATACAGGGCTCGATTTGCGGAAGAACTACTGATGCGATATCCGTTCTGGCGTGTAGGCGTTTTCATTGCGGCGGCGACCTGGCCATTGCTTTGGTTTTATCAGGCGTTTGCCGATGTGCTCGGTCCGGATCCTGGCAAGGTGCTGGTTGATCGATTGGGGCTGGGGACGCTGGTATTGCTGTTGATCACCTTGAGCATGACGCCGCTGCAGAAATTGACGGGGTGGGCAGGGTGGATTGCTGTGCGCCGTCAATTGGGACTTTGGTGTTTTGCTTATGTGGTTCTGCACCTGTTCAGCTATATGGCGTTTATTCTCGGTTTCGACTGGTCGCAGCTGGGCGTGGAGTTGCGTAAGCGGCCGTACATTATTGTGGGGACGTTGGGTTTCCTTGGTCTGTTGGCGTTGGCGGTGACTTCAAATCGCTACAGTCAGCGCCGTTTGGGTGTGCGCTGGAAGAAATTGCATCGGTTGGTGTATGTGATTCTGGGGCTGGGATTGCTGCATATGCTGTGGATCGTGCGTGCTGATCTCAAGGAGTGGGCGATCTATGCCTTTATAGGTGCGGTGCTTTTACTGATGCGTGTACCTGCGGTTGCGCGGCGAATCCCGCGTTTGCTGACCAAAAAGCAGGTTTTGCAATAAAACTGAAATTAACGGTTGACGGCAGATTCTGGAGGTCTATAATTCGCCCACTTCAGGCGCAGTCGAAACGGAAAACTCCTTGAGATTCAATGAGTTACGCAGTTTTCGATAGCGGGTTGCTTCAGTTCATCGAAGCCTGGAAGGAGTTGAAAGAGCGGTGATGTTTGGCTCTTTTA